>JBHIXO010000166.1:0-8735 GCA_041984725.1 Acidimicrobiales bacterium | reverse complement strand
TGGCGTCGGCCACGTGATCCCCCTGGATAACGGTCGCTATCGCCCCGAGGCTAGCCAGCCCCGGGCGTCCTGTCCACGGGTCAGGCGTCACCCCAGGACGCGCTACCCCAGCACTCCCTACCCCAGGACTCGCAGCGCGTCCCGGTAGAAGAGGGCGCCGGCCGCGGCCGACGCGAGCGCGCTGACGATCCAGAACCGGACCACCACCGTCGCCTCGGGCAGCACGAGCTCGAAGTGGTGGTGGATCGGCGCCATCCGGAGCAGGCGTTGGGGCTGGTGGTCGCGGCGGAAGCGTCGGGTGAGCTTGAACCACGTGCGCTGGGCGAAGCTCGACAGGCCGGCCACGACGAAGACCGCACCGAAGACCGGGATGAGCAGGTCGATGTGGAGCTGCAGCGACGCGACGGCGATCGCGGTGCCGATGGCGAGCGACCCGGTGTCGCCCATGAAGATCTGGGCGGGCGCCGCGCTCCACCAGAGGAGTCCGGCGCAGGCCGCCGTGACCGCGACCATCACCAACGCCACGTCGAGCGCGGCGCCCGAGCCCAGGTAGAGGTCGGGGTGGCGGAACTGCCAGAAGGCGACGACGGAGACGAGGGCGAGCGGGGCGATCGAGCACCCGGCGAGCAGGCCGTCGAGGCCGTCGGTGAAGTTGACCGAGTTGGTCGTGAGCCAGATGACGCCGAGCACCCAGAGGAGCCACACCGGGGTCGGGAGGTCGGCGAGCTGCGCGCAGCGCGCCATCGACGGTGCGGTGCACACGTCGCTGCCCGCCGGGGACTGGGTGACGACGAGCAGTCCGAGGGCGAGCAGCAGGACCGACTTCTGGCGTTCGCTGAGCCCCGAGGTGTTCGCACGCCGGGTCAGCTTCATCCAGTCGTCGAGCGCGCCGACCGCGCCTCCGGCCACGATCGCGGCGACCAGGACGAGGCCCGTGCGCGTCGGACCCTGCCCGAGCACCGCCAGCCCCACGGCGTAGCCGAGGGGTGCGGCGACGACCAGGGAGAGACCGCCCATCGAGGGCGTCCCCGCCTTGGCCGCATGCTGGACGACGGCCGTGTGGATCGGTTGCCCGATGCCGCGGGCCCGGAACCAGCCGATCAGCGCGCTCGTGCCGACGAGGCCGACGGTGAGCGCGACCGAGGCCGTGAGGAGCAGGGCGGTCACGGTGTCGTCGGCGGTCGGTCCGGCGGTCAGTTCGGCGTGACGATGACCTTGCCGGTGGCGCGGCGCTGGTCGAGGTCGGCGATGGCCTGTCCGGCCTGCTCGAGCGGGTAGGTCGCGGAGATGTGCGGGCGGATGTCGCCGGCGGCCGCCCATCCGAGGAGCTCGGCGATGTTGGCGGCGTTGCGCTCGGGGTCGCGCATGGTGAAGGCACCCCAGAAGACGCCGCGGATGTCGCAGCTCTTGAGGAGCGTGAGGTTCAGCGGGATGCGGGGGATGTCGCCGGCCGCGAACCCGATGACGAGGTAGCGGCCCTCCCAGCCCATCGACCGCACGGCGAGTTCGGCGAGATCGCCGCCCACCGGGTCGTAGCAGACGTCGACACCCTTGCCGTCGGTCAGCTCCTTGGTCCGGGCCTTGAGGTCTTCGGTCGTGTAGTTGATCGTCTCGGCGGCGCCGTACTCGCGGCACAGCGCGAGCTTCTCGTCGGTGGAGGCGGCGGCGATGACGCGGGCGCCGAGGTGGGCGCCGATCTCGACGGCGGCCAGACCGACGCCGCCCGCCGCCCCGAGCACCAGCAACGTCTCGCCCTCGGCGAGGTCGCCCCGGTCGCGCAGCGCGTAGTGCGACGTGCCGTGGGCGACGAGGAGGCCGGCGGCGGCGACGAGGTCGAGGCCGTCGGGCACGGGCAGGAGCCCCGCCGCCGGGACGGCGATCTTCTCGGCCATGCCACCCCACGCGCCGGCCGAGGCGAGGATGCGGTCGCCGACGGCGACGTCGGTCACGTCGTCGGACACGGCCGAGACGGTGCCGGAGATCTCACCGCCGGGGGAGAAGGGCAGGGTCGGCTTGAACTGGTACTCGTTCTTCAGCAGCAGGACGTCGGGGTAGTTGACGCCGCAGCCGGCGACGTCGACCACGACCTGGCCCGGGCCGGGCTGGGGATCGGGCACCTCCTCGACGACCAGCGACTCGGGCGGACCGAACTCCTTGCACAGCACTGCACGCATGGCGCGGGACCCTACGCCCTCGCCCCGTCACCCGTTCCGGACCGGTTCTGGGCCCCGGATCCGAGCGCAGGTGCTCAGGATCGGGGCCCGGAACGAGATGGCTCGTCGTTCTGGGTACGCCTCCTGAGCGCGGGTGCTCAGGATCGGGGCCCGGAACGAGATGGCTCGTCGTTCTGGGTACGCCTCCTGAGCGCGGGTGCTCAGGATCGGGGCCCGGAACGAAGGGGTCAGGCGGTGACGTCGGTGCCGTAGGCGGTCTCGGCGTGCTCGGCGCGGTCGAGGCCGGCGGTCTCGTCGGCGTCGACGACCCGGAGCCCCATGACGGCGTCGAGGATCTTGGCGAGGGCGAAGGTCACGACGAAGCTGAAGACGAGGACGGCGACGATCGACACGACCTGCTCGACGAGCAGGTCGGCGCCGCCGCCGAAGAACAGCCCCTCCTCGTAGGCCTCGGGGTCGCCCTGGCCGATGATGGAGGTGTCGGCGAAGAAGCCGATGAGGATGCCGCCGACGATGCCGCCGACCATGTGGACGCCCACGACGTCGAGGCTGTCGTCGTAGCCGAGGCGGTACTTCAACTGGATGGCGAGGTAGCAGCACACGCCGGCGACGGCACCGAACACGATGCCGGCGAGCCCGCCGACGATGGCGGCGGCCGGCGTGATGGCGACGAGGCCGGCGACCACGCCCGAACAGGCGCCGAGCACGGTGAAGTGACCGTCCTTGACCCGCTCGACGAGGAGCCAGGCGAACATGCCGGTGGCGGCGGCGAGGAAGGTGTTCATCAGCGCGGTGGCGCCGAGGGCGGCGTTGCCGCCGCCGAAGCCGGTGCCGCCGGAGTTGAAGCCGAACCAGCCGAACCACAGGATGCCGGTGCCGAGCAGCACGAGCGGGAGGTTGTGCGGCGGCATCGGGGTCGAGGGCCAGCCCGAGCGCTTGCCGAGCACGAGGACCATGGCGAGGGCGGCGACGCCGGCGTTGATGTGGATGGCGGTGCCGCCGGCGAAGTCGAGCGAGCCGCGCTCGCCGAGCCAGCCGATCAACTCACCGGTCTCGGCGTCGAGGCCGTAGATCCAGTACACGACGGGCAGGTAGACGATGGTCACCCAGATCGGCACGAACACGGCCCACGTCGCGAACTTCAGGCGGTCGGCCACGGCCCCGGAGATGAGGGCGGGCGTGATGACGGCGAAGGTCATGAGGAACGCGGTGCCGAGGAGGCCGGCGCCGTCGAGGCCCTTGAGGCCCACGTTGTCGAAGCCGCCGATGAAGCCGCTCGAGCCGGCGCCCGAGACCGACGCCCCGTACAGCACCCACACGAGCGGCACGACCGCCGCGCAGTACAGGTTCATCAGCAGCATGTTGAGCACGTTCTTCGAACGCACCATGCCGCCGTAGAACAAGGCCAGTCCCGGCACCATGAACAGCACCAGGGCCGTGGATGCCAGCAGCCACGCGTCGCCACCTGTCATCGGGGTCTCTCCCATCTCGAAGCGCACCGGACGACAGGTGTCGCCCAGACCGGAGACAGGTTGGCGTCAGCGTGTGTCCGCCCGGGGTCCCCGATGTTTCGGCACTGTAAATGCCGCCTCGGAGGCCCGCGTCCGGACCCGAAAGACGCGCGTCAGATGGCGTCGTCGTTGCGTTCGCCGGTGCGGATGCGCACGACGGCGTCGAGGTCGGTGACCCAGATCTTGCCGTCACCGATCGAGCCGGTGCGGGCCGTGTCGGCGATGAGGTCGACGATGCGGTCGGCCTCGGCGGCGGACACGACGACCTCGAGCTTGACCTTGGGCACGAACTCGACCCGGTACTCGGCCCCCCGGTACACCTCGGTGTGCCCGGCCTGGCGGCCGAACCCCTGGACCTCGGTGACCGTCATGCCCTGGACGCCGCGGTCGCGGAGCGCGTCCTTCACGTCGCCGAGCTTGAAGGGCTTGATGATCGCCGTGATCTGCTTCACGCGCCCCATGGTCCCACATCTGTACGGACCCTGACGCCCGCCGTCGCGTGGCCGGTCCGTGCCCGATCGCCCCGGCCCCGGTCGTAGCGTGCACGTGTGGACACTCGTGCCGTGGTGCTCCTGTCGGGCGGTCTCGACTCGGCGACGTGCCTCGCCATCGCGCGCGCCGAGGGTCGGGACGCGTACGCCCTGAGCTTCCGGTACGGCCAGCGCCACACCCACGAGCTCGCGGCCGCATCCCGGGTGGCCGCGGCGATCGGCGCGTCCGAGCACCGCGTCGTCGACATCGACCTCGCCGCGTTCGGCGGGTCGGCGCTCACGGGCGACGGCGAGATCGCCAAGGGTCGCACCGACGCCGAGATCGGTACCGGCATCCCGGCCACCTACGTCCCGGCCCGCAACACGGTCTTCCTCGCCTTCGCCCTCGCCTGGGCCGAGGTGCTCGCCGCGCCCGAGATCTTCATCGGGGTCAACGCGGTCGACCACTCGGGCTACCCCGACTGCCGCCCCGAGTTCGTCGCCGCGTTCGAGGCGGCCGCCAATGCCGGCACCCGCGCCGGGGTCGAGGGCGACGGCTACCGGATCCGGACACCGCTGGTCGAGCTGACCAAGGCCGAGATCGTGACGCGCGGGACGGCGCTCGGCGTCGACTACGGCCTCACCGTCACCTGCTACGACCCCTCGGGCCCGCCCGACGCCCCGCTCGCCTGTGGCGACTGCGACGCGTGCATCCTGCGTCGCCGGGGCTTCGCCGGTGCCGGCGTCGTCGACCCCACCGTGTACGCGTGAGGCGGACGCCGTGACGACCTACGCCGTCAAGGAGGCGTTCCGCACGCTGCAGGGCGAGGGGCGCCAGGCCGGCCGGGCCGCCGTGTTCCTGCGCTTCGCACGTTGCAACCTCTGGTCGGGGCACGAGCGCGACCGAGCCACCGCGGTCTGCCGCTTCTGCGACACCGAGTTCGTGGGCACCGACGGCGACGGCGGCGGCCTGTTCCGGGGCGCGGGCCACCTCGCCGACCACGTGGCGGCGCTGTGGGGCCCGGGCGCCGATCACCGCTTCGTCGTCTGCACGGGCGGCGAGCCCGCGCTGCAGCTCGACGACGATCTCGTGGTCGCGCTCCACGACCGCGGCTTCGAGGTCGCGATCGAGACGAACGGCACGCTGCCGCTCCCCGCCGGCCTCGACTGGGTGTGCGTCAGCCCGAAGGCCGGGACCGAGCTCGTGGTCACCCGGGCCGACGAGTGCAAGCTCGTCTACCCCCAGGCGGGCATCGAGCCGGCCGACCTCGAACACCTCGACGTCGACCACTTCCTGCTCTCGCCGATGGACGGCCCCGACCTCGCCGCCAACACGGCCGCCGCCACGGCGTACTGCCTCGACCACCCCCGTTGGCGGCTCAGCCTCCAGACCCACAAGGTCATCGGCATCCGCTGATCAGCCGGAGACGACCGTGATGGGCAGCCCGCCCTTCGGCGCGTAGTTGGCGATGCCGGCGCCCTGCACGTCGGGGTCGTCGAGGGTCCAGTGGGTGCGCTGGGCGAGGCGGGTCGTGAGGACCTGGAGCTCGAGCGTGGCGAGGGCGAAGCCGATGCACTTGCGGTAGCCGCCGCCGAAGGGCACGTAGGCGTACGGCTCGGGCTCGCCGCTGCCGTCCGCGTCCCAGCGGTCGGGTCGGAACCGCTCGGGGTCGCCCCACGACGGCAGCCGGTGGGTGATGTAGGGCGAGTACATCACCCAGCTGCCGGCCGGGACCGTGTGGCCGTAGACCTCGAAGTCGTCGATGGCGATGCGGGCGCTCACCACGCCGGGAGGGCGGAGGCGGAGGGTCTCGCGGACGACGCCGTCGACGAGCGGCATGGCCCGCAGGTCGTCGAGCGCCGGGGCGCGGTCGCCGATCGTGTCGCGGACCTGCTCGCGCAGCGCGGCGAGGACCTGGGGTTCGGTGCCGAGCGCGTGCACGATCCACGCCGCCGACGACGAGGTCGTGTCGTAGCCGGCGGCGATCAGGCTGCGGACCTGGTCGCAGATCTCGTCGTCGGTGAGCGCGTCGTCGGTCTCGGCGGCCAGCAGCGCGGACAGGGTGTCGGGGCTGGCGTCGGCGTCGACGCCCTCGGCGCGGCGCCGGGCGATCTCGGTGCGGACGATCTCGTCCACCGCCTGTCGGGCCCGGACCGCGCCCCGATAGGGCAGGAACGGGAGGTCGAGGTCGATGCGGGTGAGCGGCGTACGTCCGACGTACCGCAGCGCGGGTTCGAGGGCCTCGCCGATGCGGTCGGCGACGTCGCCGAGCTGTTCGCCGAAGAGGGCGCGGACGGCGATGCGGCGCACGGCTTCCCGCAGCTCGGAGTACGCGTCGAAGCGGCGACCCGGAGTCCAGTGGTCGAGCACGGCGTCGATCTCGGCGACCGCCAGGCCGAGCTGGGCATCGACGCGGCGTCGGGTGAACGCGGGCTGGACGAGGCGGCGCCGCCGGCGATGGTCGTCGCCGTCGGAGAGCACGAGCGCGGTGGGTCCGTTGACCACCTTCAGCAGCCGCAGCGCCTCACCCCACAGGAAGTTCTCGGGCCGGTCGGCGAGGATCGTCCGGTTGGCCTCGGTGCCCATCAGGTAGGTGACCCGGAACGGGATGCGGTAGCCGACGTCGGCTACGGGTCCGAAGCGCTCGTACATCCGCTCGAGGGTCCAGGCCATGTCGCTCGCCCGCGAGGCCAGCCGCAGGTGTTCGACGAGACCGGGACGCGGCATGGTCTTCGACGCCATGGTCCCCTTCTAGACGAGCCCCCGGACCCGGGCTGTTGCAAGGGGGTGACATTTCGTCATCGAATCGTCATAATGGCCGGAGGGCGGGCTTCCACCGAGGAGTCCGAGATGCACACCACGATGACCGGCCACACCCTCTACGACCGCCAGGGGGACGAGATCGGGGAGATCGTCGACGTCGTCGGCGGCGACCCCGTCGCCGAGCCCGACCAGTGCTGGCTCGCCGTCCGCACGGGGTGGTTCGCCACCCGGTTGGTGCCGAGCGCCGACGTGCACTCCCGTGGCGAGTTCTACGTCAGCGACCACCCGCGCGACGAGGTGCGCCACGCACCGAAGGTCGACCCCCACATCGAGCCCGTGGGCGTCGACATGGAGCGCCTCCACGACCACTACGGCACGCCCGACCCCGCGCCGCACCGGTCCTCGATGCGCTGACCGCCACCTAACCTCGGCCGCCGTGGCCGAGGTACCCACCCCCAAGCAGCAGTTCCGCCAGTCCCGCTTCGTGCGTCCCCCCGGGGCGTGCGAGGTGATCCTGGTCCGTCACGGCGAGTCGGCGCCCGCCGACCCCGACCGCCCCTTCGACCTCGTCGACGGGCAGGGCGACCCGCCCCTGCACGAACCCGACGGCGTCGAGCAGGCCCGGCTCGCCTGCGAGCGCCTCATCGCGTCCGGCGAGGACTTCGCCGCCGTCTACGTCACGACCCTCCAGCGCACCCGCCAGACCGCGCAGGTGCTCGTCGACCACCTCGGGGTCGACCCGGTCGTCGAACCCGACCTGCGGGAGGTGCACCTCGGCGACTGGGAGGGTGGGCTGTTCCGCAAGAAGATCGCCGACCAGGACCCGGTCGCGCTGCGGATGTACGCCGAGCAGCGCTGGGACGTCATCCCCAACGCCGAGTCGAACGAGGCCTTCGGTGGACGCATCCGCGGCGCGCTCGAGCGCATCGCCGCGACCCACGCCGACCGCACGGTCGCCGTCTTCACGCACGGCGGCGTGATCGGCCAGATCGTGGCCGACGCCACCGGCGCCCGGGGCTTCACCTTCGGCGGGTCCGACAACTGCGGCATCACGCACCTCGTCGTCACCGGCGACCGGTGGATCGTGCGCACGTGGAACGACACCGCGCACCTCTCGCCCCGCTTCACCCGCGATCCCGAGCCGCTGATCTGAGATGCAGCTGTTCCGGGAGTTCGGGTTCGAGGCGGCGCACTGGCTGCCCCACGTGCCCGACGACCACAAGTGCCGCCGGCTCCACGGCCACAGCTTCCGCGGGCGGGTCACGATCGAAGGCCCCGTCGGCGACGAGACCGGATGGGTGATGGACTTCGCCGACGTGAAGGCGGTGGTCGAGCCCGTGGTCGACCGTCTCGACCACCGGTGCCTCAACGACGTCGAGGGACTCGACAACCCGACCAGCGAGCTCGTCGCGGTGTGGCTCTGGGACCGGATCGTCGACGACCTGCCCGGCCTGGTCGCGATCGAGGTCCGCGAGACCTGCACGAGCGGGTGCGTCTACACGGGCGACTGAGCAGCGGTGCGGGAACCGGTCGGGCCGACCCGGCCGGTCGGTCGTAGCCTCCGGCCGTGCCCTCCGCATCGTCGCTCGCCCTGTTCTCGGGTGCGACCCTGCTCCTGCTCGTCGTGCCCGGACCCGCGGTGCTCTACATCGTCACCCGCAGCGCCGTGCAGGGTCGCCGCGCCGGCGTCGTCTCGGTCCTCGGCATCCACGCCGGCACCTTCGTCCACGTCGGTGCCGCGCTCGTCGGCCTGTCCGCCGTGGTCGCGACATCGGCCACCGCGTTCACCGCGGTGAAGCTCGCCGGCGCCGCGTAC
>JBHIXO010000165.1:0-8756 GCA_041984725.1 Acidimicrobiales bacterium | reverse complement strand
ACGCTGCGCGACCGCGCCGGCGACGCGGTCGACGGACCCGCGGTGCGCCCGCGTTCGCTGCGCCGGGTCTTCGCCGACGGGTTCCTCGTCAACGCGCTCAACCCCAAGACCGCGGTCTTCTTCCTCGCCTTCGTGCCCCAGTTCGTCGACCCCGCCGGCGCGTCCGCGACCGTGCAGTTGCTCGTCCTCTCCGGCGTGTTCGTCGTGCTCGGTCTGGTGAGCGACGGTGCCTACGCCCTCGCCGGCTCCGCCGTCGGCCGGTGGCTGCGCCGGTCGGCCGTCGCCCGCCGCCGGCTCCGCCTCGGCAGCGGCGCCGTCTACCTGGGTCTGGGCGCGGTGACGGCCGCGTCGGGCGGGTCGTCGTCGTAGGACGGAGCTGCCCCGGTCCCGGCTCCGCACATCGGGGTGGCGGCGCCGACGGCGGGCCGGGATGCGCCACGTCGGAGCGACAACTCCCCGAGGACCGTCGAGGAGCGCGATCGCACGGGCATGGAAACGATCAGGACGTGTGGCCCGCGGCGTCGATGATCTGGCGGCGCAGCGCCTGGTTGGTGAAGAGCGCGGACACGGTCCCGTATCCGGGATCGATGGTGAGGTCGTCGTAGCTGCCGCCGGCCTCCTCGATGATCGGTACGAGCGGTGCGATGTCCCATGGTCCCGCTCCGAGGAGGAGGAACGCGTCGAGTTGCCCAGTGGCGACGAGCAGGGCGCCGTGGCACGTGCCGCTGCCGAAGGAGGGTTTGCGGGTCGCGTCGCGTGTCGGAGTCGGGTCGGCCCAGTTCAGCGCCGGGCGAGTCGTGCGGGCCGAGCCGGCGATGCGTGACGCGAGGACGGTGTCGGCCGGGTTCAGGCGCAGGGGCGGGGGCCAGATGCCGATGCTCGCCTCGGCGAGGAGTCCGGCACCGCTGATCACCAGCGGCTCGCTGCCACCGAACGGGGTGTGGGCGGTCGAACGCGTCCATGCGCCGGTTCCGCGCCCGGCCCACCAGCGGCGCTGCAGGGCGGGGGCGGTGACGAGCCCGAGGGTGATGGCTCCGGATTCCTCGAGGGCGATCAGCGTGCTCCACTCCGGTTCGCCGGCCAGGAAGCTGGCCGTGCCGTCGATGGCATCGATGATCCATCGCCGGCGTCCGGCGCCGCTGCTGCCGAACTCCTCGCCGAGGACTGCATCGCCGGGACACTCGAGCTGGATCCGAGTTCGCAGGGCGAGCTCGATCTGCTCGTCGGCAGCGCTGACGGGACTGCCGTCGCTCTTGGCTCGCCAGGCGGTGTCTCCGGCGGCGAAGTGGCGCAGCGCGATCGCGTCGGCGGCGTCCGCCAGCCGGTGCGCGAGGGTGAGATCCGGCTCGGTCGGCTTCATGGACCCATCGGTTCGTCTCGACGATCTCGCACG
The DNA here is from genome assembly GCA_041984725.1 of Acidimicrobiales bacterium. Classification (GTDB taxonomy): domain Bacteria; phylum Actinomycetota; class Acidimicrobiia; order Acidimicrobiales; family Salinilacustritrichaceae; genus Salinilacustrithrix. Next base: position 7,363 of record JBHIXO010000165.1, on the reverse strand, counting down.
ACGGGACTCACAGCGGCGTGACCGTCGGGGCGAACACGACGGCGTCGGCCTGTTCGTGCAGGCGGCAGGTGAGCACCAGATCGTGCATCTGGGTCACCTGGACCGGGTCGTCACGACGGCGCACGGGGAGCAGCACGGGCCGGTCGTGGTCCGCGGTCAGTCCCTCGTTGACCGTGCCGGGGACCGGGTGGAGGCTGCCCGGCGCCGGCAGCCAGGGACTGGCTGTCCGGCCCGGGCCGTAGAGCAGCCAGAGGGCGAGCACGGCACCGTCGACCCGCGCCGTGGTGTGGTGGCCGATCGAGCGGACGGCGCCGCCGCCGGGGCCGACGGCGCCCGGCGCTTCGATCCCGAGGTCGTCCTTGGCGAGGTGGATGCTGCCGGCGAGGAGTGCCACCTTCTCCCCGGCGGCGAGCGCCCGGTCGAGCACGGCGTCGACGCGGGCGTGCATCCGCTCCTCCCGGTACGCCATCGCGGGGCCGAGCTCCTCGAAGGACGTCGCCGCGTTGGCCAGGCGGAGGTACTCGTGGTCGTCGCCGCCGACGTCGAAGCCGAACCAGCGGGCGCCGGGCGCGTGCTCGCGGACCCAGACCGCCTGCTGCCGCTGCCACCGCGCCAGCGCGTCGGCCGGGTGCGGGCGGGGTGGTCCGGTCGCCAGCGGACCGGCCGTGTACCAGTCCGGTTCCTCGATCGGGTCGAGCAGCGTCTCGTCGCCCGAGCGGAGGTACTCGTCGGTCCGGGCGCCGGCGCGGTGGTCGATCTCCTCGCCGAACCACCGCCAACCACGGCTCGCCAGGTAGCGGATGCACAGGAGCCGGAAGGCGTACTTCTCGCGCACGAAGTGGTCCATCTCGACGAGGTGAGCCACCTGCGCGGCGTCGGCGAGGTCGTCGAGCACGGCGAAGGCGTCGAGCGGCCCGTCGGGCCGCAGGTCGAGCGGACGGGCGGCGCCGAAGACGGGGTCCCCCACGGGCTCGAGGGTACGACTCCTAACCTGCGGGCATGAGCGCTCCCGCCGCACCCGACGACGCCGGTGACGACCTCACCCTGCTCGGGCGTGACCACCGCGGCCCCGTCGACCACGTCGAGACGTTCCCGGCGCCCGAGGGTTGCTCGAAGGTGGTGTTCTCGACCGACGAGGTCACCTCGTTGTGTCCGGTCACCGGGCAGCCCGACATCTCGTCGGTGCGCATCGAGTACGAACCGGCGGCCCGCTGTATCGAGTCGAAGTCGCTGAAGCTCTACCTCTGGAGCTTCCGCGACCGGGAGGTCTTCGCCGAACGCCTGGCCGTGGAGATCGCCGACGAGGTCTGGACGCAGGCGGCCCCCGCCCGGGTGCACGTCGTCGTGACGCAGCACGTCCGCGGCGGCATCGTCACCGAGACCCACGCGATCCGGCCACGGGACGGCGCTCCGGCCTGACGGTCCGGGTGGCCGGCGCGAGCGCAGCCGCCCACACGACGAGCGTGACGGCGAGGCCGGCGGCCAGCGTCGCGGTGCTCGGGCTCGACCACGCCTTCACGCCCGCCGACAGCAGCGCCGCGGTGACGAGCAGCGCCGGCAGGCCGTGGCGCCAGCGGGCCCCGCCGCCGAGCAATGCCCGCTGCTCGACGGGCGCGACCCGCCGCACGATCGCGACGAGGGCGACGACGTTCGCGGCGAGGAACTGCAGCTTCGTCGACCACCAGGCGGCGGTGCCCGGCGCCGAGGTGGGGAGCACGCCGGCGACGTGGGCGATGCCGGCCACCACCATCGCCGCGGTCATGTGCCACAGGTACACCGACATGGCGACGCCGTTGGCGGCGATCGTGACGCTCCACGCGCGGCGTGAACGCTCGAGCCACCGGGTGACCGCCGGCGCGCCGGCGGCCGCCGTGAACGAGTAGGCGAACCCGAAGAGCAGCAGCGCCGTGCTCGGCGGGTGGGTCGGGCTGTGGTCGAGGCCGCCGTGGTGCAGCATCACGGCCGGCCATGGGCCGAGCGTGACGGTCGCGATCGCCGTCGCCCAGGTCGCACCGGCGAGCGTGACGAGGCGCCGGCCCTCGGGCAGACGTCCGTCCTGCCAGGCGAAGCCGGCCACCTGGAAGCCCAGCCACCCGATCACCCAGTTGACCTGGGGGACGACCGGGACGTCGGCGAACCGGGCGACCTCGGCGGCGGCGAACACCGTGGCGAGCGTCGCGACCAGCCGGACCGGCGATCGACGGAACCACCGGAACGTGAACGGCGCGAGCGCGGTGTCGATCGTGTAGTTGGCGAGGAACCAGAGCGGGATGGCCGCGCCGGACGCCGCCAGGCCGATGATCCCGAGCGTGCCGGTGGCCGCGCCGATGGCGAGGGCGCCCGCCCAGACGGCGGCGAGGACGACGGCCGGCGTCGCCATGCGGTGCAGGCGGGTGGCGATCCAGTCCGCCGGTGCGATCCCGCGCCGTTCGCTCGACCGCAACGACGTGGCCGAGGCGAACCCGCCGACGAAGAAGAACAGCGGCATCACCTGGCCGACCCAGGTCGCCCACCAGTATTCGGGTGCGAAGTCGAGCAGGTTCCCGCCGTCGAGGCCGCCGTCGTCGAGCACGACGACCATGCCGAGCCAGTGCCCGACGGCGACGACGACCATCGCCGCCGCCCGGTAGAGGTCGACGGCGCGGTTGCGGTCGGGCGGGGTCGCGGCGGCGAGGGGAGCGAGGGTGAGCGAGACGTCGGAGGACATGTCGCCCAGTGGGCCATCGCCACGTCGCCGCGCCCATGCGGGATCCCCCTCATTCCTCACGCTTCCGGGAGGGGTGGTCTGCCGCGGTGTTCCGCTCGTCCTGCCAGTTCCGGGAGGGGTGGGGTCAGCCGGCGAGGAGGGCGCGGAGTTCGTCGACGGCGACGGCGGGGTCGTCGACGAGGATGGCGGCGAGGCCGGCGACCCGCGCGCCGGCGCAGTTGCCGGGGTGGTCGTCGAGCATGACGGCGCGGGCGGGGTCGATGCCGCCGAGGCGGTCGAGCGCGAGCCGGTAGATGGCCGGGTTGGGTTTGCGCATGCCCACCTCGGACGAGTCGACGACGTCGTCGAACAGGTCGTCGAGGGGCAGCAGCGGTCGCCACGTGTCGCGGCCCTCGGCGATGTTGTTGGTGAGCAGCGACGTGCGGTAGCCGTCGGCCCGCAGCGACCGGGCGCACTCGACCATCGGCTCGTACACCTCGAGGTCGCCGAGGGTCTTGGCCATGAACGACAGGTCGAGGCCGATGCCGTCGGCCTCGGCGCGGGCCATCGTGTCGGTCACCCAGTCGAGGATGCCGATCTCCCCCCGCTCGGCGCGGTGCCAGGCATGGTCGGTGTCCTCGGCGTACGGCCCGAGCAGGTACTCGATGAACTCGTCCTCGCTCATCGAGTGGTCGGCGGCGAAGTTGCCGATGGCGGTGAACGCGGAGCTGACCATCACGCCGGAGAAGTCGAAGATCACGGCGTCGTGGCTCCGCTCGGTCGCGGCGGTCACTGCCGGTACCCGTTCGTGATCGGCAGCCGGCGGTCCTTGCCGAACGCCTTCTGCGAGATGCGCGGCCCGACGGGGGCCTGCCGCCGCTTCCACTCGGCGATGTCGACGAGGCGGGTGATGCGGCGGACGAGGTCGGCGTCGAAGCCGTGGTCGACCAGTTCGGCCGCGGTCCAGTCCTGCTCGACGTAGCGCTCGAGGATCGGGTCGAGCTCGTCGTAGGGCGGGAGGTTGTCGGAGTCGAGCTGGTCGGGTGCCAGTTCGGCCGACGGCGGCTTCGTCAGCACGTTGGCCGGGATCGGCGACCCGGGGAGGGCGTCGGTCTCGTTGCGCCAGCGGGCCAGGCGGTAGACGAGCGTCTTGGGCACGTCGCGGATCGGGGCGAACCCGCCGGCCATGTCGACGCCGTAGATCGTGGTGTAGCCGACGGCGAGCTCGGACTTGTTGCCGCAGATGAGCACGAGCCAGCGCCGGAACTTGTTGGCCAGGGCCATCAGCAGCGCGGCCCGGATCCGGCCCTGGAGGTTCTCCTCGGTGACGTCGGGGTCGTGGCCGGCGAAGCTGGGCGCGAGCAGGTCGAGCATCGGCGCGAACGCGGGCTCGATCGCGATGGTGCGCAGTTCGACACCGAGCGCGTCGCACAACGCCTCCGAATCGGAGATGGAGTGCTCGGTCGAGTAGCGGGACGGGAGGGCGACGGCGTGCACCTGCTCGGGACCGAGCGCGTCGGCGGCGATGACCGTGCACAGCGTCGAGTCGATCCCGCCCGACAGCCCGAGCACGACGTCGGTGAAGCCGTTCTTCGCCACGTAGTCACGGGTGCCGGTGACGAGGGCCCGGTAGACCTCCTCCTCGTCGCCGAGCAGCGGGGCGAGGCCGCCCGCGACCACGGGCTCGCCGGCCGGGGCGCGCTCGGTGCTGGTCGTCACGACGGTCGCCGCCGCCGGGCGGGGCCGGCCCCGGGGGTCGAGGCTCCGCTTGCGCCACATCGGCCGCAACTCGAGGTCGTGGACGAGCAGGTGCTCGGTGAACTGCGGGGCGCGGGCGACGACCTCGCCGTCGGGGGACACGACGACCGAGCCGCCGTCGAAGACGAGCTCGTCCTGCCCGCCGACCTGGTTGACCCACACCAGCGCCGTCGACGCGTCGGCCGCGCGCGTGCACAGCATCCGTTCGCGCTCGGCGGTCTTGCCCCGGTGGTACGGCGAGCCGTTGATGTTCACCATCACCTCGGCACCGGCGGCCGCCTGGTCGGCGATGGGCCCGAACGGCACCCAGGAGTCCTCACAGATCGACAGACCGACCGTCACGCCGGCGACGTCGACGAGCGTGGCCGGCTCGTCGCCCGGCGTGAAGTAACGCTGCTCGTCGAAGACGGTGTAGTTCGGCAGGAAGCGCTTCCGGTACACGGTGGCGACCCGGCCGTCGACACACAGCGCCGCAGCGTTGTGCAGGTCGCGGCCCGCGTCGGGGAAGCCGACCACCACGGCGCACGAACCGGTGCGGGCCGCGATCTTGTCGAGCGCGGCCCGGCAGTCGGCGATGAAGCGGGGCTTGAGCAGCAGGTCCTCGGGTGGGTAGCCGCAGATCGACAGCTCGCCGAAGACCGCGAGCTGCGCGCCGGCCGCCTCGGCCCGCTCGACCATCGCGAGGATGGCCTCGACGTTGCCGTCGAGGTCGCCGACGGTGGGGTCGAGCTGGCAGGCGGCGACACGCAGGCGGTCCACGGGACCAAGCCTACGACGGGTGTGTCGTGCGTTCGGCGGCCGGCACGGCCCCGACGAACGGCGGGGCGTGGGGAACACTGGTGACGTGCCGGTCGACCAGTGGGGAACGGACGTGGTCACGGCCGTCGCCGAGGCGGCCGACGTCGGTCGTGCCCGCATCGTCGTCGAACGGATCGGCCCCGCCCTCGCCGACCTCCCCGACGACGCCGTCCGGACCCTCGTCGTCGTCGCCGGCGCGAGCGACAGCCTCGGCGACCTGCTCGCCGAGGACGACGCGGCCCGTCACGTCCTCACGGCACTCGACGAGCCCGTGGCCCTCGACCGCTCGGGCCGCGAGGCGCTGGCGCGGTCGCACCGCCACGAGCGCCTCCGGATCATGGCCCGCGACCTCACGGGCCGGGCGGGCCTCGACGACACGCTGGTCGGGCTGACCGGTCTCGCCGAGCGGACGCTCTCGGCCGCGCTCGAACTCGCCGGGGCCGACGACCTCGCCGTGGTCGGCATGGGAAAGCTCGGCGCGGCCGAGCTGAACCCGGTGTCCGACGTCGACGTGCTGTTCGTGTCGGGCGGCGACCTCGACGCCGACACGCACGCGGCACGGCGGGTGCTCGAGATCGCCGGACCGATCCTGCGCGTCGACGTCGACCTGCGGCCCCAGGGTCGAGACGGGCCGCTCGTCCGCACCGTCGACAGCTATGCGGCCCACTGGGAGCGCTGGGCCGCGGCGTGGGAGTTCCAGGCCCTGCTCAAGGCGCGCGCCGTCGCCGGCCGATCCGACATCGGCGCGACCTTCGACGCCGCAGCGGCCCGGGCGCTGTGGAACCGACCCTTCGGCAGTGACGACCTCCGCGAGGTGCGCCGGATGAAGGCGCGCACCGAGGCGGTCCACGGCGGCGGACCGGGTGTCGACGTGAAGCACGCGCCCGGCGGCATCCGCGACATCGAGTTCTCGGTCCAACTGCTCCAGCTCGTGCACGGTGGCGCCGACCCCGCGCTGCGCATCCGGGCCACGCTGCCCGCGCTCGACGCGCTCGCCGCCGGCGGCTACGTCGCGGGCGACGAAGCCGACGTGCTCGCCGCCGCCTACCGGTTCCTGCGCGACGTCGAGCACCGCGTCCAGGTCGTGGCCGAGCGCCAGACCCACCGGGTGCCGGCCGACCGCGACGGTCGCCGGCGGGTGGCCCGGGCCCTCGGCTACCGCGGCGACACCGAGGCCGGCCCGACCGACCACTTCGACCACGACCTCTCGCTGCACCGGCTGGCCGTCCGTCGCGTACACGAGGGTTGGTACTTCCGTCCGCTCCTCGACGCGTTCGCCGGCGTCGGCACGATCTCGGACGAGGTCACCGCCGCCCGTCTCGCCGCCTTCGGATTCCAGGAGCCCGAGCGCACGCGCCAGGCCGTCGACGAGCTCGCGTCGGGGCTCACCCGCAGCTCGCGCCTGATGCGTCAGCTGCTCCCCCTGATCCTCGACTGGCTCTCCGACGGACCGGACCCCGACCTCGGGCTGCTCAGCCTCCGCAGGCTCACCGACACCGAGCAGCGCGCCCAGCGCATCGCCAACACCTTCCGCGACTCGGCCGAGACCGCCCGCCGACTCTGCGATCTCCTCACGCTGTCGCCCGCCGTTGCCGACATCCTCGTGGCCAACCCCGACCTCGTCGAACGGCTGGCCGACGACGACCGGCTCACCCTGCTGCCCCGCGACGACCTCCTCGCCAGCGCGTGGCACACGGTCGGCTGGCGCACGTCGCTCGACGACCAGCGGGTGGCGCTCCACCGGTGGCACCGTCGCCACCTGTTGGGGGTCATCGCGCGCGACGTGGCCGGCGCGATCGACGGTGAGGGCGTCGGCTGGGCGCTGACCGCGCTCGCCGAGGCCGTGCTCGAGACGGCCCTCCGCCTGGCCGAGCCCCGGGTGGCGCTCGCCGTCGTCGGTCTCGGTCGGGTCGGCGGCGCGGAGCTGGGCTACGGCTCCGACGTCGACGTGGTGTTCGTCCACGACGGAGCCGACGACCGGGACCGCGCCGAAGCCGACCGGGCGGCGGGCCACGTCCTGCGCCTGCTGCAGGGGGCGACTCCGGCGACCCGCGTGCTCACCGTCGACACCGACCTGCGGCCCGAGGGCAAGGACGGCCCGCTGACTCGCAGCCTCGACAG
>JBHIXO010000164.1:0-8761 GCA_041984725.1 Acidimicrobiales bacterium | reverse complement strand
GTTCGATCGCGTGTTCCAGCCCGGCGATCGCGTGATCGCGATCAGCGAGGACGACGACACGGTGGTCCTCGACGGCGCGCCGCCGAAGCTCGAGGAGTCCACCCTGGTGGCCCGCCGCCCGAGCGGCGAGGCCCGGGCCTGGCCGCTGGTCGAGACCGTGCAGGTCGACGGCATCTGCACCGAGGTGCTCGCGCCGGCGCCCGGCCTCGACGACGACGAACGCCGGGCCGCCACCGACCTCGCCCTGCGGATCGCCGAGGAGGTCGACGTCACCGGCGTGCTGGCCGTCGAACTGTTCCAGGTCGAGACGGCCGACGGTGGCACCGGGTTCCTGGTGAACGAGCTCGCCATGCGGCCCCACAACAGCGGTCACTGGACGATCGACGGTGCGGTCACCAGCCAGTTCGAGCAGCACCTCCGCGCCGTCCTCGACCTGCCCCTCGGGGCGACCGACGCCCGGGCGCCGTGGACCGTGATGGCCAACGTCCTCGGCGGCGCGCCGGGACCGCTGCACCCGGCGCTCGGCCCGTTGCTCGCCGCCGACCCGGCACTGCGCGTCCACCTCTACGGCAAGGACGTGCGGCCCGGCCGCAAGATCGGTCACGTCACCGTCTGCGGCGACGACCTGGACGACGCCCGAGCCCGGGCCCGACGGGCGGCCGCCGCCCTCCGAGGAGCGAACGAACCGTGAGCACCACGACCACCGACGCCCCCAACCCGGCGGGCACGCCTCCGGTCGGCCTCGTCATGGGCAGCGACAGCGACTGGCCGGTGATGGAGCAGGCCGCCCTCGTCCTCGACGAGCTCGGCGTCGGCTACGAGGCCGACGTCGTCTCGGCCCACCGCATGCCCGACGCCATGATCGAGTACGGCCGCACCGCCGCCGACGTGGGCCGGCGGGTCCTGATCGCCGGTGCCGGCGGGGCCGCGCACCTGCCCGGGATGCTGGCCTCGGTCACCCCGTTGCCGGTGGTCGGCGTCCCGGTCCCCCTCCAGTACCTCGACGGGATGGACTCGCTGCTGTCGATCGTGCAGATGCCCGCCGGCATTCCGGTGGCCACCGTGTCGATCGGCGGCGCCCGCAACGCCGGCCTGCTGGCGGCCCGCATCCTCGCCGCGGGGACCGACGCCGATGCGCTCGCGCTCCGAGGCCGGCTCGTCGACTTCGCCGAGGACCTGCGCCGCCAGGCCGTCGCCAAGGGCGAGCGGTTGCGCGACCGCTGAGCCTGTCGGGTCAGGTCGGCCGGGTCAGGCCAGTCGCGTCGGGTCAGGTCGTGGGGGCGGCCGCGACGTCGGTGCGGTGGTGCATCCCGGGCCACGAGATGCGGGCGACGCCGTCGTAGGCGCGGGCCCGGGCGACCTCGATGCTCGGGCCCAGGCCGGTGACGTACAGGACCCGGCCGCCGGCGGTGACGAGGGCGCCCGGCGCGTCGCCCGGCCCGACCCCGGCGAAGACGACGTCGACGCCGTCGAGCGCCCGGGCGGCCTCGACCCCGGTGACGACGTCGCCCGTGCGGGGCGAGGCCGGGTAGTGCTCGGCGGCCAGAGCGACGGTGACGCACGCATCACCCGAGAACGCCGGCTCCGAGACCAGGTGGCCGTCGGCGGCCTCGGCGAGCAGGCCGGCGAGGTCGGACGTCATCCGGGGCAGCACGGCCTGGGTCTCCGGGTCGCCGAAGCGGACGTTGTACTCCACGAGGCGGGGGCCGGCCGGGGTCAGCATGAGCCCGGCGTAGAGCGTGCCGCGGTAGTCGATCCCGCGGCGGCGCAGCTCGGCCAGGGTCGGTCCGACGAAGTCGTCGAGCACGGCGCGCACGGTGGTCTCGTCGACCGCCGGCACGGGCGAGTAGCTCCCCATCCCACCGGTGTTCGGTCCGGCGTCGCCGTCGCCGACGCGCTTGAAGTCCTGGGCGGGCGCGAGGGCGACCGCCCGCTGGCCGTCGCACACGGCGAGGATGCTGAGCTCGGGGCCCGACATCCGCTCCTCGACCACGACCCGGCGGCCGGCGTCGCCGAAGCTGGTCCCGGCGAGCTTGTCGCGGATGTCGGCGGCGGCGGCATCGCGGTCATCGGTGACGAACACGCCCTTGCCGGCGGCGAGGCCGTCGGTCTTCACCACGTAGCCCGTGCCGCCCGCGGCGTCGAGTTCGTCGAGGAACGCGACCGCCGCGTCGGCGTCGTCGAAGGACTCGTAGCGGGCCGTCGGCACCCCGGCCGCCGCGACGACCTCCTTCATGTAGGCCTTCGACCCCTCGAGGCGGGCGCCGTCGGCACCGGGCCCGAACACCCGCTTGCCCTGGGCGCGGAGTCGGTCGGCCATCCCGTCCACGAGCGGGGCCTCGGGCCCGATCACGAACAGGTCGGCGTCGAGTGCCTCGGGGTCGGTCCCGACCGAGCCGGGGATGCCGGCGTTACCGGGCGTCACCACGACCTCGATCCCGCGGGGTCCGGTCCGGGCGAGGGTGCTGGCGAGGGCGTGCTCGCGCCCCCCGGATCCGACGACGACGACTCGTTGCACCTCGACCACGGCGTCGCACCCTAGGGCCGGGCCCCGCCCCTCACCCCACGTCCGGAACCGGACGCCCCCACCTCGAATGTTCTGGGCCCATCAGATGCGTACCCGTGCTCAGATCATGGGCCCAGAACCATCCGGGGTGGCCGCCACCACCCGTTCCGGGCCCATCACATGCGTGCCCGTGCTCAGATCATGGGCCCAGAACCATTTTGCGGGGGTGGTGCCGGGAGCGTCCCGACCGTCAGCTGGCGAGCTGGACGTACTGGTCGCGGTCGGGGCCGACGCCGAGGAGGGAGATCGGCACGCCGCACTGGTCCTCGAGGAACTCGATGTAGCGGCGGGCGGCGGCCGGCAGGTGCGTGGGCTCGGTGGAGCCGGACACGTCGGTCTTCCAGCCGGGGAGCTCCTCGTAGATCGGCACGCACTTGTGCAGCACCGACTGGTTGTCCGGCATGCGCTCGATGCGTTGGCCGTCGAGCTCGTAGGCGACGCAGACCTTGATCGTCTCGAAGCTGTCGAGCACGTCGAGTTTGGTGATGGCGAGCTCGGACAGCGAGTTGAGCCGGACGGCGTGGCGCATCATCACGGCGTCGAACCAGCCGGGCCGGCGACGCCGCTTGGTGTTCACGCCGTACTCGTGGCCGACGTCGACGATGCGGTCGCCGAGGTCGTCGAACAGCTCGGTCGGGAACGGGCCGGACCCGACGCGGGTGAGGTACGCCTTGCCGACGCCGACGACGCGGTCGACGTGGCGGGGACCGATGCCCGCGCCGACGCACGCGCCACCGGCCACCGGGTTCGACGACGTCACGTAGGGATAGGTGCCGTGGTCGAGGTCGAGGAACGTGGCCTGCGCGCCCTCGAAGAGCACGTGCTGGCCGGCTTCGAGGGCCTCGTGGACGAGGTTGATCGTGTCGGCCACGTAGGGCTCGATGGCGTCGCGGTAGGTGCCGAGGTAGGTCTCGACGATCTCGTCCTCGTCGACCGGGAGCTGGTTGTAGACCTTGGCCAGCACCGGGTTGGTCTCGCGCAGGACGATGCGGAGCTTCTCGACGAAGATCTTCTCGTCGTAGAGGTCCTGGACGCGGATGCCGGTGCGGGCGGCCTTGTCGGCGTAGGCCGGGCCGATGCCCCGCTTGGTCGTGCCCAGCTTGTTGCGCCCGAGCCAGCGCTCGGTCATGCGGTCGAGCAGCTGGTGGTAGGGGAAGATCAGGTGGGCGTTCCCCGACAGCCGCAGCTTCGAGCAGTCGACGCCGCGCGACTCGAGCATGGCCATCTCGGCCAGCATCACGCCCGGGTCGACCACGACGCCGTTGCCGATGACCGGGGTGATGTGCGGGTAGAGGATCCCCGACGGGATCAGCTGCAGGGCGAACGACTCGCCGTCGACGACGATCGTGTGCCCTGCGTTGTGGCCGCCCTGGTAGCGGACGACCATCGACATCTCCTTCGAGAACAGGTCGACGAAACGTCCCTTGCCCTCGTCACCCCACTGGGTGCCCACGACGATCGTGGCCGGCATCTCGGATCCTCTCTCGGGCACGTACCCCGCGCGTGCCCAGCACGACTCTCGGCCCGGCGCCGGAGCGCGAGACCGGCTCCCCTTCGGAGAGCCGTTGATCCACGGTACCCGCTCCCCGCGCGCGGGGGCGACTCGGAGGCGGGCGGGCGGCGGACGCGGGCTGGGTCGGCCGGGCTCAGGCGGGCTGGGTCCGGTGCGCCGGGTCGGGCGTGGCGACGAGGGGCCAGGGGCGCTCCCGCTCGGCGGCGAGGGCCACGTCGAAGAGGCGGGCGTCCTCGTGGTGGCGGGTGAGCACCTGCATCCCGACGGGGAGGCCGTCGACCGTGCCGGACGGGATCGACACGGCGGGGTTGCCGTAGATGTTGGAGATGATGGTGAGCGCACCCATGTTCAACAGGTCGGGGAACCACGACGAGACGGTGCCGAGCAGGTGCGTCGGGAAGCTCGGCGCCACGCCCGCCACCGTGCGGACGGCGGCGAGCAGCCCGCGGTAGACGACCTTGGCGACCGCGCTGGTCTGGGCCCACTCCACGAAGCTGTCGGTCGGGCTCGACGTCGACCACTCGGCCGGGAACGCCGGGCCGGGGTTGGTGGCCGCGATGACGAAGTCGACCTCGTCGAACACGGCAGCCATCGCCTGGTTGGCCTCGACGCGCATCTTCTCGGCGACGGCCGCCGTGTGCAGGTTGTAGACGCCGGTGGCGAGCCGCAGCCCGAGCGCGACCTCCTCCGTCATCTGGCCGGCGCAGCGGGGCCAGCGGTCGCCGAGGTCGGCGAGGAGGGTGGCCAGGTTGCCCATCGCCCACTGGGCCGTGAGGTTGGGCGGGGTGACCGGAACGTCGACGCGCACCATGCCGGTGGCGGCGATGAGCGCGGCGGCGGCGTCCTCGACCCGTTCCTCGACACCGGGTTCGAGGGTGACGCCGCCGAGGGCGGGGACGACCACGACGCGGGCGCCGGCGAGGTCGTGGGTGCCGAGGCCGGCCTCGAAGCTCGGCAGCTTCGGGAGGCTGGTGGGGTCGGCGCCGTGGGGGCCCGTGACGACGTCGTAGTAGCGGGCGGCGTCGCGCACCGAGCGGGAGAGGTTGCCGAGCACGACCGTGTGGGGCCGCATGTAGGCGTCGGGCGACCGGGGCGTGCGCCCGAAGGTGCCCTTCATGCCGAGCAGGCCCGTGTATCCGGCCGGGATCCGGATCGAGCCCCCGCCGTCGCCGCCGGTGGCCAGGCTGACGAGGCCACCCGCGACGGCGGCGGCCGACCCGCCCGACGAGCCCCCGACGGTGCGCCCGTGACGCCACGGGTTGTGGGTGACGCCGTTGAGCTTGGTGACGCTGATGTTGAGGCCGCCGAACTCACTGGCCGTGGTGAGCCCGACCGGCACGGCGCCGCCCCCCGCCAGCAGGCGTTCGACGACGACGCCGGTGTGGCCGGCGACACGATCGCGGTAGACGAGCGAGGCCTCGGTGTGGGGCCATCCCTCCACGGCCTCGAGCTCCTTGATGCCCGTGGGCACCCCGCCGAAGGGCAGGGACACGTCGGCCGCGGCGGCGACGGCGCGGGCGCGGTCGGGGTCGACGTGGCTGAAGCAGTTGAGGTCGCTCGCCTCGATGGCGGCCAGGGTCGCCTCGAGCTCGTCGACGGGCGTTCGTTCGCCGGCCCGGAAGGCGTCGACGAGCGAGCAGGCGTCACCGGTCCAGGTGGTCATCCCCGGATGTTCGCACTTCGTAAGGCCTCTGACGAACCGGTGACAAGGGGGCGGATCGTGCGACCGGGGGCGGTGCAGCGCAGGACACTGCCCAGCAGCAACCGCACGGATCCCCCCGACCCCTGGAGGTAGGAACCCATGACCACCCGCACCGGAATCCACTGGCGCCGTCGCCTGCTCGGCTCGTTCTTCGGCGCCGCCCTGCTGTTCGGCGTCGCGGCCTGCGGCGACGACGACGACACCGAGCCCGTCGACACCGGCCAGACCTCCGAGGAGGACGGTGGTTCCATGGACGACGACGACTCCATGGACGACGACGACTCCATGGACGACGACGACTCCATGTCCGACGACGACTCCATGGACGACGACTCGATGTCCGACGACGAGATGTCGGATGACGACTCCATGGACGACGACTCGATGTCGGACGAGGAGCACGACGGCGACTCGATGGACGACGACGCCATGGACGACGAGATGTCCGACGACGACGCCATGGACGACGGGGAGAGCATGGACGACGAGGGTTGAACCCTCGTCGCTCCGGGGGAATGACGCCGCCGGACCGGACGGACGCCGCACACCCAGGTGACGTGCGGCACGTCGTTTGTGAACTTCGTCCGGTTCCGGCAATACTGCAGCCCTGTTACAACGTAACGAGATCGCAATGTCTCGTTCCCCCTGGAGGTAGTACCCGATGTTCACCAAGCCCTTCCGTTCGCTGACGGCCGGCCTGTTCTCCGCCGCCCTCGTGCTCGGCGTCGCCGCCTGTGGCGACGACGACGACGCCACGAGCGACGACCCGATCGAGGACGTCGACACCGGCGCCGAGACCGACGACGGGATCGTGGAGGACGACGCCACGACCGACGACCCGACCCTCGAGGACGACACCATGGAGGACGACACCATGGAGGACGACTCGATGGAGGATGACTCCATGGAGGACGACTCGATGGACGACACCATGGAGGACGACGGCGCCGTGGAGGAGGAGGGCTGACCCTCCCACTCCTGCGCACCTGATCGCACAGGGAGACGAGGGCCCCGGGCAACAGCCCGGGGCCCTCGTCGCGTCCGCACACCGGTCGCCTCACCGCCGACGTCCGGAGCGGCGCGGCATGTCGGTACGGGTGTAGGACTTCGTGCCGCGCCGACGATGGGGGGAGTGGTGAGCGGAACCTCGACAGCCACGGCCGAGCGGCCCGACCAGCGCCGGGCGCTCGTGGCCCTCTACGACGCAGCCCTGCCCGACGTCTACGGGTACCTGGCGTCGCGGTGCGGGTCGGCCTCGGTGGCCGAGGACCTCACGAGCGAGACGTTCCTCGCCGCGGTCGACGCCGTGCAGCGCGGCGCCGTGCCCGACCTCACGGTCGCCTGGCTGATCGGGGTCGCCCGCCACAAGCTCGTCGACCACTGGCGCCGGCGCGAACGCGAACAGCGCAAGCTCGCCGCCGTCGAGCACGAGCCCGAGGTCGACGAGGACCCGTGGGACGTGCGCCTCGACCGGCTGCGGGCCCACGAGACGCTCGACCGTCTCGGCGCCCACCACCGCGGCGCCCTCGTGCTGCGCTACCTCGACGGCCTGCCGGTGCGCCAGGTCGCCGAGTGCCTCGGTCGGACCGAAGGGGCGACCGAGGTCCTGCTCGTCCGGGCCCGCAAGGCCTTCCGCGAGCTCTACGAGTCCACGACCGGGGAGGAGGATCGATGACCGACGACGACGCCACGCCCACGGCCTTCGACGGCCTCGCCCTGCCAGACGAGCGCCGGGCGCCCCGGCCGAGCTTCGCCCGCGACCTGCGCCGGCGCGTCGTCGACGCCCTCGACCTCGACGAGCCCCCGCCACCGACCATCGACCTGCCCGCCCGACGAACCCGGAGCTCCGCCATGACCCCCACCGTCGCCGTCCCCTACCTCACGGCGAGCGACGCCGCCGCCGCCATCGACTGGTACGTCGCGGCGTTCGACGCCGTCGAGGAGTTCCGCGTCGTCGACGACGCCGGGCGCATCGGCCACGCCCAGTTCCTCGTCGGCGAGGCCCGGTTCATGCTGTCCGACGAGTACGTCGACATGGGCGTGGTGTCCCCGACGACCCTCGGCGGCACCGGGACCGCGATCCACCTCACGGTGCCCGACATCGACGCGCGCTTCGCCCGGGCCGTCGCGGCCGGCGCCACGTCGCTCGGCGAGCCGGAGGACCAGCCCCACGGCGCACGCCACGGCACGATCGTCGACCCGTTCGGCCACCGATGGATGCTCTCCCAGGACCTCGAGGCCTTCGACGTCGACGAGTACGCGGCCCGCTCGGCGGGCAGCGAGTGGTCCGTCGTCGCCGCGACCGGCCCCGCACCCGCCCCGGCGACCACGGGCGGCGGGATCTGGGCCGTCGCCACCTACGCCGACGAGCCAGCCGCGCGGTCTCCAAATACCGACAGCCGCGATCGGTCCGCCGCGCCCGGCCCAGGCCTGGACCGCCGCCCCGAGGCTCGCCGTTCGTTCGATCACGGCCCAGCTCTCGGCCGACATCTCCGACGTGCTCGGCGTGGCGCTCGCTGCGCCGGTCGGTGACTGTTCGTCGGCCTGTCCCGAGGGACGCAGCACCCACTGTTTTCAATCCGCACGGTTCGCCGTCGAGGTCGACTTCGATACGGCAGACGGTACGGGCGAGGGAGTCGTCGTGCTGACGCAGAGTGACGACTCCGGCCTGTTCACCTTCTTCGATCCCGCCAATCTCGAGCTCCTCGTCAAGGTGCTCGACCCGGCAGCCGAGCTCCTCGAGGATCCCTTCGTAGAGGCTGTGCTGGGCCCGCGCGTTCTCGATGTTAATCGCTTCTCGCTCGAGGAAGGTCAGCTCGCAGTCCCCGATGGCCGGGCTAACTCCCCTGGTGATCGCTACGCGCATTCGCTTCGTGGGCGGCTAGTCTGAGAACATAAAGTAGCGGAACATCTCCCGTCCTGCGTGGAAACCGGCCTGCATGGCAAGGTTGTGCTCGTCACCGGCGGTGCTGGTGGCATA
>JBHIXO010000163.1:0-8781 GCA_041984725.1 Acidimicrobiales bacterium | reverse complement strand
CGGCGACGCCGACGTCACCGTCCTGTCGGGCGGCGAGCGCCGCCGCGTCGCGCTGTGCCGGCTGCTGCTCTCCAAGCCCGACCTGCTGCTCCTCGACGAGCCGACCAACCACCTCGACGCCGAGTCGGTGGCCTGGCTCGAACGGACGCTGAAGGACTACCCGGGCACCGTCGTGGCCGTCACCCACGACCGCTACTTCCTCGACAACGTGGCCGGCTGGATCCTCGAGCTCGACCGCGGGCGGGGCTACCCCTACGAGGGCAACTACTCGGGGTGGCTCGAGCAGAAGCAGCAGCGGATGGCCCAGGAGGACAAGCAGGACTCCCGCAAGCGCGAGACGCTCCAGCGCGAGCTCGAGTGGATCCGCATGTCGCCCAAGGCCAAGCAGTCCAAGGGCAAGGCGCGCCTCAACTCCTACGAGGAGTTGCGGGCCCAGGCCGACGCCGGCGAGGGCCGCCTCGACAAGCTCGAGATCGCCATCCCGCCCGGCGACCGCCTCGGCGACCAGGTCATCGACTTCGACCACGTCGCCAAGGGCTACGACGACCGCCTGCTGATCGACGACCTCACGTTCAAGCTGCCCCCGGCCGGCATCGTCGGGGTCATCGGCGCCAACGGCGCGGGCAAGACGACGACGTTCAAGCTCATCACCGGTGCCGAGAAGCCCGACGGTGGTGACATCACGGTGGGCAAGACGGTGCAGTTGAGCTACGTCGACCAGGACCGCGACGTGCTCGACGACGACCGCACCGTCTACGAGGAGATCACCGGCGGGGTCGACGTCCTCAAGATCGGCAAGCGCGAGATCAACGGCCGGGCCTACGTCGCCAGCTTCAACTTCAAGGGCTCCGACCAGCAGAAGAAGGTCGGCGTGCTCTCGGGCGGCGAGCGCAACCGCGTCCTGCTCGCCAAGAAGCTCAAGGAGGGCGGCAACGTCATCCTCCTCGACGAGCCGACCAACGACCTCGACGTCGACACGCTGCGCGCCCTCGAGGACTCGCTCGAGACCTTCCCGGGCTGCGCCGTGGTCATCTCCCACGACCGTTGGTTCCTCGACCGCCTGGCGACCCACGTGCTCGCCTTCGAGGGCGAGTCGGTGGTGCGGTGGTTCGAGGGCAACTTCTCCGAGTACGAGGAGTGGCGCAAGAAGGAGTTTGGCGCCGACGCGGTCCAGCCCCACCGCATCAAGTACAAGCCGATCACCCGCTGACGGCCGGCGTCACCGTCCCAGCCAGCGCAGCATCCGCTCCCAGCGCAACGGGGAGTCGGGTGGCGGCGGGGCGGGTTCGGGGGCGGGGGCGGCCTCGTCGCCGTGGGGGTGCGCGACCCGCCAGCGGTCGATCGTGGCCTCGACGTCGAGGGGCATGAGCGTCGTCGGTGGCCCGTCGACGGTGTGCGAGTTCAGGTGCCGGATCCGGGCGTTGATGTCCTCGAGGATCTCGCGGGCCTCGGCCTCGGTCGTGGCGTCGACGGCCCGGCGCTCGGCGGCCGCCGCCTCCTTGCGGATGGCGAGCGCCGGCGGCAGGTACTCGACGCCTTCGCGCTTCAGCTTGTCCCGGACCCACCACAACTCGTCGCGGGGCCGGTCGAGCCCGCGGATCGGCCGGCCCGCACCGGGGAGGTCGTCGAAGGCGCCGCGCTCGCGACCCTCCTCGATCTGGCGATCGATCCAGGTCTGCCAGGTCACGCCCGGCGGCTTGCGCCCGGTCACGGGACACCTCCTCCGCTTGTGAAGAACTTCACGAGCTGTTCCGACAGGATCGCGCCGGGCGGCGCCGGCGTCAAGGGTTCGCCTCAGGCCGTGGCGACGTGGACGCCGGGCCGCCGGGCCGACCAGGGCATCTCGGTCTCCAACTGGGCCGCCAACGACAGCAGCAGGTCCTCGCGTCCGTGGGCGGCGACGAACTGCACGCCGACGGGCAGACCGTCGACCTCGCCGAGCGGGAGCGGGAGCGCGGGCTGGCCGGAGACGTTGAACGGGGCCAGGAACGCGAGGAACTCCGTGTCGCCGGCGGGGTCGCGCGTGCCGATGCCCGGCGGGAGCATCGGTAACGTCGGCACGACGAGGACGTCGTGGTGCCGCCACCACGCCGCGAGCCGGCGGGTCCAGGCCTGGGCCAGCTCCCGCGCCTCGAGCAACTGGGCCGCCGTGATACCGCGACCGAGCTCGGCCAGCATCGCCGTCCCGGGCTCGATCTGGTCGGCGGGGATCGCCAGCCCCGTGACGCGGGGCCAGTGGTGGTCGACGACCCACGTCGTCCCCGCCGCGTAGTGCGGGAGCGCGAACGACGAGATGTCCTCGGCGAGCGCCTCGGGTGCGGCGGGTTCGACGTCGTGGCCGAGGCGGGCGAGCGTCGCCGCCGCGTCGGCCACCACGGTCGCCACCGACGCGTCGACCACGGCGCCCGGCGCCGCGACGCTGAACCCGATGCGCAGACGCCCGGGCTCGCGCCGCACCGCTTCGAGCGGGTCGGCGAGCGGCCAGCTCGCGTGCCAGTCCCCCGGTTCGGGCACGGCGACGGCGGCGAGCACGGCGGCGGTGTCGCGCACCGACCGGGTCACGACGAGCTCCTCGGCCAGGCCGCCCATGGCGTCGCCGAAGTCGGGTCCCATCGGCGTGCGGCCCCGGCTCGGCTTCAGACCGACGAGCCCGCACATCGAGGCCGGGTTGCGGATCGATCCGCCGACGTCGTTGGCGTGCGCGACGGGCACGATGCCCGCCGCCACCGCGGCCGCCGAGCCGCCGCTCGACCCGCCGGTCGTCCGGGTCGGGTCCCACGGGTTGCGGGTGGCGCCGTAGGCCTCGGGCTCGCAGACGGGCCGCATGCCGAACTCGGGCGTGTTCGTCCGCCCGATCGACACCAGGCCGAGCTCGCGGAAGCGGACGGCGAGGTCCTGGTCACCGTCGCCCGTCCAGCCGAGTTCCCGCAGGAAGCGGGAGCCCTCGTGGAACGGCAGGCCGTCCTCCCGGCACACCAGGTCCTTGGTCAGCATCGGGACGCCGGCCAGCGGACCCGATGCCTGCGACGCCCGGCCGAGCGCGCGCTCGAACGCCGGGTGGATCACCGCGTTCAGCTCCGGGTCCAGGGCCTCGCATGCCGCGATCGCCGCGCCGACCGCCTCCTCGGCGGTCAGCTCACCGCCCGCGATCGCCGATGCGATCGCGGTCGCGTCGAGGTCGGCCAGCTCCTTCGCCACGTCCATGCCCATGGGCTCGGAGCGTAGGTTCCGTCGGTCGGCGGCGGGCGCTGCGGGTACGATCGCCGCCGTGGCCGCCGACGACGACCGCGTCCTCACCCGGCAGGGCCAGGACCGCAAGGCCGAACTGCTCGAGCACGCCGAGCGCCTCTTCACCGAGCGTGGCTTCGCGAACACCCGCATGGTCGACATCGCCGATGCGGCCGGGGTGGCCAAGGGCCTCGTCTACTGGTACTTCGAGAGCAAGCAGGCCCTGCTGAAGGACATCGTCCTCGACATGCGCGACCGGCTGCGCGTCGCCCAGGCCGAGGCCGTCCGCGAGGCCGACACGCCGCTCGAGCGCATCTACCGGGGCGTGCACGCGTCGGTGCTGTTCGTGGCCGAGCACTGGCAGCTCTACGGGATGATCATCAACATCGCCCGCGAGGCCGACGGCGACGGCAGCGACCCGATGGGCGAGACGTCGCGCGAGCACGCCATCGACACGGTTCGCCAGATCGAGATCGGCCAGCGGTCCGGCGCCATCCGTGACGACGAGCAGCCGCTCGCCCTGGCGCTCAGCGTGCAGGGCGTCGTGAACCACCTGGCGGTGGCGGCGCTGCGCCAGCAGATCGAGAGCGTCGAGGAAGCCGCCGGCATCGCCGCCCGCGGCGCCGTGCGACTCCTCGCCGCGTCCGACGAGATCGCCGCCGAACTGGTCGCCCGCCTCGACGACCGCTGACGACCGGCCGCTCGAGACGGCCGGCGACGGCCGGTCGGCGCTCAGCCGTCGACGGCGTGGGCGCGCAGGTCGTCGAGCCGGCACCACTCCAGCGTCTGGACGTGGGTCGCGGCCAAGACCACCCGGGGTGCCTTGCCGGCCTCGAACGCCTCCTGCCAGCGCGGCGCGCACAGGCACCACTGGTCGCCGTCGCGGAGCCCGGCGAACCCGAACTGGGGCATCGGGGTCGACAGGTCGTTGCCCATCGCCTTCGAGAACTCGAGGAAGTCGTCGGTCACGACCGCGCAGACCGTGTGGACACCGACGTCGTCGCCGCCGGTGTTGCAGCAGCCGTCCCGGTAGAAGCCGGTCATGGGGTCGGTGGAGCAGGACTCCAGGTCGGTGCCGAGGACGTTCTTGGCCATGCTCCCCAGTGTGGCGGCCCGGTCACGGCCCGGCCCGATCGACGGTGCCACCGGCCCGATCGGCCGGACGACCCCGCCATCCGGCAGGTGACGGTCGTGCGGTCGTCGAACCAGACTTCCGTTGCCGGATCATCCGGTTCTGCGCATGCCTCGCCACGGTTCCACCACCGTCCGCGTCCTCGCCGTCTGGGTCGCCGCACTGGCGGTCGTCGCCGCGCTCGCGCTGGCCATCGCCCGGACCGACGCCACCGGCGGCGACGGGGTCGCGGCGGCCACGCCGGCCACCTCGCGGACGCAGGTCGCGGGCGACGCCGCCGACCGGCCCAGCGTCTCCACGACCTCGACGACGCGGCCCACGACGACCACCGCGCCGCTGTCGACGACCACCGACCCGGTCGTCCCCGGCCCTGCGGTGCCGGTCGCGCTGTCGACGACGGCGGCGCCGAGCACCCGGAGCGCACCGGCGGGAGACACCGCGCCGGGCGAGCCCGCACCGGCCGCCCCCGCGCCGGCACCCGCTCCCCCGCCACCGACCACGGCCGCGCCGGCGACCACGGCGCCACCTCCTCCGCCGCCGACGACCGCACCACCGACGACCGCGCCGCCCCAGACCGCGCCGCCCCCGACGGCACCGCCGACCACGGCACCGCCGACGACGGCCGCACCGGGCGCACCGCGGGACACCGCGTGCGAGCACGACATGCTGGCCTGGATCGGGCAGACGCGGGCCGACCACGGCCTCGGCGCGCTCGCGGTCGACGGCGCGATCCGCCCCGTGCCCCAGGCGTGGACGCAGCACCTCGTCGAGTCCCAGGTGCTCGCCCACAACCCCGACTACGCCCGCCAGATCGTCGAGATCCGCCCCGAGGCCCGCGTGCTCGGCGAGATCGTCGGGCGCGGTCGCGATCACCGCCGGATCTTCGAGGAGTTCATGGCGTCCCCGCCCCACCACGACCTCATCCACGAACCGGCCTTCCGCCACGCCGCGACGGCGTGCCTGGTCGACCCGGGCGGGCAGCGCTGGATCACGGTCAACTTCTGGGGCTGATCGCCGCCGTTCGGCCTACGGTGCCGCGCCGATGAGCGCCACCGACCCCCTCGACCTGGCCCGGCGTCTCGTGGCCTCGCTCGACGGACTTCGCGCCGCCCTCCCACCCCTTCCCGGCGGCATCGGCGACCGCGTCACCGAGTACCTGGGCGACCGTCTCGGGGAGTGCCCGGGGGTGGTCGAGCGGTTCCCGGCGAGCGAGCGCGCCAACATCGAGGTCGCATTGCGTCACCTGTTCGGCGATCCCGCCGGGTGGACGCTGTTGGGGCTCCCCGCCGACGTCGGGAACTACGGCGGCTTCTCGCTCGTCGCGCTGGCCTCGGGCCGGTTCGGCGGCCACGTCGGCGAGCAGCCGGTCGAGTTCGCCCAGCTCCCGATCGACGTCGACGAGCATCTCGAGTGCTTCCGGACCGGCATCCTGCTCGTCGAAGTCGACGGCGTCCCGGTCGTGGTGCTCGTGTTCGAGCAGCACCACATGCAACCCGAGGTGGTCGTCGAGATCGTGGCCGGCGCCGACGACGTCGCCTCGCGCCTCCTCGTCGACCTCAAGGCGGCCGTCCGCGAGCACAACGTCTTCCGCGGCAAGGTCCTGTCGTTCGGACACGGCCGCCACGGCGAGTTCGGGATCGAGTTCGTCCGTGTCCCCCGACTCGCCCGCGACGACGTCATCCTCGCGCCCGGCGTGCTCGAGGCGGTCGAGTCCCACACCGTCGTGCTGTCCCGTCACGCCGCCGCCCTCCGCGAGGCCGGCCAGGACCTGCGCAGAGGGCTCCTGCTCTTCGGTCCGCCGGGAACCGGCAAGACCCACACGGTCATGTACCTGTGCAACGAGCTGCCCGGACGCACCGTCCTGCTGCTGACCGGACCCGCGCTCCACGCCATCGGGCAGGCCGGTTCCCTCGCACGCGAGCTCGCCCCGGCGATGATCGTGATCGAGGACGTCGACCTCATCGGCATGGACCGGGGCCTGCCCGGCGGCGAGCACAACCCGCTCCTCTTCCAGCTCCTGAACGAGATGGACGGCCTCGCCCCTGACCGCGACGTCATCTTCGTCCTCACCACCAACCGCGTCGACCTGTTGGAGCCCGCGCTCGCCGCCCGTCCCGGGCGCGTCGACAGCGCCGTCGAGATCGGCCTCCCGGACGCCGACGCCCGCCGGCGCCTGCTCGCCCTCTACCTGCCCGACGGGCCCGTGCCCGAAGACATCGTCGACGCGGTCGTGGCCCGCACCGACCGCGCCGCCGCCGCGTTCGTCAAGGAGCTCGCCCGCCGCGCCGTGCTCCTGGCCCGCGTCGACGGCACCACGGTCGCCGACGCGCTCCTACCGAGCCTGGACGACATGATCGAGCACACGAGCCCGATCATGCGTCGCAGCCTCGGCCTCGACACCGACTGAGGTCGCGATCGGGGTGACGGCGGGTGTGGAACGCTCCGGACGTGCTGCAACCGGCGATGCTCGAGGCGAGTGGGGCAGACCTGGGACACGTTCGTGACCACGAGTTGCGGCTCGAACACCTGTTCGATACACTGGAGGCATGACCCCGAGCGAGCGCCTCGCCTGCGACGCCGAAGCTGCTGCCACGGCGCGCGCCGCGCTCGACGAGGCAGCAGCGGTCGTCGAGGCCGCGGCGGCCGCGCTCCGGGCGGTGCTCGCGGCCCTGGTCGCACTGTGGCCCACGTCCGCCTGGGTCGCGGCCGGCGCCCACTCGCCCACGGCCTGGCTGCGCAGCGCGACGTCGCTGTCACCGGTCGAGGCCCACCGCCTGACCCGGGTCGCCCGCCTCTGCCACCGCTTCCCGGCGTTCGGCGACGCCGTGCTCGGCGGCACCCTGTCGCTGGGAAGAGCCGACGTCCTCGCCCGCGCCGCCACCCGCGAGCGCCAACGGCTGCTCGACCCGTCGCTCGATGCCCTGCTCCGCCTCGGGGCCACCTGCGTGGACGACGACGACTTCGCCCACGCGGTCGCCTACTGGTCCGAACGGGCCGACGAGCACCTCCGACCGGTTCTCGGCCCCGGCCACCGCCTGACCCTGACCCCCCGGCTGTTCGGGGGCGGCGAGCTCCACGGCGAGCTCACCCCCTCGGCCTTCGCCACCGTCTCCGCTGCCATCGACGCCTGGATCCAGGACCCCGACCCGGCCCACGCACCCCACCGGCGGACCCTGGCCGAGCGCCGCGCCGACGCCCTCGACGACCTGGCGCACCACGCCCTCCGTGGTCCGGGCGGCCCGACCGACCCCGATGACCTCGATCCGGACGACACGTTCGACGGCATCACCCCCGATGACGTCCATCGTCAGCAACACGTCGCCGCCGAGGCCGGCGTGGACCTCGATCACCTCGGCGCCTGGCGTCGGGCCCTCGCCGAACAACTCGCGGCGCCGCGCCGCCGGCCGGCCCGGCGCACGAAGGCCCGCTCGGGCGCCACCGTCAACGTCGTCTGCGACGTTCGCGCCCTGGCGCGCGACCAACTCCCGCTCGACGACCCCGACCTCTTCGCCGGCCACGCCGCGCGCACCGACCACGGCTGGCGGCTCGCTCGCGGTGGGGTCGAGCGGCTGCTGTGCGACTCCGCTCTGGTCGCGACGCTGTTCTCGGGTCCCACGGGCGTGCTCGACGCCACCGCCGCCACCGAGCACTTCACCGGCGCCCAGCGGCGGGCCATCGCGGCGCGCGACGCCCACTGCGTGTTCCCGAGCTGTCGCCGGCCACCCCGGCGCTGCGACGTCCACCACCTCGAATGGCGCAGCCAGGGCGGGGCCACGTCGGTCGACAACGGCGCCCTGTGCTGTCGCTTCCACCATCGCCTGATCCACGAGCACCGCTGGCGGCTGCACCGTGACGACACCGGCGCGTGGGTGGCCATCGACCCCCACGGTGAACACCACCGCGAGCAACCCCCGCCGGCCCGCCGGGCGCCCTGATCCCGACGCCCCGTGTCCCGGGCGCCCGAGCCCGAGTCCCCGCCGACCCGCACCCCGGTGCGGGCCAGCGGCGCGCCCGGGTGGCAGGATCCGGCCGTGGTCGACCTCCCCGACACCGACACCGACACCGACGCCCATCGCGAGCTCGCCCAGCGGGTCGCCGAGCGATGCCGGCTCGAGGGCACGTTCACGTTGCGGTCCGGTCGGCAGGCCTCGACCTACTTCGACAAGTACCTGTTCGAGGCCGATCCCGACCTGCTGCGGGCCGTGGCCGCCCAGCTCGCGCCGCTCGTCCCGGCCGAGACCGAGGTGCTGGCCGGACTCGAGCTCGGTGGCGTCCCGGTGGCGACCGCGCTCGCGCTGACCACCGGCCTGCCGGCGGCGTTCGTACGCAAGGAGGCCAAGACCTACGGCACGGCCAAGCTCGCCGAGGGCTCGGCGATCGAGGGGCGTCGAGTGCTCGTCGTCGAGGACGTGATCACGACC
>JBHIXO010000162.1:0-8792 GCA_041984725.1 Acidimicrobiales bacterium | reverse complement strand
CCTGCATGGCCCCGCCCATCGCCTTGATGGCGGCCGCGGTGATCACGCCCTCGGGGGTGCCGCCGATGCCGAGCAGGATGTCGGCGCCCGAGTCGGGCCAGGCCGTCGAGATGGCGCCGGCCACGTCGCCGTCGGGGATGAGGCGGACGCGGGCGCCGGCGTCGCGGACCTCGGCGATGAGGTCGTGGTGGCGGTCGCGGTCGAGGATCACGACGGTGAGGTCCCGCACGGACTCGCGCTTGGCGTCGGCGACCGCGGCGAGGTTGTCGCTGACCGACTTGGTGATGTCGATGGCGTCGCGCGCCTGGGGACCCACCGCGATCTTCTCCATGTAGACGCAGGGCCCGGGGTCGAACATCGAACCCCGCTCGGCCATGGCGATGACCGCGATCGCGCCGCCGCGACCGAGGGCGGTCAGGGTCGTGCCGTCGATCGGGTCGACCGCGATGTCGACCGCCGGCGGGTTGCCGTCGCCGATGAGCTCGCCGTTGTAGAGCATCGGCGCCTCGTCCTTCTCGCCCTCGCCGATGACGACGATGCCGTCCATCGGCACCGACCCGAGCACAACACGCATGGCGTCGACCGCGGCACCGTCGGCGCCCTCCTTGTCGCCCCGACCCATCCAGCGGCTGGCGGCGAGGGCGGCGGCTTCGGTCACACGGACCAGCTCGAGGGCGAGGTTGCGATCTGGTGCCTGGGGTTGGGCCATGGCGCCAAACCGTAGCCGCGCGCCGGGGCTCAAGATCCCTTGCGGAGCGGCCGACAACGCAAGGGCCGACCAGGAGGCCAACGCATGACCGGAACCACCATCGCACCGACCGCGGGGACCCGCACCGGGGGGCTCAACACCCGCCGTCCCGCGCCGGTCTCGACCGCCACGCTGCCCGTGCTGATAGACGCGATCGCCGACCCCCGGTCGAGCGCGGCGTCCGTCGCCGAGGTGGTCGCGTCGGACCACGGCCTGGCGAGCCGGGTGCTCGGGCTGGCCAACTCGGCCCAGTTCGGGCTGTCGCGGACGGTCTCCCGTCTCGACATGGCCGTCGGCCTCGTCGGGACCGCGATGGTCCAGACCCTGGCGATCGCGAGCGCGGCCGCCCTCCTCGATCGCAGCGGTCGGGCCGCGACGACGCGCGTCCACGCCATGGAGGTCGCGGCGGCGGCCCGGATCCTGGCGCCCCGCGTCGACGCCCGCCCGTCGGATGCGTTCGCGGCCGGCCTGCTGCACGACGTCGGCGAGCTACTGCTGCTGCAGTCGCATCCGTCGGAGTACGGCGCCCTCCACGAGTGCTTCGACGACCACGCCGACCAGCTCCGGGTCGAGAAGGAGCGCTTCGGGCTCGACCACGCGCTGCTCGGCGCCGAGCACCTCCTCGACTGGCGGGTCCCGGACGTGATCGCCGAGGCGGTCGCCGACCACCACGAGCCCTACGACGACTCGTCGCCGACGACGGTCGCGGTCGCGGCGGCCGATGCGCTGTGCAGCGACGACGGCCGCACGGCGGCGCTGGGGTGCCTCGGCATCGACGCCGACGAGGCCGCGACCCTGCGCGACCTGATCGTGGAGGAGCGCACCGGCCTCGAGGCCGTGCTCGTCGCCTAGGCCGCTCGGCCGTACGCTGCGGGCGTGCACGACCCCGGCAAGGACGACCACGACGGCGATCTCGAGCTGTCCTTCGGCCGCCTCGACCCCGATCCCACCGGTCCCGACGGCGGCGACGCCGACGGGTTGGACGACTGCGCGCCGCTCGACGACGACCGCGAGCAGGTCGGCTACGAGCTCTTCGACTGGGAGCCCACCGAGCTCGACGACCTCGACGACGCCCTGCACGAGCTGGGGTTGCCCCACGAGTGGGTGGCCGACGGCTACGAGCTCGTCGTGCACGAGGAGGACGAGGCCCGCATCGACGCCCTGCTGCCCACGATCCGCTTCCCCGACGAGATCCCGGCCGAGGCCGACGACGGCGACGACACCGACATCCAGGTGCTGGGCGCGCTGTTCGTCGCCGGCGACAAGCTGCAGGCGAGCCCGACCGGCGACGCCGTCAACGCGCTGCTCGACGCCGCCGAGCGCATCGGCGACCGGGCGCCGTACGGCATCGACGAGAAGGAGTGGGAGGGCGTCGTCGAGGTCGTCGACGAGCTGATCGACTGCTTCCACGCCGCCGGGCCACCCGCCGAGATCGCCCGTCTGGCCCGTCAGCTCCGGGCCCGCGTCCGGCCCCTGGTGTGACCGGGCCGGGAGCGGGCACCCCGCCGCGACACCGGTAGCGTTGCTCCATGGACGCGCTGGCGGAGCTCTCGATCTACCACTCGCGTCCCTTCGCCCCCACGAGGCGGCTCGCGCTGGCACCCAGCCGGCTGCCCGTCGACCCGGCCCCGGGCCCGGGCGGCGTCCTGCTCGGCGCCGTCGCCGCCCACTTCCGCGACGAGCTCGACGAGGACATGTTCTCGTCGATGATGACGCTCACGATGCAGGTGCAGGAAGGGCAGCGGATCGTCCAGCCCCGCATCCGCCATCGCTTCCAGGACGACACCCACGGCCTCACCCGGTCCTCAGCCCGACTTCGGCGCGAGCGCGACGGCCTCGCCGTCGACTTCGACAACAAGGGCACCGGGCTGCAGTTGCTGCTGGGCGGCGTGTACACGGCGGGCGACCTCGACCCCGGCCCGCGTCGCGGCGTCATGGACGCCATCCGCAAGGGTCTGCGGTGGAGCGGCGCGATCGACCGCCGCCTGTACGCCCACCTGTCCGGGCTCGACGCCGGTCGGGAGTGGCGGGCCGAGATCTACGACGACCCGGTCGCCTGGGCGTTGCAGACGCTCGGCATGAACGGGACGAGCGACGGGGACCACGACCTGCCCGACCGCAAGGTCGTGCAGCGCCGCTTCCGCGACGCGGAGCGCGCCGCCCACCCCGACCAGGGCGGCGCGACCGACGACGCCGCCCAACGCATCAACGACCTCACCGAGGCCCGGAGGATCCTGCTGTCATGAGCCCTCGTCCATGAACGGCCCGTCATGAGCGCCCCGGCCGGGTTCGTCGTGACCCCCGGCGCGAGCGCCGATCGCGAGAACCGCACCCTCGTCGCCCTCGACGAGGGCCTCGACCTCCCTGTCGAGCGCATCACCATCCGCTCGCGCGCCGTCCGCAAGGTGCACGAGCAGTTGCGCGAGGTGATGGAGGACTTCGGCGACCGCCTCGGCGTGGAGCCGGCCGAGCTGCTCATCGGCGGCCGGTCGTTCGGCGGCCGGATGTGCTCGTTGCTCGCGGCCGAGGGCGAGGCGATCGCCGGGCTCGTGTTGTTGAGCTATCCGCTGCACCCGCCGGGCAAGCCCGACCAGCTCCGGACCGACCACTTCGGGGACATCGCCGTCCCGACGCTGTTCGTGTCGGGCACGAAGGACCCGTTCGCGACGCCGGAGGAGCTCGAGCACCACGCCGCCGCCATCCCGGGTCCGGTCACGCACGTGTGGCTCGACGGTGAACCCCACGCCCCGCGCGACGACGCCGCCGTGGTCGCGGCCGTCGCCGGCTGGGTGGCGACGCTCTAACCCCCGAGGCCCGGGAAGGTCGTCGGCAGCCGGTCCTCGGGGTTCAGCTCCTCGAGCTCGACGTGCGCGGTCTCCGGGTAGCGGGGGAGCAGCAACAGGACGACGGCCGCGGGCGCGACGGCCATCAGCGCGATCGCCGGGCCGAGCGACCACCGCTCGGCGAGCCGGCCGACGACGACGAGCCCGATGACCGAGCCGCACACGCCGAGCGCGGTGATGACGACGTTGGCCTTGGAGCGCAGCGACGTCGGGAAGAGCTCCGGGCCATAGACGGCCAGCGCCGGGACCGACAGACCGCCGACGATCGAGCCGACGGCGGCGGCCGACCACAGCACGACGGTCGACGGGGCCAGGAACTGGAGCGCGGTGAAGATCGTGCCGCCGGCGATCCCGATGCCGCCGATCAGGCGCTTGCCGCGCGTGTCGGCGAGGCGGCCGCCGATGACGATGCCGAGCCCGCCGGGGGTCCGGGTGGCGATGGTGAAGAGGGTGATCGTGGCGGCGGTGAACCCGAACTCCTCGCGGAGGAACTCGTTCTGGAGCTGGGACCCCGGCGTGGAGAACACGGCGACGAGCAGGGCCGACCCGGCGAGCAGTCCGAGGCGCCGTCCGTGGCCGGCGAAGCGCGCCGAGGCGTGCTGGCGGGTGAAGCGGCGTGACTCCGGGAGCACCCGGGCGGTGCTGCGGATCAGCGGCAGGAACAGCAGCGGTGCGACGTAGAGGATGCGCCACGCACGCTCGTCGAACTCGACGACCGGCAGGATCCAGAGCACCAACCCCGCGCCGAGCGCCCCCGACATCGTGAGGATGCTGACGCCGTAGGCCCGCGAGCCGGCCGGCATCTCCTCGGCGACGACGACCACGATCAGCAGCGCGAGCGCGGTCGTGCACCCCCGGGCGACGAGCTGGGTGGCGCCGAGGGCGAGCATGCCCGGGGCGGCGGCGGTCAACGCGTTGACGAGCAGCCCGGCGGTGGCGCAGCCCAGCAGGGCCCGCCGGCGTCCGTTGCGGTCGGCCCACGCCGCGATGACCATCGACAGCAGGACGCCGATGCGGATGGCGGCGAGCGTGTCGCCCTGCAGGCGTTCGGACGCGTCGAACTCGTCGGCGGCGTAGGTGAGCGACTGGGTGACGAGCGTGCCGAGGTAGCCGGCGACGAGCGAGAGGTTGGCGAGCGAGACGAGCGACGTCGCCGCGCCGCGGTCGAGCGCCTCTGGCGGGGCCCACCACGGCGCCCGGCCGCCGGGGCGACGGAGCACGGCCTTCATCGGGGCGACGAAGAGCGCCGACCAGAGCCCGAAGCCGAGCACGACGCGGACGCGCTGGTGGATCGTGTGCCGTCCACCGCCCGTGCCCCTGACCTCGACGGTCCGCTCGTAGGAGTCGAACGGGCTGCGCTCGGCGGTGAACCGGTGGACGACGGGCTCGACGGTGTCGGCGTCGCTGCCGTCGTCGACCTCGGCACCGGTGCCGGCGTCGGTCTCGTGGAGGATGTCGGTACGCGGGGCCAGCCAGGCCCGGAGGCCCTCGTCGTCCACGTCGGCGGTCGAGTCGAACTCGCGCACGCGGGACGGTCGGGGCATCCGCACACGGTGCCATCGCGCCGGCCGCGGCGACGACCCGGCCGCGTTGGAGCGGCCGCGATGGAACAGGGGAGCGCCCCACGTTGTTCTGGGAGATGGCCCCTGCGAGACTCGGGGCCAGACCCCCGTCCGACCAGCCCGGAGTCCAGGTGGAAGAGAAGATCCAGAAGGTGATCGAGGCCATCCGTCCGGCCGTGCAGGCCGACAACGGCGACATCTTCCTGCGCAGCGTGGACGAGGAGACCGGCATCGTCGAGGTCGAGCTCGTCGGCGCCTGTGTGTCGTGCCCGGCGTCCACCGTGACCCTGAAGGCCGGCGTCGAGCGGATCCTCAAGGACCGGGTCGAGGGCGTCACCGAGGTCGTCAACATCGGCGAGACCTTCGTGGAGAGCGCGGTCAGCCTGTAGACCGGCCCGCCGTGGCCCGTGCCGAACCCGAGGAACTGCTCGATGCCGCTGCGGCCGGCGACCGCCGGGCCGTTGCCCGGCTCCTGTCGCTGGTCGAGCGCGGTGGCGACACCGCCCGCGACGTCGGTGCGCTCGCCCATCCCCGCAGCGGTGGGGCGTACACCGTCGGGATCACCGGGGCGCCGGGCGCCGGCAAGTCGACGCTGACCGGGGCGCTGCTCACCGAGCTCCGGGCCCGCGACGAGCGCATCGCCGTCCTCGCCATCGACCCGTCGTCGCCCTTCACCGGCGGCGCGATCCTCGGCGACCGCATCCGGATGCAGGACCACGCGCTCGACGAGCACGTGTTCATCCGATCGATGGCGACCCGGGGCCACCTCGGCGGGCTGGCGCTCGCCACGCCCCAGGCGATCCGGGTCCTCGACGCCGCCGGCTTCCCGTGGGTCCTCGTCGAGACCGTCGGGGTCGGGCAGGTCGAGGTCGAGATCGTCGGTGCGGCCGACACGACGGTCGTGGTCGTGAATCCCGGGTGGGGTGACGCGATCCAGGCCAACAAGGCCGGCCTGATGGAGATCGCCGACGTGTTCGTGATCAACAAGGCCGACCGGGCCGGCGCAGCCGACACCCGGCGGGACCTCGAGGCGATGCTCGACCTCACCATGGCCGACACCGTCCACCACGGCGAGCCCGGCGACCACGAGCTGTGGCGTCCGCCCGTGCTCGACGCCGTCGCCACCGAGGCACAGGGGCTCGCCGAGTTGTGGGACGCCGTCCTCGCCCACCGGGCGTACCAGGAGGACAACGGTCTCCTCGCCGCCCGGCGGGGTCGGCGGGCCCGGGACGAGCTCACCCGGGTCGTGGCCGAGCGTCTGCTCGCCGAGGCCCGGGGCCGATCCGACGAGGACCGGTTCGCCCGACTGCTCGACGATGTCGAGGCCCGCCGCACCGACCCCTGGTCGGCGGCCGACGAGCTGCTCGCCTGACGACGCGCGCCGACTCCGATCGGAGGCGAAGCGCGCCCAGAGCGCGCTTCGGATCCTCTTCGATGCGGAGGCCTCCGGGTCCGGCCGGGTCCGCCGTTTAGATTCGCCGGGGTGTCCACCACACCGAACGAACTCGTGCACCTCGAGCGCCGCGCCGACGGCGTCGCCGTCGTCACCCTCGACAACCCCAAGGTCAACGCGCTGAACACGGCGCTGCTCCAGCAGTTGCGTGACGTCGCCCGCAGCCTCGCCGCCGAGCCGCCCCGCGCAGTGCTCGTCACCGGTGGGCCCAAGGTGTTCGCCGCCGGGGCCGACATCTCCGAGTTCGGCGGGCCCGAGGAGGCCGAGACCGTCGGGCGGGCGTTCCTCGAGGCCCTGGAGGCCGTGGCCGCCATCCCGCGCGTGACGATCGCCGCGGTCGGGGGCTACGCCCTCGGCGGCGGGTGCGAGCTCGCCCTCGCCTGCGACCTGCGCCTCGCCAGCGACCGGGCCCGGTTCGGTCAGCCCGAGATCCTGCTCGGCATCATCCCCGGTGGCGGCGGGACGCAGCGGCTCGCCCGCCTCGTCGGCCCGAGCCGGGCCAAGGACCTCATCTTCTCCGGTCGCCAGGTCGACGCCGAGGAGGCGCTGCGCATCGGGCTCGTCGACCGCGTCGTGCCCCGGGACGACTTCGAGTCCGCCGCCAGCGACTGGGCCGCCGAGTTCGCGGCCGGCCCTGGCGCGGTCGCCGGCCTCGCCAAGGACGCCATCGACCGGGGCCTCGACCTCGACCTCGCCGACGGCCTCCGGCTCGAGCAGGAGCGGTTCGTCGAGTCGTTCCGGACCGAGGACAGCCAGGTCGGCGTCGCCTCGTACCGCGAGCACGGCCCCGGGAAGGCCGTCTTCAGCGGAAGGTGACCGAAGACCCTGTCGCTGCCCGGCTGGCGGGCGCACGATGGGGTCATGAACGCGAACGTGTCCAGGATCGTGGTCGGCGTCGACGGCTCGCCGAACTCCCTCGAGGCGCTGCGCTGGGCCGTCGCCGAGGCTGCGCTGCGCGGGGCGCGGGTCGAGGCGGTGAACGCCTTCCACGTCCCGTACGGCGGCGGGACGGCCGTCGTGCCGCTCGTGCTCGACCCCGCACCGTTCGAGGAGTCGGCGCATGCCGAACTGGCCAAGGCGGTCGCCGAGGTCGACGCATCGCCGCTCGCCGAGCCGGTCCACCAGTTCGTGGTGGAGGGCTCGCCCGCGTCGGTGCTGGTGCAGGCCGGCACCGGGTCGCTGATGATCGTGGTGGGCGCCCGGGGCCACGGCGGACTCGTGGGGATGCTGCTGGGCTCGGTCAGCCGCCAGGTGTCCGAGCACGCCACCGTCCCCGTCGTGGTCGTCCCGAACACTGACGAGGAGGAGGGGTCATGACCATCGACGTGCGCACGCCCGACGAGGGCGGACCGGCGCGGCTCCGGCTGTTCGTGGCCCTCGATCCGTTCCGCCCGGCGAGCCCGGCCCTCATGGCGGCCGCCGCGCTCGCCCGCACCGTGCCCTGCGACGTCGACCTCGTGTCGGCCCGGCCGCACTCGCTGGTCGAGGGGTCGGTGGACGCGTTCTTGTCCGACGAGCACCATCGCTGCGAGACGCTGGACCTCCACGCCGACAGCGTCGTGCGGGCCCGGCGGGTCGAGGGTGCGTCGGTCGTCGCCGCGCTGCTGGCCGCGATCGACGACGCCGAGCGTGGCCGGCCCGACCTCGTCGTGCTCGACAGTCACGGGCGCTCACCGGTGGGCGAGTTGCTGCTGGGGAGTGTCAGCGCCGACCTCGTCCGCAGCTCACCCGTGCCGACGCTGCTCGCCGGACCGGCCTGTCGCACGGTGCGACGGTTCGACCGTCTCGTGGTGGCCGTCGACGGCTCCGACGACTCGCTCGCCGCGCTCGACGTGAGCCGGAGCCTGGTGGTCGCCGCCGGCGGCGCGCTCGCGGTCGGCATGGTCGAGGCGACCGGTGGGGACGTCGCCCCGGACCGACGCCGCGACGTCGCCGAGACCTCCGAGCTCCACCGCATCGCGGCGCACCTCGACCCGCCGGTGCGGGACTGGGACGTCCTCCACGGCGACGACCCCGCCGAGGCCCCCGCCGAGGTCTCCGCCGACGGATTGGGACTCACGGCGCCGGGAGAGCCGCCCGCTCCGGCAGTCGAGCGGACTCCCGAACCCGCCAGGCTGCACCGAGTTCCGGTCTCTCCGGACGGGCTGGGCGACCTGCTACGCGAACGCTTCGGATTCGACTCGTTT
>JBHIXO010000161.1:0-8806 GCA_041984725.1 Acidimicrobiales bacterium | reverse complement strand
GCGAGCGCGTCGCCGTACGCGGCGCCCCGGCCGTGGCCGGCGTGGAGCGGTCCGTTCGGGTTGGCCGACACGAACTCGACGTTCACCGCCGTTCCCGCACCCACCGCGCTGCGCCCGTAGCCGTCCTCGCCCGCAGCGACGACGTCGGCGAGCACGTCGTGCAGCCAGGTGGGCGCGAGCCGGAAGTTCACGAATCCGGGTCCGGCGATCTCGACCGCGTCGACGTGGGGGATCGCCTGCTGCTCGAGGTGGGCGACGAGGTCGGCGGCGATCTCGCGGGGCGGCCGGCCGGCGGCCTTGGCCGAGGCCATCGCGAGGTTGCACGACCAGTCGCCGTGCTCACGTCGCGCCGGGCGCTCCATCGTCCAGGAGGTCGACGAGGGATCGAGCCCGATGGCCGTGGCGGCGTCGGCCACGGCGGCGGCGAGGGTGTCGCGGATCACCCGCCCAGTCTGTTCGCTGGGGTCAGCGACCGAGCAATGCGTTGGCCCGGTCGATCAGGTCGAGGGGCTCGAACGGCTTCGTCATGTATTCGTCGGCGCCGGCGTCGAGGCCGTGGCGGATGTCGGCGCCCTGGGCCTTGGCCGAGAGCAGGATCACCGGGATGCCCGCCAGGCCGGCATCGCCCTTCAGCTCCGCCACCAGTTCGAGGCCGGACATGCGCGGCATCATCACGTCGGACACGACGAGGTCGGGCTTGCCGCTCCGGGCCTGTTCGAGCCCGTCGGCGCCGTCGGTGGCGGTGAGGACGGTGAACCCCTCCATGAGGAAGTTGACCTCGAGGAGCTGGAGGATGGTGGGGTCGTCCTCCACCACCAGCACGGTCGGTCCGTCCATCGGCGACACCCTACGGCGTCGCCGCCACCCGGCTCGGGATCACGGGATCTGGCCCGTGTCCACGCCGTCCCGTCGAGGTCCACCGTCGTTCCGGACCGTCGCCAGAGGAATGCCGGCCTCGGGGCGGTCGGTGCGGCGTCGGTCGCTCGGTCGCCGGTGGGTGCCCGCGCTACGCTCGCCGATCCGCTCGCCCCCGTAGCTCAGCGGATAGAGCATCGGCCTCCGGAGCCGTGTGCGCAGGTTCGAGTCCTGCCGGGGGCACCAGCGAAGCCCGATCCCACCGCCCGGGGTCCGCTTCGGTCAGGCGACGTCGGATCGGCGCGCCGGCAGACCGCCCTGCTCGGCGACGGCTTCGGCGCGGCGAAGGCGGAGTTCGGGGCGGTCGAGCCACGAGCCGACGGCGAAGAATGCGGTCAGCAGGGCGAGGCAGAGCAGGGCGGCGAGCATCGTCGTTCCTCCGGGGACGGGGCGGACCGGACGGCACTTCCCACCGCGTCGCCGGGTCAAACCGCCGGTTTCGGACGGCGCGGTCTGGGTACCGCCGGACCCATGCGCGCGCCGTCCCCGCCATCCCGACGCGTCCTGGGCGATCGGTACGAGTGCCACGACGTGCTCGGGGTCGGCGCGTCCGGGACGGTGTTCGCTGGTCACGACCGCCGGCTCGACCGTCCCGTCGCGGTCAAGGTCGTCGACCCGGCGGGACGGACGCCGCAGGACCTGGAACGGGTCGTGCGCGAGGCCCGGGCATCGGCCCGCATCGTGCACCCCGCGGTCGTCACCGTGTTCGACTTCGGCACCGACGACGGTGCGCCGTTCCTCGTGATGGAACGGCTCCCGGGGCGGACGCTGGCCGACGAGTTGCGGGACGGCCCGGTCGATCCTGCCCGAGTGGTGGAGATCGGGCGCCAGGTGCTCGCCGGGGTCGCCGCCGCCCACGACGCAGGCGTCCTGCACCGGGACATCAAGCCCTCGAACGTGCTGGTCTGCGAGGACGGCACGGTGAAGCTCGCCGACTTCGGCATCGCGGTCTCGGGGACGGCTCCCCGCCTCACCGCCCACGGCGACGTGCTGGGCACGCCGTCCTACCTCGCCCCCGAGCGCCTGCTCGGCGAACCGGCCTCACCACGTTCCGACCTCTACGCCGTCGGCGTGCTCCTCCGCGAGCTCGTGACCGGTACGACGCCGTTCGCTGGTGACACCCCGGCGGCCGTGGTCCACGCCGTCACCGCCGGCGTCGTCGACCCGATCGACCAGGTCGCACCCCATGCACCCGACGGGCTGCGGCGTGCGATCGACCACGCCATGGCCCGCCGTCCCGAGGACCGGCCGGTCGACGCCGCTGCGCTGCTCGCCCACCTCGACGGTGCGCCTGCCGCCGACGCCACCACGCGCCTCGCGCTGCCCATGACCGACCGACTCGGGGTCCGACCGGGACCGGTCGAGCGCACCACGCCCGTGCCCGTCGCCGAGGTGCCCGTCGATGTCGCGCCCGTCGCCCCGGTGTCCGCCGACGTCGCGCCCGCCGACGAGGCCGCGGCCACCGTTCCCGACGACCGGCCACCCGACGACCGCCGACGAACGCCACGGGAGCCGCTCGAGGTCGTGCGGTGGGCGATCGCGGCGGCCATCGCGCTCACCCTGCTCGTGATGCTGCTCGACCTCGCGGTGTGGAACCGTGACGACGACACCACTCCCCCGGCGGCGGACGAGGCCCCGAGCACGGAGGCCGACCTCGCACCGGAGACCGACGCCGCCTTCGACCGTCTGGCGGAGGTCGTGGCCGGATGAGACACCCGCTGCTCGCCGCACTCGTCGCAGGCGCCCTCGCGTTGGGAGGTTGCGGCGACGACGCTCCATCCCCGGGCGACGCCCTGGTGACCGAGGCACGCGCCCGCGCGGCCGACGGCGATGTCGACGGTGCCCTCGCCGTGCTCGAGGAACTGCGCACCGAGACGCAGGCGGCGGTGGAGACGGGATCGCTCGACGCGGGCCGCGCCGACGCCATCCTGGCCGCGGTCGCCGACGTCGAGCAGGTCCTGAACCCGACGACGACGACGACCAGCACCACCACCTCGACCACCACCACGACGCCCCCGCCCGACCGGGACGACGGGAAGAAGAAGGACAAGAACGAGGACGAGGACGATGATGACGACGAGGAGGACGACGACTGATCGCCGCTCGCGCGGCCGGCCCTCAGTCCCTCGGCATGCTCTCGGCAGCCTGGTGGAGGATCGCGTCGATCTCGCCGGGGTCGTCCTTCACGACGACCACGCCTCCGTCATCGTCCGTCTCGATCTCCAGCGAGGGGAGGAAATGGGCCGTGCCGTCCGAGAGCAGGACGTGAGGACTTCCCTGGACGTCGCAGGACTCCGCCTGTTCCAGGTGTTCGAAGACGTCCGGGCGGGACCGGCCCCGACGCAGGTCTCGGTCGAGCTCGTCGACGTCGACGTCGGGGCACCGCTCCGCGCACGCCAGGATCTCGTGGTGCAACGAGATGCACCGGTGGTCGGTGAACATCGCGCGCCGCAACTCGCGATCCAGGTCCCCGGCAGCGCCGATGGACTGGGCGTACGTGGCCCGGACCGCCTCGAGCGACAGGAGTGACGTCACCGGGAACCCGTCTCGATCCGGCCACGGCGTCAGGTCGAGGTCGGGGTCGAGGTCCTGGATCGCCCGCAGTGACGCCTGCGTGGCTTCGAACGAGGTCGGAGATCGGTTCACCAGTTCGAGCGCGAACGGACGGACGTCGATCATGACGTCGAGCCCGGCCGACGACGCCGACCGGCGCATTCGTTCCAGCACGACCGTGGCCCACGGGCACACGATGTCGGCGTAGACCACGACCGTGCCCCGCTCGGCATCCGGTACCGATGCCTGCAGTACGTCTGTGTCTCCAGTCATCCCCGTGCCGTACCCGGCCCCCGACAGGGGAAACGAGGGGCACCGATCGTTCGTCGCCCGATCGCTCGTTGCACCGGCGCCGGCGCCGGGTAACGCATCGCCATGTCCGTGCTCTGGATCTTCACGACCGCTGCCGTGATCGCCGTGCTGGCCCTCGCCGTGGCCAGGAGCGGGGCTCGCCGCCATCAGGAATCACTGAACGTTCACGAGCGTTCGTCGCGTGAGCCCGACGACGTGCGCGCGGTCGCCGACCGTCCCGCCGACGCCCGCGCCGAGCCCATGGGTGTCCGTCGGCCCGGTGAACCCTCCATCGATCCCGAGTGACGTTCGCACGGGTCACTGGCCGGACTCGGGTCCGGGCATCGCGACGATTACCCAACCGCTCGATCGGGTAGCGCGCCCTGGTCCCGACACGCCGCCGATGTTCCCGAGGAGGCCACATGGAACGCGATGGAGCCCGACGAACGCTGGAGGAGGCCGTGGACGAGCGGGTCGCGAGCGAGCACCCGCGCCGGTACGCCGACGGTGACCGACCGACGGACGATCCCCACGAACTCCGTCGAGAGCAGACCCGGGAGGTGGACGAGATCGTCGCCGGTCCCGGCGTCTCCGCGTTCACCGGACCCATGTGGCGTGGTCTCCTCCTCGGTGGCGTGCTCGGCGCCGCCATCGGGTTCGCCCTGGCGGTGCCGGTGGCGCTGGTGCCCTTCGGCGGGTTCCCGTGGTGGGGACGTCTGCTGATCGTCGGCGTGTCGTTCATGGCTGCCGGTGCCACCGCGGGCGCTCACTACTGGGGCGGTCGACTCCCGGAACTGAGCGGCGAGTCCGTCGATGCCGACAACACACCCTCGGCCGGGAGCACGCTCGCCGACCCCCGGACCGACGATCGGGGACGCCCCTCCCGGTGAGGAGCGAGGACGACAGACCAGCGACCCGAGGAGGTTCCTCGGACAACGCCCACGACGATGCGGCCGTGCACGTCCCGGCCGCCGTCCGCTCCTTCGTCCGTGACTACGAATGGATCCACACCCTGAT
The DNA here is from genome assembly GCA_041984725.1 of Acidimicrobiales bacterium. Lineage (GTDB taxonomy): Bacteria > Actinomycetota > Acidimicrobiia > Acidimicrobiales > Salinilacustritrichaceae > Salinilacustrithrix. The sequence continues at coordinate 4,030 of JBHIXO010000161.1, read as the reverse complement.
CGGCATCTTCGGCAACACCACGTTCTTCGCCGGAAGCGTGCTCTTCCTGTGGGAGTCGACGAAGCCGTTGGGCGTCTGGCTCTTCATCGTCGGCGCCGCGGGGATGCTGGTGGGAAGCGTCGGCAGCGCCATCGTCCAGATGGAGCGTCGACGCCGTCCGGACCTGGTCAGCCGCAGCTGACGCCGGGCGGGGCCTCGCCCGGCAGGTAGCCGATCGGCTCCGTGGTGGTCGTGGTCGACGGGTCGTCGCCGACCAGCGTCGTCAGCGGGGCCGTGTTCTCCGGCAGGGTCGACGACGTCGTGGTCGTGGTCGTCGTCGGCAGCTCGGGAACGGTGGGCGACGGCTGATCGTGCACGGTCGTGAAGTCGAAGCCGGCCACGAGGACGACCTCGCCAGGCTCGAGATCGGTGTCGGTCCCGAACAGGACCGGCGCCGTCAGGTGCTGGGCCAACCGGATCGCGGCGTTCTCGCTGCCCGGGGCGTAGTACACGACGCTGCGCTCGAAGGGGTCCACGGTGTCGGCAGGGTCGTGGACGTCGAAGCCGATCTCCTCGAGGGCCACGGAGACGTCGGCGGCGAAGCCGGGCTCGCCCGTCCCGTTCAGGACGGTCACGCCGACGAGGCTCGGGGTGACCGCGTCGGGGTCGAGCCCCCGGAAGATGTTGAAGATCGGCTCGGCGGCCCGCTCGTCGAGGTCGAGGACCGCCGCGCCCCCGGCGGTCCGGAAGTCGGTCGCGGGGAGGCTGTAGGTCTGCAGTGCGTCGGAGTCGAAGTCCGCGAACCGCCGGCCGAGCGAGAGGATGTCGCTGACGTCGAACGTCGGGTCGAGGCCGACGAACTGGACGCCGACGTCGACCAGTTCACGCAGGGTGACCGGGTTCGAGAGTCCCTTCGAGACGGCACGCGAGACGGATCGCCGGATGAACGCCTGCTGGCGCGAGATGCGGCCGCGGTCGGCACTGGGGTCGGTGCGCCAGCGCCCGGTCTCGAGGTCCTGGATCTCGAGGTGGCGGGAGCGCACGAAGTTCAGCGCCTGCGTCGCGTCGAGGGTGACGCAGCCGGGCTCGGGCACGAGGAGACCCACCTCGGGGTCGCGGACCGGTTCCGAGAAGTAGAACGGCACGCCGTCGATCGCCCGGACGAGGCCCTGGAAGCCGACGAAGTCGACCTCGACGTAGTGGTGGATCGGGATGCCGAAGTTCTGGCGGATGGTGTCGGCCAGCACGTCGCGCCCCCGCGTGAACGCGACGTTGATGCGGTTGCTCTCACCGGTGTCGGCGATGGGCACCCACAGGTCACGGGGGAACGACAAGAGCCAGGCCTCGCCGGTGTCCGGGTCGACCCGCAGCACCATGATCGTGTCGGTGCGCTGGGACGACTCGGTGGTGATCGTCCCCTCGTCGTCGAAGAAGCCGGCGTTGGCCGGGTCGTCGGGATCGAGACCGGCGCGCGAGTCGGACCCGACGAGCAGGTAGTTGCGGGGCTCGCCGCTGGCCGGCGCCACGTCGATGGCCACGTCGAAACGCGTGATCTGCCCGAACCGGTAGTTGACGTACCCGAGCGCGACCCCACCCGTGAACAACAGCAGGGACAGACACGCGCCCGCGCCGATCACGACGCGCTGCAGTGCTGTCCGACGCCTGCGGTGGGCGAGGTGCTTCGGCCCGGACACGGGTGACGACGCTACTGCGGACGGTGGTCACCGCAGCAGTCGACCCACCGGTGACATCTGTCCCGGCCGACCGATCCAGCCCTAGAGTCCCCGACCATGGCACTCACCGACGTCGTCACCGGCGAGACCAGCCGCTGGACCAACCAGTGGCTCGAACTCAAGGCCGAGGTGATCGACACCGGCCTGTGCACCGGCTGCGCCGGCTGCGTCATCTCCTGCCCCCACGACGTGATCGGTTACGACCACTCCTCGGGCGGCTACAAGCCCTTCCACCTCGAGGACGAGCTCGGCCCGGCCGACTGCACCCACGGCCAGAAGGGCTGCACGAGCTGCACCCGGGCGTGCCCCCGCTTCCGCAACTGGGAGCCCGAGGCCGACGAGCACCTGTTCGCCCGCCGCCGCGAGCCCGGCGAGATGAGCGGCGTCTACCAGGACATCCTGCTCACCAAGGCGTCGGACGCGACCGTGCACGAGCTCGGCCAGGACGGCGGGCTCGTCTCGGCCATCCTCCTGTGGCTGCTCGAGGAGAAGTACATCGACGGCGCCCTCGTCAGCTACCTCGACGGCGAGAAGGGCGACTGGAAGGCCAAGCCCGGCGTCGCCACCAACAAGGACGAGGTCCTCGCCGCGGCCGGCAGCCGGTACACGTACTCGGCCAACACGCTGGCGCTCGACGAGGCCGTCGACCGGGGCCTCTCGGAGCTCGCGCTCGTCGGCATGAGCTGCCAGTCGTCGGTGCCGCCCGTGATGTGGCACCGCAAGATCGGCAAGATCTCCAAGCCGATCAAGTTCAACATCGGCCTCCTGTGCTCGAAGACGTTCGACGACGCCATCTTCGAGGAGCTGTTCGAGACCAAGTACGGCATCACCAAGCAGCGCATCACGAAGATGAACATCAAGGGCGTCTTCCAGCTGTGGACCGACGACGGCGGCTATCACGAGATCCCCCTCAAGGAGTGCCACGCCTGGACCCGCGAGGGCTGCAACCACTGCCCCGACTTCGCGGCCGAGCACGCCGACATCTCGACCGGCGGCATCGGCAAGGAGAACGACTGGACGCTCACCATCGTGCGGACCGAGCTGGGTCGTGAGGTCATGTCGCGCATGATCGACGCCGGCGTGATCGAGGCCCGGCCGGGCGACGACGACCCCGGCGCCATCGCGCTCATGCACAAGCTGGCCGCCAAGTCCCGCCAGCGGTGGCCGGAGTTCGCCGTCGACTTCCCGAAGGTGCCGGCCAAGGCCTGAGCCTCGCCGCCGGGACGGATCCGCCCTCGTCGGGGTGTTCCGCTCGTCCTGCCAGAAGCTGAAGGGTCGGGCTACTCGGGGAGCGGGATGCGCTCGGTCTCACCGGGGACGGGGTCGAAGTCGTCGTCGCGCCAGCGGCGGCTGGCGGCGTCGATGCGCTCCTGGGTGGTCGCGACCAGGTTCCACCACATGCGGCGGGGTCCGAGGGGTTCACCGCCCAGCACCAGCACGCGGTTCGGGCCCGGTGACGTCGCCGACCCGGGACCGTCGAGGACGGCGACGTGGTCGACGGGCACCTCGGTCCCGTCGACGTCGAGCGGCGCGTCGAGGGGCACGAGCCCGATCTCGGGGGCGTCGGGCAGCGTGAGGGCGGTCGACCCGCCCGCCGGCGTCGGCGGCACCTCGGCGAGGGCGTAGACCATCGGCGACACCGTGGTGACCGGCGAGGTCTCGCCCCAGCCCTCCCCCACCAGCAGTCGGACGGTCACCCCGCCGACGTCGACGACGGGCAGCGCGTCGGCGGCGTGGTGCTCGAAGAACGGGTCGTCGTCCTCGTGGGCCGCGGGCAGCGCCACCCACGCCTGGGCGCCCGCGATGCTCGTGTCGGCGGCCCGTTCGTCGTCGGGGCTGCGCTCGGAGTGCGCCACGCCCCGGCCGGCGTGCATCCAGTTGACCGCGCCCGGATCGATGCGCTGTTCGGCGCCGGTCGAGTCGCGGTGGACGAGCGCTCCCTCGAGCAGCAGCGTCAGCGTGGCGAGCCCGATGTGGGGGTGGGCGGCGACGTCGATGCCCGAGCCGGCCGGGAGCGGGTCGGGCCCGATCCGGTCGAGGAACACGAACGGCCCGACCGACCGGCGCTCGCGGTACGGGAGCAGGCGGCGGACCTCGCCGGCGCCGACGGGCCGGATGCGGGGCGCGATGACCGAGGTGAGGGGCACCCCGCCAGTCTGGCGGGAACACGACGGATGTCACTCCCGTCCCGGTTTGCGCCGCTCCCCGCGTGGAGATGGAAGCGGTCAGCCGGCCTCCCCCTGCCGGCACTCCCCCACCACACCCCCACAGGAAGGACCCACCATGGGCAGCAACACCGACAAGAGCGGACCCGAAGC
>JBHIXO010000160.1:0-8812 GCA_041984725.1 Acidimicrobiales bacterium | reverse complement strand
TCGATCAGCCGCACGGCACGGTCGACCACCGCCTCACCGCCCCGCCAGCCGAGCGACCCGGGCGCGGTCTCGGGACGGCAGCGCCGGCACGGCCGGAAGCCCGAGGCCTCGGCCGCGGCCGGGTGCGCGAAGAACGCGACGTTGCGGGCCAGGGGGGTGCGGGACGGGCAGATCGGCCGGCAGTAGATCCCGGTCGTCCGCACGCCGACGAAGAAGCGGCCGTCGAACCGGGCGTCGCGGCTGCGCAGCGCCTCGTAGCACTGGTGATCGTCGAGCACGGGACCAGCCTGCCGGACCACGGGCTCGTTGTCTGGCGGGATCCGGACATGGGAGTGACCGGGCTGCCGGACGCCCGACGTGCCTAGGGTGCGGCCCGTGAGCGATCCCGTGCAGGTCTCCATCGACGACGGCGTGGCCGTCGTCCGCCTCGACGACGGCAAGGCGAACGCCGTGTCGCCGACCCTCCTCCGTGGTCTCCACGACGCGCTCGACCGGGCGTCGGCCGATGCCTCGGCCGTGGCGTTCGTCGGCCGCGAGGGCAAGTTCTCGGCGGGCTACGACCTCGCCTACATGCAGCAGGGGCCCGACCAGACCCACGAGCTGGTGAAGGCCGGGGGCGAGCTGCTCGTCCGGCTCTACACGCACCCCCAGCCCACGGTCGCCGCGGTCACCGGCCACGCGCTCGCCGCCGGCGCCCTGCTCTGCCTGGCCTGCGACACCCGCATCGGTGCCGCCGACGTGTCCGCCAAGCTCGGGCTGAACGAGACGGCGATCGGCATGGGCCTGCCGTGGTACGGCGTCCGCCTCGGCGAGGCCCGCCTCTCGATGCGCCACCGCCAGCGGGCCGTGCTCCAGGCCGAGATCTACGACATGGCCGGCGCGGTCGATGCCGGGTTCCTCGACGAGACCGTCCCGCTCGCCGACCTCGAGACCACGGCGGTCGCCACCGCCCGCCGGCTCGGTCAGCTGCCGGCGTCGGCCTACGCGTTCACGAAGCGCCGGCTGCGCCAGGCGACCGCCGACGAGCTGCTCGCCGGCCTCGACGCCGACATGGCCGAGGTCGTGCCCCGCTGATCGACCCTGCCGGGCCCCTGAGCGGTCCGGTCAGCCGCGCAGGCGGACGACGAACAGCTCGGTCGGGCCGATGCCCTTGAGCTCGCGCGGGCGCAGCGACCGGATGTCGAAGGCCGGGTCGTCGCCGAGCGCACCGACGAACGCGCCGTCGACGACGACGGTCCCCGGACGGGCGTAGCCGACGAGCCGGCTCGCCAGGTTGACGGTGGGTCCGAAGATGTCGCCCAGCCGGGAGATGACCTCGCCGTGCGCCATGCCGACCCGGATGTGGGGTCGGTCGGCGTCCTCGTGGCCGGCGAGGTGGAGGGCGCAGCGCGCCGCGGCCGCGGCGTCGTCGAACTCGAACAGGACCGCGTCGCCGATGAGCTTGACGACGCGACCGCCGTGTTCGGCGATCTCGGCCGAGGTGAGCGTCTCGAACCACTCGACGAGCTCGGAGATCGCCGACTCCGGCAGCTGACCGGAGAGGCGGGTGAACTGCACGACGTCGGCGAAGCCGACGGCTTGGTCGCTGTGGAACAGGTCGTGGTCGTCGAGCCGGCGGAGCGCACCCGCGTAGAGGTGGCGGCGGAACAGGTACGACAGCTCGTGCTCGATCAGCGGATTGACGACCTCGGCGGCGATGACCATGAGGTCCTCCGTCTCGCCGCCGGGGAGGTGGTCCATCTGGTGGATCCCCTCGTCGACGATCGAGAGCAGCGCGTCGGCGACGCGGCTCATCGTCTGGCCGAGGAGCCGGGTGAACCGCACCGCGGTCGCGGCCTCGACGCCGGTTGCCTGCAGGTACCGGTGGATCGCGGCGAGCGCCTCGACGTCGGCGTCGGTCAGGGCGGGGGCGTCCGACGGGATCTGGGCGAATCCCATCGCCGCCCAGAGCTCCCGGGCGAGGGCCTCGTCGGCGCCGGCGCGTTCCCAGACGTCGGCGGGCGTGAGCGTGGGCGGCGCACCGAGGAGCACGACGGACGGGGCCAGGCGGCGCAGGGCGGGGGAGCCGGTCGCCTCGGCGTCGGCGACCACCGCCGGGTCGACCCCGCGGGCGCGCAGGTAGCCGGCGAGGTCGAAGCTGGCCGTGCCGGGGGTCGCGCCCGCGTCGCCGGCCGGACCCGTCGGGCCGGTCACGGCGCCGCTGCGCAGGTCAGGACGACGCCGACGTCGACCTCGCACTCGTACACCGCCGAGGCGTCGACCTCGATGGTGAAGCGGCGTTCCCCGACGTCGGCGAGCACGGGCGTCGTGGTCGCGTCGTCGGCGGGCGTCCACGGGTCGAACAGGGCGATGGCGTTGGCCGACGCCACGTTGCGGGCGCCGATCCGGTCGCCGGCGACCAGCGCGGCGAGGAACGCCTCGGCCGCCCCGGCCGTGCTCCCCGCCCCCTGGGCGCCGGCCGTCCACTCGGGCTGGCAGCGCTGACGGGCGGCCTCGCGCAGCCCGGCGTCGGCGGTCGCAGCCGCCTCCGGATCGGCGCCGGTGATCGTCGGGGCGAGGTCGGCGGCCCGCTCGTCGCCGCTCTCGACGACGGTCGCCAGTGCGCCCGGCGTCGGGTCGCTCAAGTAGTCGAGGAACGCGTCGCAGAACCGCACGGCCGCGGTCTCGTCGTCGGGCACGCTCGTCGGTGCCGCGTCATCGTCGTCGTCGCCGGTGCACGCGGCCACGACCAGCAGCACGGCGAGCAGGGCGGTGCGCCTGCGGTTCCCTCGCACGGCGGACCAACCTAGGCATCGCGCGTGGTCGCGCCGGCCTCCTGGCCTCGCCGGACGGCGGCGACGAGCGCGGGCCGCAGGGCGGACGCCTCGACGATCTCGTGCACCGAACCGACGTCACGGGCCCGGCCGACGCTGTGGATGGCGTCGAACTCCGCCGCGACCTCGCCGAGCTTCTCGTTGCGCACCGACGACCGCACGCCGGCGAGCTCGGACCGGAGCCGGGCGCGATCGCCGGCCGGCGCCGACGTCACCTCGTCCTCCAGGCGACGCACGCGCTCGTCGGCCTGGGTCCGGGCGTCGACCTCGCGGCTGAAGACGACGGCGGCGGCGGGCGCGCCGCCGATGACCGACGCGTGCGCGCCCTCCACGGCGAGCACCTGCATCCGGTCGTTGAGCCGGCCCGAGAACACGACGAACGCGCCGCCGTGGTAGCGGGAGATCACGCACAACACGATGGGGCCGGCGAAGTTCACGATCGCCCGGCCGATCTCGGCGCCGTACTCGAGCTGCAGCCGGCGGAGCGACTCGGGCGAGCCGTCGAAGCCGGACAGGTTGGCCAGTACGACGACGGGGCGGTTGCCGCTCGACGCGTTGATGGCGCGGGCGACCTTCTTCGACGACAGCGGGAACAGCGTGCCGGCCGACCACTGCGCCGGACCGTCGGCGGGCAGTTGGCCCGAGCGGGCGAGCGGCCGGGACTCGACACCGACCACGGTCACCGGGGCGCCGCCGAGGTGGGCGTCGAACACGACCGCACCCTCGGCGTCGACCATCTCGGCCCAGCGCTCGAGCGGCGCAGCGTCGTGGTCGATGACGGCGCGCATGACCGAGCGGATGTCGAAGGGCTTCTTGCGGTCGGGGTTCGTGGCCGACGAGAAGATCTCGCCGACCGTGGTGAAGGTCGTGTCGGGGCCGGCGTGGGGTTCCCCGGTGACGTCGCGGTCCTCGGGGTCGGTCGTGGCCCGCGTCCGCGGTCCGGACTCGCCCGGAGCCACGTAGGCGTGGGCGTAGTGGGCGTGGAGGATGTCGACCGCGCCCGCGATGTCGGCCGCCCAGTACTGGGCCTGGCCGTTCGGGCCCATCACGCGCTCGTAGCCGCCGATGCCGATGTTGTCCTCGGCGGAGACGCCGCCCGAGAAGTCGATCGCCTGCTTGCCGGTCAGCACCATCGCGGAGTCGGGCGTCATGACGAGGATGCCCGACGTGTGCATGAGCATCGTCGCCTCGGCGTTCCAGTAGGGCTGGGCCCCGACGTTGATGCCGGCGACGACGACGTTGATCTCCCGGTTGGGCGTCCCGGCGGGGGCCTGGGTGAACTCGACGATGCGGCGCAGGACCGCTGCGACCCAGTCGAGGTTCTCGGAGCCGCTGTCCATCGCGATGCGCGCCCCCGCCGACAGGGCGAACCAGTCGACCGGCAGGTGCTCGGCCTCGGCGAGATCGAGTGCGGCGAGCAGCCGCAGGCACTCGGCCTCGGCGATCGACCCCATCGACTTCGTGGGGTCGCCGAAGATCGCCAACCGGCGCACGCCCTCGGGGTGCTTCTCGGTCGGGGTGGTCACGAGGCCGACGATGACGCCGGCGACGTTGCCCCCCGGTGCCCGGTCGACCGGCACGAGCTCGCCGGCGTCGTCGAGGTCGAGCTCGGTGAACGTCCCGGCCGGTCCGTCGCCGACCGTCGTGAGCAGTGGGACCAGCTCGTAGGGGTAGACGGTGCCCCGGCGCCGGCACTGCAGGACGTTGCGGGCGTAGGCGTCGAGCGGGCGCATCGGCGTCGTCGGCGGCTCGGTGACGTCCATGGTCAGGCCCCGGCCGGGCTGGAACCCCAGCCGGAACACGAGGTCGGCCTCGGCCCTCGTCTCGGGGTCGATCACCCGGCCCTGCACCAGCACCTGCTCGATGCCGAGCCCGTTGGTGAGCGGCACCAGGCGCTTGGCCACGGCCGTGACCTCGTCGAGGCTGATCTCGACCGGCGGCCACACGAAGAGCATCACCCGGTTCCACTCCAGGCGCTGGCGGCGCGGATCGCCGGCCATCGCCTGGCGGAGCCCGTCGAGGCACGAGGCGAGCACCCGCTCCAGCTCGGGGAGGGCGACGAGCGTGCCGTCGGCGTCACGGACCGGGGTGGCGTCGCGGACCTCGGCCACCGAGACGAGGCGTTCGTCGGAGGGCTGGTCGGCGGCGACGCAGTCGAAGACGTGGGTGTCCTCGGGGCTCGGGAGGCGGGTGACCTCGAAGTTCTCCAGGCGCCACAGCTGCAGCCGGCGGCCGATCATCGGATGGATCCCGCGGAACACGACGTCCTCGGTGAACGCGCCGTCGCCCGTCCCGTCCGACGTCCGCCGCCACGACAGGTTCTCGGCCTCGTCGTCGCTCCCCGCGACGGCCGCGACGACCGCGACGCGCTGCACCTGGTCGGGGACGCCGCACTCGGCGAGGGCGAGGTCGACGACGGCGGCGACGTCGTGCACGGTCGTGCCGGGCTCGACGCGCAGGTACAGCTCGGCGACGGTGCGGTGGTCGCGCGCGGCGAGGTGGGGGCGGGCGGCGACCAGGCGGTCGTGCAGGTCGGCGAGGTCGCACACGACGGCGACCACCGCGACGTCGCGGTCGCGGTGGAAGTAGCGGGCTGTGACGACCGCGCCCCCGTCGGTGTGGCGCCGGACGTCGCGCAGGTCGCGGATCTTGTAGAAGCGCCGGACGAGGACCTCGCCGATCGCGGCCGACACGTCGTCGGAGACCGCGAGGCAGTCGAGGGTCGCGACGGTGCGCATCAGCGGCACCGAGGACGCGACGAGCGCGTCGACGAGTGCGGGGTCGTCCGGGTCGTGGCACAGCGCCTCGAGCGACCGGCGCATGTCGGCCTGCAGGGTGGTGCGGGCCGCCTCGAGCAGCGGGGCGTCGATCCAGCGGTGGCGCACGCTGCGGGCGAGGTTGGAGACGGCGGGATAGCGGGCCTGGGTCGCGGCCACCAGCCGGTCGATCGTGTCGCGACAGGCGTCGACGTCGCCCGCCGCCGGGCCGGTGGCCAGGAGCCGGTCGAGCAGGGCGAGCACGACCTCGACCTGCGACGACCGGCGCTGCGCGGCCCGGTGGATGCGGAAGACCGCGTCGTCGAGGCTCGGCGTGCGGTCCAGTGACGTGACGCCGTAGTGGACCAGGGCGTCGTGGAGGCGGGTGCGGAACCGGTCGGGCAGCCCCTCGTGGTCGGCGTCGAGCGACCGGAGGTAGGCGTTGAAGTGCTCGCGAGGGCTGCGCGACTCCAGGCCCAGGTCGCGGTCGGCGCTGCGACGTTCTCGGGTCAGGCCGCACAGGTCGGCGAAGACGCGCAGGAGGTCGAGCTCGCGCCGGCGCAGGCCCGGATCGCCGTCGACCCGGTCGAGCAGACCGACGACGCCGCCGCCCCGCACGTCGTAGCCGAGGAGGTCGGAGCGCAGGACGTCGAGCCGGGCGGCGGGCGCCGACGCGCCCGACGGCACGAACCGCAGTCGTTCGCCGTCCGACGGCGTGCCCGAGCCGGCGTCGTCGGCGCGCAGGCGGACGAGCGGTGCGCCCGCGTCCACCTGGGTGTTCGGGGAGACGAGCACCTCCTCGACCACGCCGTCGGTGGGCGCGGTGACCGCCGTCTCCATCTTCATCGCCTCGACCACGAGCAGCCGCTGGCCGGCCTCGACGGTGTCGCCCGCCGCGACGTCGACCGAGACCACGAGGCTGACGGCCGGGGCGCGGACGAGGCCGCCGTCGTCGCGCGACAGGCGGTGCACCACGCCGTCGACGGTCACGAGGTGGTCGGTGCGGTGGTGGTGCGACACGACGCGGTGGTGCCGGTCGCCGACGGTGAGCCGGGCGTGCACGTCGTCGAGCCGTTCGAGGACGACGTCGGCGCCGACGCCGTCGAGGGTGAGGTGGTACCAGCCCCGGCCGTCGCCGGTGGCCACGTGGACCTCGTACTCCTCGGCGCCGAAGCGCAGCTGCACGGCGCGGCCCCACTCGGCGTCGGTCTCGGGTCGGCCTCGGGCGGCGGTGCCGAGGAACCGGCGCCGGTCGAGCTCGGTCTCGATCTCGTGGACGTCGATGGCGGCGACGGCGAGCGCGGCCGCGGCGAGCTCGGCGTCGACCGTCGGCGCCGTCGCGGTCAGGCGGTCGAGCCAGTTGGTGTCGAGCTCGCCCCGCCGGACCTCGGGCCGCGTGGTCAGGTCGAGCAGGAAGGCCGCGTTGGTGGTGCCGCCCTCGACCACGACCGTCGTCTGGGCGATGGCTCGGTGCAGGCGACGCAACGCCTGGTCGCGGTCGGGGCCCCAGGCGATGATCTTGGCGATCATCGAGTCGTACTCCGGGGCGATGGAGTCGCCCTCGGCGACGCCGGTGTCGACCCGCACGCCGGGGCCCATCGGCAGCTCGAGCGTGGTGATCCGGCCGGGGGCGGGCGCGAAGCCGGCCTGCGGGTCCTCGGCGTTCAGCCGGGCCTCGAAGGCGTGACCGCGCGGTTCGGGCGGCTCGCCCTCGAGCCGGCCGCCCATGGCCACGTGGAGCTGGAGCTGGACGAGGTCGAGGCCGGTGGTGATCTCGGTGACCGGGTGCTCGACCTGGAGGCGGGTGTTGACCTCGAGGAAGGCGAGCACGTCGTCGCCGCCGTCGACCGGCTGGTAGAGGAACTCGACGGTGCCGGCGTTGACGTAGCCGGCCTCGCGGGCGAGCCGCCGGGCGGCGTCGCGCAGGCGGTCGGCCTGCTCGGGCGACAGCGCGGTCGACGCCGACTCCTCGATCACCTTCTGGTTCCGGCGCTGGATCGAGCAGTCGCGCACGCCGGGCGCCCAGACCGTCCCGTGCGCATCGGCGATGACCTGGACCTCGACGTGACGAGCAGCGCTGACGACCCGCTCGAGGAAGACGGTGGGGTCGCCGAAGGACTTCTCGCCCTCGTTCCGGGCGCTCTCGAACGCCGCGGCGAGCTGGCCCGCGTCGTCGACCCGGCGGATGCCGCGGCCGCCGCCGCCCGCAGCCGCCTTGACCATCAGCGGGAAGCCGACCCGCTCGGCGGCGGCCACCGCCTCGTCGACGGTGCCGACCGGGCCACCGCTCCACGGCGCCATCGGGACCGCGGCGCGTTCGGCCAGTTGCTTCGCGGCGATCTTGTCGCCGAGCAGGCGCATGACCGCGCCGGACGGGCCGACGAACGTGATGCCGAGGCGCTCGCACAGCTCGGCGAACTCGGGCCGTTCCGCCACGAACCCCCAGCCGACCCAGACCGCCTCGGCCCGGGCGGCGACGAGCGCCGCCTCGAGCACCGGCAGGTCGAGGTAGGGCGACGCGGCCACCGGGGCGACATCGAGATCGTCGAAGCAGACCGCTTCGTCGGCCTCCCGGACGAACAGCGCCCGGTGCTCCTTGCGGGTGTGCAGCGCGATCGTCGTCAGCGGGTGGTCGACCTCGCGGGCGGCGTGGAGCAACCGCATCGCCGCCTCACCACGGTTGACGATGGCGAGGCGCGAGAACGGGGCCATGGGGGTCAGACCTCCGGCCGCACCGGCCGTTACAGGGTGCTCGGACCCGGCGTGCCCGGCCACGTCAGGTGCCGTACCCGAGGGCGCCGAGGTGGCCGGCGTGGCGTTCGACGAGCGGCTCGAGGACCGCAGCCGGAAGGTCGCGCCAGGCGCCGGGACCGCCGGCGGTGCGGTGCGCGTCCGGGATGGACCCCTCGGCGCCGGCGACCCGCTCGTCGACGGCCCGGGCGTCGCCCGCGGGGACCCCGAACCGGTCGGCGAGGGTCCGGACGGTGGCGGCCGGGTCGGCGGCGAGCTCCTCGTACCGGACGACGAGGACGTCGGGCCGCGCCGCCCACGCGGTGGACACGGCGAGCAGGCGGTCGGCGCCGTCGGACGTCGCCCAGCGGACGAAGCCGGCGTCGGAGGCGAGGTCGGCGCCGCCGAGGTCGACGTCGCCGTGGAGCCAGAACCGGGCGGCCGGGGTGCGCTGGGCGAACTGGCGGACCGAGCACAGCACGTCGACGGGATGGCGCACGATCGTCAGGACAC
>JBHIXO010000159.1:0-8818 GCA_041984725.1 Acidimicrobiales bacterium | reverse complement strand
TGCGTGTCAGGCGTTCGATGCGCCACGATGGTGCGGCCATGGCTGCCGACGACCCCACCACCGACGAGCTCGAACGCCTCCGCCGCGAGATCGACGTGGTCGACGAGCGCTTCGTGCAGCTGCTCGCCGAGCGCTTCCGCATCACCCGCCGCGTCGGCCGCATCAAGGCCGAGCGGGGCCTCCCGCCCCAGGACGCCACCCGCGAGGCCCAGATCGACGCCAAGGTCCGCCGCCTCGCGGCCGAGCACGAGCTCGACGAGGGTCTCGTCGCCGACGTCCTCCGCGCCGTGATCGACCGGGTCGTCGCCGAGCACCGCGAGCTCACCCGCGACTGAGACCGGGCCACCCGAATCGCGTGTCGTGCCCGCCGCCCGTGGCGGGCAGGCTGGCGCCCATGGAACACGGGCGATCCATCCACCGCAGCGCCGCGGAGCTCGAGTCGGCGCTCGACCACCTCCGGGGCGCACCCGCAGCCGACGGCGTGCTCGAGTTGATCGTGCGTCGGCCGGCCCTCGACGAGCGCGAGGTGCTCGACGTGGGCCACCTGTCGTTCGGTGAGGGGCTCGTCGGCGACACCTGGAATCAGCGGGGCAGCCGGCGGACGGCCGACGGCGGGCCGCACCCGGACATGCAGCTCAACCTCATGAACGTGCGGATGGCCCGGCTGCTGGCCGGCGGCGACGACCGCATCCCGCTCGCCGGCGACCAGCTCTACGTCGACCTCGACCTCAGCGACGAGCACCTCCCGCACTGGACCGAGCTCGTGATCGGCCCGGAAAGACCCGCGCCCGCCGTCATCCAGGTGACCGACCAGCCCCACAACGGCTGCGCCAAGTTCGCCGAGCGATTCGGTCAGGAGGCGGTGCGGTTCGTGAACTCCGCCGAGGGCAAGCGCCTGCACCTGCGGGGCATCAACGCCCGGGTCGTGACCGAGGGCGAGATCCGCGCCGGCGACCGCGTCGTCGTCCGCCCCACCTGACCGAACTTGCGGCCGTTTCGGTGGAGGGTTTGCCACAACGGCCGCAAGTTGCCCCTGGGGTGGGGTCAGTGGGCGTCGACGTGGGCGATGCGGGCCCGGCCGCCCCGGCCGGTGAACGCCAGACCGAGGGCGAAGAGCGTGCCGCCGACGAGGACGATGGTGGGCCCGGACGCGATGTCGAGGTGGTAGCTGAGGTTCATCCCGACGAAGCCGCAGACCGCGCCGATCAGCGACGACAGCCACAGCATCGTCGAGAACGACGACGTCAGCATCCGGGACACGACGGCGGGGATGACGATGGCCGCGGCGATGAGCGTGGCGCCCATGACGTTGAGGGCGGCCAGCACCGACATGGCGAGGACGAGCATCAACAGCGCGTCGATGCGGGCCACCGGCACGCCCGATGCCTCGGCGACCTCGGGGTCGAACGTCACGAACAGCAGGACCCGGTAGCGGAACACGACCACGGCGAGGGCGAAGGCGGTGACGGCGAGGATCAGCCAGATGTCGCCGGTGCTGACGCCGAGGACGTTGCCGAACAGCGCGGCCTCGGCATCGACGTCGGCACCACCGCCCCACTGGAGCACGGCGAGCCCGAAGGCGAACGACGCGGTCGTGATCACGCCGATGGCGGCGTCGGAGCCGATGGGGCGACGGCGCGTCACCGACGACACCGCCAGCGCCGACGCCAGCCCCCAGAGTCCCGCGCCCACGAAGTAGTTGACGCCGGCGAGGGCCGAGACCGCGAACCCGCCGAAGATCGAGTGGCTGAGCCCGTGGCCGATGTAGCTCATCGACCGCAGCACGACGTACACGCCGATCAGCCCGCACAGCGCGCCGGCGACGGTGGCCACGAGCAACCCGTTCTGGAAGAACTGGAACTCGTAGGGGCGGACCAGTTCGTCCCAGGTCATCAGGACGCGTCCCGGCGCAGCGGCAGGACGGTGCCGCCGATGGGCGCGTCGACCACGACGCGCATGCCGCCGTGCTCGAGGACCTCCATCGGCGAGCCGTACGTCGCCTCCAGCACCTCGGGGACGAGCACCTCGGCCGGCGTCCCCTGCCCGAGCACCCGGCCGTTCAGGCACACCAGGCGGGGCAGGTGCGCGGCGATGCCGTTGAGGTCGTGGGTGGTCAGCACGATGGCGATGCCGCTGTCGTTGAGTTCGCCGAGGAGGTGCAGGACCTCGTGGCGGGTGCGCACGTCGACCCCCGAGGTCGGCTCGTCGAGCAGGAGCAGGTCGGGCTCGGACAGCAGTGCCCGGGCGAGGAACACGCGTTGCTGCTGGCCACCCGACAGGGCCCGGATGTGGCGGTCGGCGAGGCCGCCGATGCCGAGGCGGTCGAGCACCCGGGCGACCTCGGCCTTCTCCTGCTTCGACGCCCACGGTGCGAGGCGGCCCCGCACCCGGGACATCAGCACGCACTCGGCCACGCTGACCGGGAAGTTCCAGTCGATGGTCTCGACCTGGGGCACGTAGCCGACCCGCGTCCCGCGCGCGGCGTCGATGGTGCCGTGCGCCGGGCGCAGCGCGCCGAGCAACAGCCGGAGCAACGTCGACTTGCCCGAGCCGGACGGCCCGACGATGCCGAGGAAGTCGCCCGGCGCGATCGTCAGGTCGACGTCCTCCAGCACGGCCTCGCCGTCGTAGGCGGCGGCGACGTCGGCGAGCCGGAACAGATCGGCCATCGAGGCGACGCTATCGCCAGCTGGTCGCACCTGCGACCGGGTGATCAGGCCGGACGACAGGCTCCCGGGACACCGGGTCACCGGCCGTCACTGCGGGTAGCTGGCCAGGTCCTCGCCCACCTGGACGGGCTCGTAGGCCTCGAGCGCCGCCGGGTCGCCGCCGAGCGCGTCGACCATCGTGATGTAGTTGAAGCGCATCAGGGCGAGCCACGAGTGGTCCTCGTCGCCGGGGCCGCCGGGCAGGTCGTCGTCGCGCAGGTCGGCGACGTAGGTGGCGCCGGTCTCGGCGGCGATCTGCTCGAGGACGTCGGACGGGAACACCTCGGACCCGAAGATCGCAGGCACCTCCTGCTCCCGGATCTGGTCGATGAGGTCGGCGATGTCGCGGGGTGACGGCGAGCCGAAGTCGCTGGGCTCGGCCGCGCCGACGACGGTCCAGCCGTAGTTCTCGGCCCAGTAGGCGTAGGCGTCGTGGTAGGTGACGAGCTTGCGGTTCTCCTCGGGCACGGTGTCGAGCGCCTCGCGGAGAGCGACGTCGAACTCGTCGACGATGTCGGCGAACGCGGCCCGGTTGGCCTCGTAGGCGTCGGCGTTGTCGGGGTCGACCTCGCTCATCGTCTCGGCGATGAAGCGGGCGTACTCCTTGGCGAGCGACGGGTCGGTCCACAGGTGCGGGTTGGGCTTGCCGCCGTCCTCGGGGAACGAGAAGTCGTAGAGGTACTCGTCGGGGCTCACGATGAGGTCGCCGAGCTCGACGATCTCGGCATCGCCGGCGACGTCGCGGGCGAGCTCGAGGGTGGGCTCCTCGAGCTGCAGACCGTTCACGAACACGACGTCGGCGCCCTCGAGGATCTCCGACACCGACGGCGTCGGCTCGTAGGTGTGCGAGTTCGTGCCCTCGGGCCCGACGCCGCGGATCTCGGCCAGGTCGCCGATGACGTTCGACGCGATGTTCGTGATGGGGCTGACCGTGGTGACCACGACGAGCCCGCTGCCGTCGCCGGCGTCCGCATCGTCGTCATCGGTGCCGGTGTCGTCGTCGGTGCCGGTGTCGTCGCTCGCGGTGTCGTCGTCGTCACCGCAGGCGGCGAGGAGGAGCGAGAGCACGGCGAACAGGGCGAGCACGAGGCGAGGGAGGCGGCGCATGGAGTCCGACGCTATCCCGCGAACTCCCTGCTCCTGCATGCAGGTTGCAGGACGACGCACGTGGGCGGGACCGGAGCGGACACCCGGGGCCGGCGGCACCCGTGGGTACTGTCCTCGGGCGTGGGCAGCGACGCGGACGACCTGGTCGCCCGACTCCGCGCACGCGGCGTCCGGATGACGGCACCGCGGCGCGCCGTGCTCCAGGCCCTGGCCCGGAGCGGGTCGCACGTCTCGGCCGACGAGCTCCATGCCCTGGTCCACGCCGGCCACCCCGACGTCAACCTGTCGACCGTCTACCGGACGATGGACCTGCTGGCCGACGCCGGCATCGTCGACCACGTGCACCTCGGCCACGGGCCGGCCGAGTACCACCTCGTCGGCGACGACCACGGCCACCTCGTGTGCAACGAGTGCGGCGCCGTCGTCGAACTGACCGGCGAGGTCGGCGAGGGGATCGTCGCCACCGTCGCCGACCGGCTCGGCTTCCACCTCGACCTCCGCCACTTCGCGCTCACGGGGTGGTGCACCGGATGCCGGCCGAGCGACTGACGGCGCCGTCGTGACGAGGCGCGACCGCCAGGCCGGCGACGCGGTCTCGTTCACGGAGCCGTCGCGCCGGATCCCGAACCTCGCGCTCCACGTCGGCGGCGCGGCCCTGCTCTTCGTCGCGGCGGGCGTCATCGTGTCCGCCGCCGTCGAGGCCGGGGCCGGCGGCGACGAGGCACCGGCCCTGCTCGCGGCCGCGGGCATCGTCGCCGTCGTCGGCTTCCTGCTGTGGCGGGCGACGACCATCCCGGACCGCACCACGGCGTCGGCCACCTTCGTCGCCGTCGGCGCCACGTGGGTGATCGCCTCGGCGGGCGGCGCGCTCCCCTTCCTCCTCACCGGCACGTTCGACACCGTCGATGCCGCGTTGTTCGAGTCGGTGTCGGGCTTCACCGGCACCGGGTCGACCGTGCTCAGCCCGATCGAGGACGCGTCGCGCGGCGTCCTGTTCTGGCGGAGCATGACCCAGTTCTACGGCGGCACCGGCATGGTCGTACTCGCCGTCGCCATCCTCCCCTTCCTCGGCATCGGCGGCATGGAACTCCTGCGCGCCGAGGCGCCCGGCCCGACCGCCGACCGGCTCGCCCCCCGGGTGTCGGAGACGGCGCGGCGCCTCTGGCTCGTGTACGGCCTGTTCACGGTCGTCTCCGTCGTGGTGCTCCTCGGCGTCGGGATGTCGGTCTTCGACGCCGTCACCCACGCGTTCACGGTCGTCTCGACCGGCGGCCTCTCGCCCTACGACGCCTCGGTCGGCGCGTTCGACTCGCTGGCGGTCGAACTCGCACTCGTGGTCCTGATGCTGTTCGGCGCCGTCAACTTCTCGCTGCACTGGCGGGCGTTCAGCTCGCTCGACGCCCGGCGGGGCACCAGCCGGCACGGGTCGGGCCGCCGGGCCTTCGGGGCGGCGTACTGGAGCTCGCCCATGTTCCGGTTCTACGTCGGCGTCTTCGTGGCGTTCGTCGGCGCGGTGTGGTTCCTGCTCTGGGGCCAGCAGGGCATGGGCGCCGGGCAGGCGCTGCGCGACGCGGTCTTCAACGTCACGACGCTGCTGACCTCCACCGGCTTCGGCACCGCCGACTTCGTCCAGTGGGTGCCGGCCGCGCAGCTGCTGCTGTTCGCGCTGATGCTGTCGGGGGGCATGGCCGGGTCGACGTCGGGCGGCATGAAGCTGATCCGCATGCGCGTGCTGCTGACCCACGCCGTGCGCGAGATCCGGCGCATCCGCCACCCGCGGGCCCTGCTGCCGATCCGGCTCGGCGGCGAGGCCGTCCCCGACCGCATCGTCCAGCGCGTCATCGGCTTCGCGCTCCTCTACGTGCTGATCGTCGGGGCCGGCACGCTCGTGCTCGCCTTCCTCGGCGCCGGTCTGCCCGAGGCCGCGGGCGCGTCGGCGTCGATGATGGGGAACATGGGCCCCGCGCTCGGCGAGGCCGGGCCGGCGTCGAACTTCCTCTACTTCTCGCGCCCGGCCCGCGGCGTGCTGATGGTGATGATGTTCGCCGGGCGCCTCGAGATCTTCCCCGTGCTCTACCTGCTCGCCCGGCTGTCGGGGGCGCTGCCCGGCCGGGGTCTCCGCCGGCTCCCCCACCGCGTCAGGATGGGAGCGTGAGCGACACCGACACCCCGGACCGGACCGCCGCCGACTGGCTCGCCAGCTTCTGCGAGCTGATCGGCGAGCGCGCGCCCGACGACCACACGATCGAGGTCCTGCTGGAGCTGGCCGGCGTCGCCGCCCACAGCAGCGAGCGCATCGCCGCCCCGATCGCCTGCTACCTCGTGGGCCGGGCCGGCCTGCAGCCCTCGGCCGCCCTCGCCATGGCCCGCCAGATCTGATGCCGATCTACGCACTGGGCGACCTCGAGCCCACCATCGCCGGCGACGCGTTCGTCCACCCCGACGCCGTCGTGATCGGCGACGTCACCATCGGCGCCGAGTCCTCGATCTGGCCGTGCGCCGTGCTGCGCGGCGACGGCGGCTCGATCACGGTCGGGGCCCGCACGTCGATCCAGGACGGCTCGGTCGTCCACACCACCGACCACCACCCGACCGTGGTCGGCGACGACTGCATCGTCGGCCACATCGTCCACCTCGAGGGCTGCACGATCGAGGACGGCTGCCTCGTCGGCTCGGGCAGCGTCGTGCTCCACGGCGTCGTCGTCCGCACCAACGCGCTCGTCGGCGCCAACGCGGTGTGCAACAACGGCCTCGAGGTGCCGTCGGGGGCCATGGCGCTCGGCGTGCCCGCCAAGATCCGCCCCGACTCGGTCACCCCCGACATGATCCGCCACGGGGCCGCCCACTACGTCGCCAACGGCAAGCGCTTCGCCCGCGACCTGCGCCGCCTCGACTGAGTCACGCCGGCCGGCGGCCAGGGCGCGTGCTCCGGGAACGGCGCGTCAGTTGTCGCCGGCGTTGCGGATGCGGCCCATGGCCTCCTTGCACGCCGGGCACACCGGGTAGTTCTCGGGATTGCGGCTCGGCACCCACTTTTTGCCGCACAGGGCCTCGATCGCCTCTCCGGTGATGTAGGCCCGCGTCACGTCCTCCTTGCGGCAGATGTGCGCGAACCGGTCGTGGTCGCCGTCGCCCGTCGTCGGGTCGACCGTGGTGTCGGGCGTGATCGTCGGCGTGGGCGACGTCGACGGCTCGGCGGCCGTCGGGGCGTGGAGGACGCGGGAGGTCATGGCCCGATCGACGGTAGCGGCTCGGGTCCGCGATCCGACGATGGCGCCGGCCCGCCGCCAGACCGCCTACCGGGCGTCGAACGCCAGGCCGAACGAGCGGACGGCGGGGGCGAAGATGTTCGGCTCGACGTCGATCTCGGCCTCGACGCGCAGGTTCGTCCACCGCTGCGTCAGGATCCCGAACAGGATCTCGAGTTCGCGGCGGGCGAAGTTGGCGCCGATGCAGAAGTGCGTCCCGTGTCCGAACGCGATGTGCGGGTTGGGGTCGCGGGTGATGTCGAACGTGAACGGGTCGTCGAACACGTCCTCGTCGCGGTTGGCCGACGGGTAGACGAGCGCGAGTCGGTCGCCCTCGCGGATCTGCTCGCCGTGCAGCTCGGTGTCCTGGGTGGCCCGGCGGAACATGTTGTTGAGCGGGGTGACCCAGCGGATGACCTCGTCGACCGCGGTCGGCAGCAGCTCGGGCCGGTCGTGCAGGAGCTCCCACTGGTCGGGGTGGTCGCAGAACGTCCGCAGCCCGTGGGCGATCGCGGTACGGGTCGTCTCGGCGCCTCCGGCGACGAACAGCCCGGTCTCGTGGAAGATCGTCTCGATGCTCAGCGGCTCGCCGTCGATCTCGGCGTGGGCCCACTTGCTGAGCAGGCCGTCGGAGACGGGACAGCCCCGCAGCTCGGGCACCGACGCCATGACCATGCCGTAGAGCTCCTGGGTGACCTCCATGAGCCCCATCAGCACGTCGTTGTCGAACGTGGCGGCGTCGATGCGCATGAGCTTCTCGGACCAGCCCTTCACCATCCGCCACTGATCGTCGGGCAGACCGAGCAGGCCGCACGTGAAACGGGCCGGGAGCTGGCCGGCGACCGCGTCGATGACCTCGCAGCTCCCCGCCGCACCCGACGCCGGGGTCACGACGTCGACCATCTCGGCGATCATCGTCTCGAACGAGTCGGCCTTCTCGCGCACGGCGCGGGGCGTGAAGCCGCGGTTGACGAGCCGGCGCTGCTGGAGGTGACGCGGGTCGTCGTTGGCGATCATGTTCGACTCGTCGGGCGTCATGTTCACCCGGTACGAGTGGAACGAGCTGAACAGCTCGGGGTGGCGCTCGACGTAGAGGACGTCGGCGTGACGGGTCACCGCCCAGAACCCGTTCTTGTCGTCGCGACAGACCGGTCGGTTGGCCCGCGCCCAGCGCCAGGCCTCGTGCTGGCGGGTCCGCCAGAACTCGCGGTCGAGCAGGTCGATGTCGACGGGCGGCTGGGCCGTGTCGACCGAGGGGTTCGCCGTGGTGCTCATCGCGCCCATCCTGCCAACTGGCAACGGGCGTTGCAGGAAGTCCGTCAGACGAGCTGCTGGAGCGCGACGAGGACGCCCATCCCGACGACCAGCGTGAGGGCGACGTTGCGGGTCCGCCAGCTCACGAGGAACGCGACCGCGCCGGCGAGGAGCTCGGGCTGCCACAGGTCGAGCGAGCCCTCGGGCCGGACCAGCGCGGGCACGACGAGGGCGGCGAGCACGGCCGGCGGGATCTGGCGCAGGACCCGGGTGGCGAGCGGCGGGAGGTCGGTGAGGCGGCCGGCGAGCGACAGGAACGACGCCCGCAGCGCGTACGTGCCGACGCCGGCGAGGACGATGGCGACCCAGACGTCGCTCATGCGGTCGCCTCCCCGTCGGGTCCGAGCTGGTCGGGGTCGCCGGTCACGGTCTCGGCGACGGTGCCGGCCACGATCCCGCACAGCCCGCCGATCATGATCGCCAGCCGGGCCGCGCCGAGCT
>JBHIXO010000158.1:0-8860 GCA_041984725.1 Acidimicrobiales bacterium | reverse complement strand
CGGGCAGGCCTGAAAGGATGACGAGCATGGACTTCGCCCCGCCCTACTTGCCGCCCATCACTTCCTTTACGGCGGCGGCGAGCTGCTTCAGGGAGAAGGGTTTGGGCAGGAAGTGGAATTCCTGGTCCGGGTCGAGATTCTTCGCGAAGGCGTCCTCCGCATAGCCCGAGACGAAGATGATCGGCGTGCCTGGCAGCAGGCCCTTCAACTCCTTCGCCATGGTCGGCCCGTCCATGTTGGGCATCACGACGTCCGATACGACGAGATCGATCCGGCCTTCATGCGCCCGCACGACATCGAGCGCGACCTCGCCGAGGGCTTCCTGCCCCAGCCCTGGCCCGACCAGTGGGCGGCCTACTCGCTCGGCGAGATGGCCGAGTGGGACCTCGCCGACCACCACATCGAGTACGCCCGCCGCCTGCTCGAGCGCTACGGGATGCTCGTGCGCTTCGACGCCCAGCGCGGCACCGTCTACGGCTCCCTGACCCACGGCCCCGCGCCCCGCGGATCGGGCACGGGCACGTGGATCGAGGGGCTCGGGGCGCTGCTGCCGCTCGTGCGCGCCGACGACCGCCTCGTCGACGTCGCCGAACCCGTGGCCGACGCCCTCGCCTGCGGTGCCGCCCGACTCGCCGACCGCCAGGTCCGGCCCGCCGGGGGCGTGTCCCCCCAGGTGGCGGGGGCCTGGTTCTACGACGACCTCACCCGCATGGACGACCAGCAGCACGCCGCATCCGGCCTCCTGCTCGCCGAGCCGGTGCTGCCGTGACCCGACCCCTACCCGTTCCGGGCCCACGATCCGAGCATGTGCGCTCATCACGTGGGCCCGGAACCGATCCCGATCGACCGGAGTCCCGACGATGACCCTCGCCCTCCTCGGCATCTTCGCCACCGTCAACCCCGCGGCGGCCGCCCTCGCGCTGCTGCGCGACCGGCGCACCGACCGGCCCGCGGCCATCGCCGCCGGTGCCGTCGTGGCCCTCGTGGCGCTCGTCCTGCTCGCGGTGGCGTCCGAGCCCCTGCTCGACGCGCTCGACGTCAACCTCGGCACGGACCGCCTGGGCGCCGGGGTGATCGTCGCGTTCGCAGGCGTGCGTTGGCTCGTGGCCGGCGCGGTCGCGCCGGCGGAGGAACCCGAGACCGATCGCGGGCTCGCCGCGTTCGTGGCCTTCCCCACGCTGTTCACCCCGGGGGCCGCCGCCCTCGCGGTGTCGATCGGCGCCGAGGACGGCGTGGTCCCGGTGGCGGTCGCGGCGGCCGTCGCGGTCGCGGTGGGCGCGCTGGGCGTCTACGTGCGCCGGCTCGTGCACCCGAAGTTCGCCGGCGGTGGCGTGCGACTGCTGGGCGCGGTCGCCGGGATCATCGGGGTGATCGTCGCGGTGGACGGCATCCGGACGCTCTGACGGTCCCGCCTACGTCGCCCCGGGATCGAACACGACGGGATCGACCGGCACCGACGCCGGGTCGAACCGCGCGAGGAGGTCGTCTCCGCCGAGCTCCTCGCCCGGTGCCGCGAGCCCGAGCGTGGTGCCGACCCAACCGAGGACCCGCTCGACGGTCCAGCCCTCGGCGCGCAGCTCGTCGAGCGTGACCGAGCCGTGGCGCTTGGCGAGGCGCTCGCCGTCGGGTCCGTGCACGAGCGGGACGTGGGTGTAGGCGGGGCGGGGGAGTCCGAGGACGTCGTGCAGCCAGGCCTGGCGGGGCGTCCCCGCCAGCAGGTCGTCGCCGCGAACGACCTCCTCGATCCCCTGGTGGGCGTCGTCGAGCACGACCGCCAGGTTGTAGGCGGGGACGCCGTCGCCGCGGCGGACGACGAAGTCGTCGACGATCGCGGCGTGCTCGCCGTGGAGTCGGTCGACGATCCCGACGAGCGGTTCGCCGGACCGGATGCGCAGCGACGGGGACTTGTCGGGCTTCTCGGCGGCGCGGTCCGCCCGCTCGTCCGTCGACAGGTCGCGGCAGGTGCCGGGATAGGCCCCCTCGGGTAGCGGGCCGTGGGCGGCCGAGGCCGCCTCGGCGATCTCGCGCCGGCTGCACCAGCACGGGTAGAGGAGGCCGCGGGCGTCGAGCGTCGCGACCGCGTCGTCGTGGCGGGCGCGGACGTCGGTGTCGGACTGGCGGATGATCGGGCCGTCGTGGCCGAGGCCGAGATCCGCAAGGTCGGCGAGCTGGGAGCGGACCAGCTCCTCACGCCGGGCGGCGGGGTCGAGGTCCTCGACCCGCACGACGAAGCGTCCGCCGGACGACCGGGCGAACAGCCACGCCAGCACGGCCGTGCGCAGGTTGCCCACGTGCAGCGGGCCGGTGGGGCTGGGGGCGAACCTTCCGTCCAAGCCGTCCGATCCTACGATCGGGTGCGTCGTGACCGATGTCGACCGCCCCGCCCTCGGACGCCGCGACCGGCTCGAGGTGATCCTCGAACGGGACGGGCGGCACTGCGTGTGGTGCCGTCGCGGCGTCGACACCGACCTCGTGCGGGCGACCACCGAGCACGTCGTCCCCCGCATCAAGGGCGGTCCGAGCTGGCTCGAGAACGAGGTCGCCGCCTGCGCCCGGTGCAACGGCCAGCGCGGCCACCGCACCCCGGCCGACTGGCTCACCGAGTGCGAGGGCCGGGGCTGGGACCCCGACGTCGACGCGGTGGTCGCGAGCCTCGAGCGGCTCGAGGCGGCGATCGCCGAGCGGGGCGGGCAGCGCCGGGCCCGGCGCTACCTCGACGCCCAGTTGCGCCGTCTCCGCAAGCGGTGACGTCACCGGCGGAACGGTCGGCCGGCGCGCGTCAGGTGCGGGGACCGGACCCGTACGGTCGGGTGATCGCCTCGAGGAAGTGGCCGCTCGGGTCGAGGAAGTAGACGCCCCGGCCGCCGTCGTGGTGGTTGATCTCGCCCGGGTGGGCCTGCGCCGGGTCGGCCCAGTGCGCCATCCCGCGGTCGACGATCTTGCCGTGGATCACGTCGAACTCGGCCTCGGTGACGAGGAAGGCGTAGTGCTGGGCCGGGATGTCTCCGTCGGTCTCCATGAAGTCGAGGCTGACGCCGTTGCCCGCCTCGACGACGAGGAAGTGGCCGAACGCCACGGGCGGATCGAAGCCGAACAGCTCGCACAGGAACTCGGCCGACTCCCGCCGGTCGCGGGCGTGGACGATCGTGTGGTTCAGCTGGGGCTTCACCGGCCGGCCGCCAACCGGTCGAGCGCGGCGCGGGCGACGCCTTTCACCATCCCGACGGTCACGTCGAGGAAGTCGAAGCGGTCGCGCCACAGCGTGATGCGCCCGTCGTGCACCTCGAAGGTGCCGCACACCCAGAACTCGACCCGGACCGGCCCGGCGATCAGCACGTCGGTGCGTTCGGTCAGGACGACCGGGCCGTCGGCCACGACGTGGTGGTTGTGGGCCTCGAAGCCGCCGTCGATCCGGGTGAGGAGCCCGAGTTGGCGGCGCACCGCGGCCCGGCTCCGGGCGTGGGACAACCGGACGTTGTGGTAGTGGACGTCGTCGGCGAGGAGCTCGAGCGCGCCGTCGAGGTCGAGCTCCTCGAGCCGGCGCAGGAACGTGCGGACGACCGTCTCGGGATCGCTGGTGGTGCCGGTACCCACGGTCGAGCCGGCCGTCTCGGAGGCGGGGGACATGGTGCGAGTGTGGCGCATCGGCCGCACTGCCGCGGCCCGAACCCCGATCGCGTCCGCCCGATCGGGACCCGGCCGGGTCGGTCAGACCCGGTTCGGTCAGACCCGGTTCGGTAAGACTCGGACGGTGCTGCCCGACCCGTCGACGCTCGAGCTCCTCGGCGAGGGCGGGGAGGCCGAGGTCTTCGCCCTCGACGCCCACCGGGTGCTCCGCCGCTGGCGGGTCGACTCGCCGACGATCGAGCGCCGCCTGGCACTCACCCGCGAGCTGGCCGGCCCGGCCGCCACCGTCGGCATCGCGGTGCCCGAGGTGCTCGACACGGGGTGCGACGAGACCGGGCGACCGTGGTTCGTCGAACGGCGCCTCCCCGGCCGGTCACTGACCGACGAGCTGCGGACGGCGGACGGCCCCCGGCGGGCGCGACTGATCGACGACTACCTCGACACCGCGCAGGCGCTGCGCACGATCGGCTGCACCCGGCCCTGGTACGGCGAGCTCATCGCCGACGAACCGCTCCGCGCGCCGACGTGGTCGGGCTACCTCCTCGCCGCGCTCGACCGGCAGGCGGGCGCGCCCGATGCCGCCGCCCGGGCGGCGATCCCCGACCTCGACGGCCGGCTCGACCGGCTACGCGCCGAGGTCGCCACCGTGCCCGATCCCCCCGGTGGGCCGGCGATGGTCCACTTCGACTACTTCCCTGGCAACGTCATGTGCGACGGCGACCGCATCACCGCCGTCATCGACTGGAGCGTGCTCGCGATCGCCGGCGACCCCGATCTCGACGTGGCGCTCGCCGTCGCCTACCTCGGCGTGGTCGACACGGTCCGGCCCGCCGACCACGACCGGGTGCGCCGGTGGGTCGCCGACCACGACCTCGGCCCCGTGGTCGACCGCTACGCCCGGTTCGGCGCGGCCTGGTGGCTCCCCGTCACCGACGACGCCGCCGTTCGCCCCTGGGTGGTCGACGTGCTCGGCGCGCCTCAGGCCAGGTTCGACGTCCGCGGGTAGGCGTCGGCCGGGTCCGTGAGCACGTTCACCAGGTAGGGCACCCCGGCGGCGAACGCCCGGTCGAGCGCAGGGCCGACCTCGGCCGGGTCGGTCACGGTCTCACCCGCGCCGCCGAGCGCCCGGACGACCTCGTCGTAGCGACAGCCCGGCTGGAGGTCGGCGGCCACGTCGTACCCGTAGAGCTGTTGCATCGGGTGCTTCTCGAGCCCCCAGATGCCGTTGTTGCCCACGACCATCACGACGGGCAGGTCGTGGCGGACGAGCGTGTCGACGTCCATCAGCGAGAAGCCGGCCGCACCGTCGCCGAGGAGCACGACCACCTGGCGGTCGGGGTGGGTGACCCGCGCCGCGATCGCGCCGCCCATGCCGGTGCCGAGGCACCCGAAGGGGCCGGTGTCGAGCCAGCAGCCCGGCTCGTACACGTCGACGTACTTGCCGGCGTAGCTGACGAAGTCGCCGCCGTCGCACACCACGACGGCGTCGCGGTCGAGCCGGGAGCGCAGCTCGCCGTAGATGCGGGTCGGCTTGATCGGGTCGTCGTCGGCACCGAGGAGCGGTAGCTCCGCGTCGCGGGCCGCGGCCTCGGCGTCGGCGAGCCGGGCGATCCACGGCTCGTGGTCGGCGCGGTCGCCGGTGCGGTCGGCCCAGGCGGTCAGCACGCGTGCCAGGTCGCCGCTGACACGGACGGCCGGGTCGACGTGGCCGGCCTGCCGGTCGGGATGGTCGACGACGTGCACGACCTGTGCCTCGCCGAACGACCCGAACGAGAGGCGGAAGTCGAGCGGCGTGCCGATCACGACGACGACGTCGGCCTCCGACTTAAGCAGCGACCGGGTGCGGACGAAGCAGAGCTCGTGGTCGGCGGGCAGACAGCCCCGACCGAGCCCGTTCAGGAAGACGGGAACGCGCAGCGCCTCGGCCGTCGCCCGCAGCGCGTCGTGGGCGCCCTCCCACCAGACGTCGGAGCCCGCGACGATGGCGGGCCGCTCGGCCCGGGCGATCAGGTCGGCGGCGCGGACCACGGCGTCGGGGTCGGGTTCGACCCCGGCCGGGCGGCGGGCGTCGGGCACCTCGGCCTCGGCCATGCCGAACACGACGTCGAGGGGGAAGTCGAGGAACACCGGCCCGCGGTGCGGCGAGAGCGCGGTGCGCACGGCGGCGTCGACGTCGCCCGGGATCGCCTCGGTCGCCGTGACGGTCGCCGCCAGCTTGGTGATCGGGGTCAGCAGCGGGACGTGATCGAACTCCTGCAGCGAACCGGCACCCCAGCGGGCCTGGGGCGCCCGGCCACCGAGCACCAGCAGCGGCGAGCCGTTGAACTGCGCGGACGCGACCGCGCTCACGCCGTTCGTCACGCCGGGCCCCGCGGTGAGGACGGCGACCCCGACGTTGCGGGTCAGCTTGGCGGCGGCCTCGGCGGCGAACGTGGCGGTCTGCTCGTGGCGCACGTCGACGATCCGGACGCCGGGCTCCCGCTGCACCGCCGCGTCGTAGAACGGGAAGATGTGCCCGCCCGAGAGCGTGTACATCGTGTCGACGCCGTGGGCGCGCAGCGTCGCCAACGCCAACTCGCCACCGTGATCGTGGAGTGCAGCCATGCCCGGAGCCTGCCACCCTCGGTCGGCGACCGCCCCCGCTTCTGGTGGACGAGCGGAACACCCCCGCTTCTGGCAGGACGAGCGGAACGCGTCCCGAGCCGCCAGACTGCGGGCCATGAGCGACTCCATCGACATCTTCGACATCGACATCGCCGGCCTCGGGGGCGAGTCGGGCGTGCTGGCCGGCCAGAAGGGGAAGGCGACCCTCGTCGTCAACGTCGCCTCCAAGTGCGGCCTGACCCCGCAGTACGAGGGGCTGGTCGAGCTGCAGAAGCGCTACGCGGACAAGGGCTTCACCGTGGTCGGCGTCCCGTGCAACCAGTTCATGGGCCAGGAGCCGGGCACGGCCGAGGAGATCCAGACGTTCTGCTCCACGACCTACGGCGTCGACTTCCCGCTCACCGAGAAGATCGACGTCAACGGCGACGAGCGCCACCCGCTGTACGACGCGCTCACCCCCGTCGGCGACGCCGAGGGCCACACCGGCGACATCCGGTGGAACTTCGAGAAGTTCCTGGTCGCGCCGGACGGCTCGATCGCCCAGCGCTTCGGCCCCACGGTCGAGCCGCTCGACGACTCGGTCACCTCGGCGATCGAGGGCACGCTGCCCGGCTGACCATGGAGATCTGGACACTGGGCCTGTCGCACCCGGCCGTCGCCGCCCGCCAGGCGGCGTCGGCCGAGGCCGACGGGTTCGACGGCTGGTACTGCGTCGACTCGCAGAACCTGTCCGGCGATGTCTACGTCGGTCTGGCGCTGGCGGCCGCCGCCACCGAGCGGATCGGGCTCGGCCCCGGCGTCACGAACCCGGTCACCCGGCACCCGGCCGCCACGGCCGCCGGCATCGGCAGCATCCAGGTCGCGTCCGGCGGCCGGGCCGTGCTCGGCATCGGGCGCGGGGACTCGTCCCTCGCCCACGTCGGTCGGGCACCGGCGCGGGTCGACGACCTCGCCCGTGCGCTCCGCACGATCCAGGCGTACCTCCGGGGCGACGACGTCGACTTCGCTGACCTGCCCGACGGCGCGCCGCCCGTGGCCGACCTGGCGCTGGCCGACGCGCCGCCGACGTCGCGGCTGCACTGGATCGGGGAACCGAAGGTGCCCGTCGAGGTCGCGGCCACCGGTCCGCGGGTGCTGGCGCTGGCCGCCGAGCACGCCGACCGCGTGCTCTTGGCCGTGGGTGCCGACCCGGATCGTCAGGCGTGGGCGATCGAGACGATCCGTGCGGTTGACCCCGACGTGGCCATCGGGGCGTTCGTCAACGTGGCGTGCCACGACGACCTCGACGTCGCCCGCCGCCTCGTGAGCGGGGGCCTGTCGACCTTCGCCCGCTTCAACGTCATGCACGGGCGGATCCACGGGCCGGCGACCGCCGCGCAGCGCGACACGCTCGACCGCCTGCGGCAGAGCTACGACATGACCGAGCACACGCGGGTCGGGTCGGCGCAGGCCCGGGCGCTCGACGACGACTTCGTCGACCGGTTCGCCGTCGTCGGCCCACCGTCCCGGGTCGCCGAGCGGCTCCACGGCATGCGCGAACTCGGCATCGACAAGCTCGTGGTCATCGGACCCACGGCTGGCGCCGACCCGGAGGCCGCCCGGCACGCCCACCGGCGCTTCGTCGCCGAGGTCCTCCCGCAGCTCGGGTCCGGCGGATCCGCCCCCGGCGCACCGGGATAGGCTCGGAAGCGTCCGAGACTCGGCGCACGGACCGCCCTCCCCGTACGACAGGAGGACGGACGTGTCCACCACCGAGAACGAGCGTCTCGAGCTCTACGAGCTCGCCAAGCAGGAGGTGGGCGAACGCTTCGCCCGACTCATGATGCGTGCGCTGCCCCCCGAACCCCGAGAGCTGGCGACGAAGGGCGATGTCGCGCTGGTGCGGTCCGATCTCCGGGCCGAGATGGCGGATCTCCGGTCGGATCTGCGGACCGAGATGGCAGAGGTGCGGACGGAGATGGCGGAGTTGCGGACGGATCTCCGGACCGAGATGGCGGAGTTGCGGACGGATCTCCGGACGGAGATGGCCGAGTTGCGCACCGACATGGCGGTGCTGCGCACCGACATGACCGCGGAGATCCGGGCGACGGTCACGGCCCAGACCCGGACCCTGATGCTCGGCCTCGTCGGGTCGGTCACCGCGATGGCGATGACCGACGTCCTCGTCAACGCGTTCGGCTGACCGCTCGCCGGTCCGGCCGCGGGCGCGCCCGTCGGGCCGCGAGGCCGGCGGCGAGCGCGGCGACGACCACGCCGATGGGCACCGTCCCGCCGGTCGCGGGCAGGACGCCCGGCGTGCCCGACCCGCTCCCGCCGCCGGCGGTCGTCGTGGTCGGCGCGCCCGCGTCGACACCTTCGAGCGGTCCGCCGTCGGACAGGTCCCGGACAGGCGTCGGCGCCGCCCGGCCCCGCACGGGGTCGATCGAACCGGGCCCGCCGAGGGGCTCGCCGAGGTGGGGTGCGCCGAGCGGTGAGCGGAACCGGCGCAGCAGCGTGGCCTCGTCGACGATCCGGTCCGGCGGCGACGACCACAGCTCGAGCGTGGCGCCGCCGGGATCGAGACCTACCAGCCCGTGACCGTACGTGCGCCAGTCGAAGTACCGCAGGTTCGGGTTGGCGACCTGCGCCG
>JBHIXO010000157.1:0-8862 GCA_041984725.1 Acidimicrobiales bacterium | reverse complement strand
GGCCATGGGCGCCGGGATGCAGGTCGCCGTCGCCTGCGACCTGCGCGTCGTCGGACCTCGCGCCCGGTTCGGGATCCCGAGCGCCAAGCTCGGCCTGATGGTCGACCACTGGACGATCGAGAAGGTCGCCCTCCTCGCCGGTCACGGCACCGCGCGCGCCGTGCTGCTCGCCGCCGACACGATCGACGCCGACGCCGCCCTGCGCACCGGCTTCGCCAATCGGGCCGGCGACCGCGACGACGCCGTCGCCTGGGCGGGCGAGATCGCCCGCCTCGCGCCCCTCTCGATCGCCGGCCAGAAGCTGGCCCTCGACCGGCTGTCCGGGCGGGTCGTCGCCGACACCGACGTCGAGTCGGCCTTCGACCGGGTGTGGACGAGCGAGGACCGTCTCGAGGGCATCCGGGCGTTCCAGGAGAAGCGACCCGCCGCGTTCCGGGGTCGCTGACCGGACCGGCCTCTCGACGGACCGGGCCGACCGGGGTCGCCGGGCCGCCGGTCAGCTCGCGAAGACCGGCATCAGGAACGGCATGCCGTCGCCCGGGAAGGCGGCGCACGCCACCGTGCGGTCGCCCTGGGCCCACGACGTGCTCGACGGCCAGAACACGATCAGCCCGTATCGGCGCTCGTCCTCGTCGGTGGCACTGGCCGTCAGCGGCCCGTCGTCGGCCTCCACGCCGGTGGCGTCGGCCAGCCGCGTGGTGCAGCCCTCGTCCGCGGCGGCGATGACACGAGCCCGGCCGGGGTAGTCGACCAGCACCTCGACGTCGAGGTCGTCCGGCGACAGCGCGAACGTCGCCACGACCTCGAGCGAGTGCGGACCCTGGCACCCGACGATCCGGGTCGACGACAGCTCGAGGCGGTCGGCGGCCCCGATCGTGATGCCGTCCAGGCAGTCGCCGGCCCGGAGCTCGGTCGTGGCCACCTCGCCCACCTCGACGGTCGTCGGGGAGCCGGCGTCGGCCCCGCCGCCCCGGGCGTCGTCGCCGCCGTCGTCGCTGCACGCGACGCCGACGAGTGGCACGGACAGGAGCACGGGCAGCAGCGAGATCGCACGCGTTCCGGCCCACCGCATGACGGGAACGGTATCGGCGGGCCGGTGCCGGCGCCCCAGCGGGCCGCTGCACCGCGCGGCGGGGACCCGTCAGAAGTTCGAGGGCAGGATCTCGCTGAGGGCGCCGAAGAACACGAACAGGGCGACGCCGAACACCGGCGCCCCGAGGAGGTAGGCCGGGATCCGGCGCCAGCGTCGGGAGAGGACGAAGAACGCGATCCACACCGCCAGCGCCACGCCGCCCCACACGATGGCCGGCCCGGCGGTGCGCTCGTCCTCGCCGTCGAGGCTGTCGAGCGCCACGGCGCCGCCGTCGCCGTCGTCGTCCCCGTCGGCCGGGAGGGTGGACGGCGAAGCGACCTCGTCGTCCTCGTCCTCGTCCTCGTCCTCGTCCGGGGGCGCCGGGACGGTGGGCGGTGGCCGGACGGGCTCGTCGACGAGCATCGCCGTGACGACGATGCGCTGCCGGGCCGAGTACTTCGGGTGGCAGCTGGTGAGGGTGAGCCGGTCGTCGCCCTGGTCGGCGACGACGGCGACCTCCGACGGGGTCACGATCTGGTGCGAGGCGACCTCGTAGCGGAACGAGCCCTGGAGGGTGGTCACGAGGATCTCGTCGCCGGCGACGAGCTCGTCGACCCGGTTGAACGGCGCGCCGTAGGTGGTGCGGTGTCCGGCGATCGCCGCGTTGCCGGGCTGGCCGGGCAGGGGGGTGTCGGGGTAGTGGCCGGGCCCCTTGCGCAGGTCGCCGCGGCCGACGCCCTCGATGACGATCTTGTCGACGCCGATGGCCGGGATGACGATGCGGGCGATGGCGTCGCCGTCCCCGGGGGGCGGTGGCGGCGCGGTGGCGGCCGTCGTGGTCGTGGTGCTCGTCGGCCCCGGCGTCGACGTCGTCGACGTGGTGGTGGACGTCGCGGGGGCGGCGTCGGCGTCGGCGAGGAGCTGCTCGAACTCGGACTCGAGCGAGTCCTGGGCCCGGGCCTCGGCGAGGTTCGTGCCCCAGAGCTGGTAGGCGACGAAGAGCAGCACGATGCTGCCGACCCAGATCAGCGCCCAGCCGATGCCGCCGATGACCTTGCCGAGCCGCACGGCCCGGAGGCTATTGGATGCGGGTCGCGGGTCCGGGGGCGGTGATTGGTGGCCCTCCGGCGGCCCTCGGTACCGTTTCGGTCAGCTCGATGGATCCCGCCGCCCCCTCCGCTGCGGTCGCGTCGCCGGCGGTCCGGCTGTCCGGTGCCGTCGTCCTCCTCGACCGCTTCCCCGCCCTCGCCGGCGTCGACCTCACCGTCGCCCCGGGCGAGATCGTGCTCGTGCGCGGCCCGAACGGCGCGGGCAAGACCACGCTGCTGCGCACCTGCGCCGGCCTCACCCGGGTCACCGACGGCACGGCCGAGGTCCTCGGGGTCGACATCGTCCGCGACCCGCGGGCCGTGCGGCGCCGCGTCGGCATGCTGCTGCACAGCGACGGGCTCTACGCCGACCTCACCGTGGCCGACAACGTGCGATTCTGGGCCCAGGCCGCGGGCGCCACCGTCGCCGAGGCCGACGAGGCCCTGGCGCGTTGCGGGCTCGACGGCCGGCTCGCCGGGGTGGTCGCCGCCCGCCTCTCGACCGGACAACGCCGTCGCACCGCGCTGGCCGGTCTCCTGGCCCGCCGCCCCGAGCTGTGGCTGCTCGACGAACCCCACGCCGGCCTCGACCGCGCCGGCCGCGACCTCGTCGACGACGTCGTCCGCCGCGCCGCCGCCGCCGGTGCCACCGTCCTGTTCGCCAGCCACGAGCTCGACCGGGCCGAGGGGCTCGCCACCCGCGTCGTGACCCTCGCCGGTGGCGTGGTGCGGTCCGAGGCCGCCGACGCCGACGCCGGGGCCGGCGCGGTCGCCCGGGAGGCCGTGGAGGCCGTCGATGCTCGCTGACGCCCGCCTCGTCGCCGGCAAGGACCTGCGCATCGAGTGGCGCTCCCGGGTCGCCGTCGGCCAGATGGTGCCGTTCGCGCTGCTCGTCCTCGTGCTCTTCGCGTTCGCCCTCGACCCCGACCGCGGCATCCTCACCCGGGCGACCCCGGGCCTCTTCTGGGTGGCCGTGCTCTTCGCCGGGCTCCTCGCCGTCCAGCGGTCGTTCGGCGTCGAGTCCGCGCCGGGCGTCCGGGAGGCGATCCGGCTCACCGGCATGGACCCGGCCGGGTTCTTCCTCGGCAAGGCGATGGCCGTCGCCGTGCAGCTCGTGCTGCTCGAGGTCGTCCTCGGCGTCGGGGTCGTCGTGCTCTACTCGGCCGACCTGGGGACCCCCGCCCTGCTCGCCGCGACCTGCCTCGCCGCGACGGTGGGGATCGCCGCCGCCGGTACCCTCTACGGCGTACTTGCCGCGGGGCTCGCGGTGCGTGACACGCTGGTCCCGCTCCTGCTGCTCCCGGTCCTCGCACCGGTCCTGCTCGGCGCCACCCGGGCGTCGGAGTCGGCGCTCGACCAGGGCGTCGACGACGGTTGGTCGTGGTGCGGGATGCTCGCCGTCTTCGCCGTCCTGTACCTGCTCGTCGGCCTCACCTCGTTCGCCACGCTCCTGGAGGAGACGTGACCACCAGCACACCCCCGCCGCCGGTCTCGACCCGGTCCCGCCTCACCACGGTGCTCGGCGGGCTGTCGCTCGCCGGCGCGGTCTTCGTCGCCGTGATGGGTCTGATCGTGTCGCCCGCCGACGCCGTCCAGCAGGACGCCGCGCGCCTGCTCTACGTCCACGTCCCGGTCGTCACGTACATGTACGTCGCCGTGTTCGTGTGCGCCATCGCCTCCGGCATGTGGCTGCGCAAGCGCAGCGACGGCTGGGACACGCTCGCCGCCGCCGGCGCCGAGATCGCGACCCTGTTCACCGCCCTCGGCCTGGTCACCGGCATGGTGTGGGGCCGGCCGACGTGGGGCGTCTACTGGGTCTGGGACGCCCGGCTGACCTCGACGGCGATCCTGTTCGTGCTCCTCCTCGGCTACCAGGCGCTGCGGCGCTACCCGTCCACGCCCGAGACCCGGGCCCGGCTGTCGGCCTTCCTCGGGCTGCTGCTCGTCCCCAACGCGGCGATCGTGCACTACTCGGTCGACTGGTGGCGCGGCCTGCACCAGGACGCCACCGTCTCCAAGCTCGACGTCTCGATTGAGGGGTCGATGCTCTTCACCCTGTTCAGCGCGTTCGCCGTCTGCGGCGTCGTCGTCGCCTGGCTGTTCGTGCACCGGTTCCGCACCGGCTGGCTCGAACGCCGGGCCGAGCTCCACGAGCTCGACGACGCCCTCGTGGCCCGGCGCGCCGACGCCGACCCCTCGGCCGGCGTCGCGGTCGGAGGTGTCTCGTGAACGTCCTCGCCATGACCCACGCCGCCTACGTGGCGGCCGGCTGGATCGCCACGTTCGGCGCCATCGGCGGCTACGCCTTCGCGGTCATCCGCCGGGGCCGTCAGCTGTCCCGCCAGGTGCCCCCCGGCGAGCGGCGGTGGTCCGATGAGTGACACCCCGAGCGACCTCGACGCCCCCTTCGAGAACGACGACGACGTCGACGGCCTCGACCTCACGCCGCGCACGGCGCCGCCCGTCGGCGGCACCGGCCAGGTCGACCGCGGCCGCAAGCTGGCCGTCGTCGGCGTGCTCGGCGTGCTCCTCGTCGCGCTCGTCTTCATGGCGTTCCAGGGTCTGTCGAACGCGACCGTCTTCTTCCGCAACGCCGACGAGGCGGTCGCGGAGCGCGCCGAGCTCGGCGACAAGCGCTTCCGCCTCCAGGGCACGGTCGTGCCCGGGTCGGTGGAACCCGACGGCACGGCGGTCCGGTTCGTGGTCGAGCACGACGACGTCCAGGTCGAGGTGCTCCACCAGGGCGACCCGCCCGAGCTGTTCCAGCCCGACATCCCCGTCGTGGTCGAGGGTCGTTGGAGCGAATCCGACCCCTGGTTCGCCAGCGACCGCATCCTCGTGAAGCACTCCGAGGAGTACGAGGCCGAGAACCCCGATCGCACCGACGACTACGTGGGCGACGGGTCCGTCGAGGAATGACCCCGTCGTGAACGTCGCCCTCGGTGACGCCGGGGTGGTGCTCGGGCTGGTCTCGTGCCTGGCCGGGGTCGTCACCATCGCCGTCGGACTCGTCCGCGACCGCGTCGCGCTCGTGCGCACGGGCCGGTCGTACGCCTTCCTCGCCCTCGCGGGCGCGGTCCTGTCGACCGTGGCGATGGAGCGGGCGCTGATCACCCGCGACTTCTCCGTCGGGTTCGTCGCCGAGCACGGATCGACCCGCACGCCGGCGCTCTTCAACGTCGCCACGATGTGGTCGGCGCTCGAGGGCTCGATCCTGCTGTGGGCGCTGGTCCTCGCCGGCTACACGGCGCTGATCGCCCACAAGTTCCGGCGGCGCCTCGACGACGAACTCGTCGGTTGGGCCCTCCTCACCCTGCTCGCCGTCGGCCTGTTCTTCTTCGCGTTGATGGCCGGGCCGGCCGACCCGTTCGAGTCGGTCACCGTCGCCGCCGGCTACGACGGCCCGGGCCCCAACCCGCTGCTGCAGAACCACCTGCTCATGGCGTTCCACCCGCCGATGCTCTATCTCGGCTACGTCGGGTTCACCGTCCCCTTCGCGTTCGCCGTCGCCGCGCTCGCCACCGGCCGGGTCGGCGAGGGCTGGCTGCTCGTCACCCGCCGCTGGACCCTGTTCGCCTGGGGGTTCCTCACCGTCGGCATCGTGCTCGGCGCCTGGTGGTCCTACGAGGTGCTCGGCTGGGGCGGGTACTGGGCCTGGGACCCGGTCGAGAACGCGTCGCTGCTCCCGTGGCTGACCGGGACGGCCTACATCCACTCGGTGATGGTCCAGGAGCGGCGCGGCATGCTCCGCGTCTGGAACCTCTCGCTGCTGTGCGCGACCTTCGCCCTGACGATCCTCGGCACGTTCCTCACCCGGTCCGGCGTCATCGACTCGGTCCACGCCTTCACCGAGTCCGGCATCGGCCCGTGGCTGCTGTCGTTCTTCGGTGCGATCGTCGTGGTCTCCGTCGGCCTGATCGGATGGCGGGGTGACGCCCTGCGGGCGCCGGGCCGGATCGACTCGCCGGTCTCGCGGGAGGGGTCGTTCCTCGCCAACAACGTGCTGTTCGCCGCGTTCGCGTTCGTGGTGCTGCTCGGCACCGTGTTCCCGCTGGTGGTCGAGGCCGTCAACGACGAACGCCTCTCGGTGGGCGTCCCGTACTTCAACCGGATGACCATGCCGCTCGGCATGTTGATCCTCTTCCTCATGGCGATCGCCCCGGTCCTGCCGTGGCGCAAGGCGTCCGAGGAACTGCTCCGGGTGCGCCTGTTCTGGCCGGCGGTCTTCGCTGCGGTCGTCGTCGTGGCCGTCGTGGTCACCGGCTCACGCGGGCTCGCCCCGGTGCTCGCGTTCGGGCTCGGTGCGTTCGCCGCCGGCGCGGCGCTCCGCCAGGTCGTGCTCGCCACCCGGCGCCAGGGCTGGCGGGGCCTCGTCGGCCGCACCAACGGCGGCATGATCGTGCACCTCGGGGTGGTCGCGGTCGCCGTCGCGCTGGCCGCGTCGCAGTCCTACGCCACCGAGGTCGAGTTGCGGTTGGTCGAGGGCGAGACGGCCACCGTCGGACGGCACACGCTCGTCTACGAGGGACTGCAGACCTCCGAGGACCCCGAGAAGACGACGGTCGCCGCCCGGATCCGGGTCGACGGCGACGAGGTCCACCGGCCCGCCATCAACGAGTACCTGTTCGCCGGGCAGACCATCGGCACGCCCTCGGTCGCCACGGGCTTCCGCGAGGACGTGTACCTCGCGCTGCTCGACCTGCCCGAGGACGAGGGCGACCCCGTCGTCCTGCGCGTCGTGGTGCAGCCGCTCGTGCAGTGGCTCTGGATCGGCGGCATCGTCATGGGCGTCGGGACCGCGCTCGCCGCCTTCCCGGGCCGGCGCCGACGCACGCCGACCGCGCCCGTGTCGGCCGAGGTGCCCGACCCCGACGTCGGTCCCGACCCGGCGCCGCGCGAGCCCGTGGGGGCGAGCCGGTGAGCACGACCGCGTCCGACGAGGGGACCGAGGTGGCGGGCCGCCGGCGGATCGCGCCGATCCTCGCCGCCGGGGTGCTGCTCGTCCTCGCCGCCTTCGTGTTCGTGCTGGCCACGTCCGACGACGGCGGCTCCACGTCGTCGTCGGCCCTGATCGGACGGCCGGCGCCGCCGATCGAGGGGGAGACGATCGACGGTGCTCCCTACGTCCTGACGACCGAGCCGGGGGAGTGGGTGCTGGTCAACTTCTTCGCCACGTGGTGCGTGCCGTGCATCCGCGAGCATCCCGACCTCGTCAACTTCCACGACCGCCACACCGCCGCGGGCGATGCGCGCGTGGTGTCGGTGCTCTACGACGACCGCCTCGACGAGGCCCGCGACTTCTTCGCCGAGAACGGTGGCGACTGGCCCGTCGTCGAGGACCCCGACGGCCGGATCGCGCTGCAGTTCGGCGTGGCCGGCGTGCCCGAGTCGTACCTCGTCGGTCCGGACGGCACCGTGCTCGCCAAGGTCACCGGCGGGGTCACGGCGAGCGGGCTCGACCAACTGCTCGCCCGCGCCCAGGGGGCGGGGTCGTGAGCGTGGCGCGATCGCTGACCCGGGCCCGGTGGCCGTGGCTGGTGGTCGTGGCGCTGGTGCTCGGCGCGCTCGCCGTCGCCGCCACGGACGACTCCGGCCCGGAGACGACGGCCGAGCGGGCGCGAGCGATCGCCGAGTCGATCCGCTGCCCGCAGTGCATGGGCCAGTCCGTCGCCGACTCCAACGCCACGGCCGCCCGCAGCATCCGTACCGAGATCGCCCGCCGCCTCGAGGCCGGCCAGACCGACGACGAGATCCGTGACTACGTCGCCGGCATCTACGGCGACGAATCGTTGCTGACGCCGCCGCGTTCGGGCGTCGCCGGACTGGTGTGGTTCCTCCCGGTCGCGCTCGGCGTCCTCGCCGTCGGCGGCCTGGCCGCCGCGTTCCGACGGTGGCGTGTGCCCGGCGACATCGAGGTCGACGACGCCGACCGCGAACTCGTCGCGTCGGCACGTCGGGGCGGCGACCCCCAGCCGTGACGCGCGAGCTGGAGGAGGAGCGGGACTTCCTGCTCCGGTCGCTCGACGACCTCGACCGCGAGTACGCCGCCGGCGACGTCGACGAGGTCGACTACCGGACCCTGCGCGACGGCTACACCGCCCGGGCGGCGCAGGTGCTGCGGGCGCTCGGGGGTGGGTCGGGGTCGTCCGGGTCCGGTTCGGCCGGGTCGCGGTCGGCCGGCCGTCGGGTCGGCGTGATCGCGGGCGTCGTCCTCGTCGCCGTGCTCGCCGGCGTGCTGGTGGCCCAGTCGTCGGGCCGGCGGGGTGGCGGTGGGCTCACCGGGCTCGACGTGTCCGCGGTCTCGAGCCGGCTCGACGACTGCCAGGCCATGGACTCGGGTGGCGACCCCGACGGCGCGCTCTCGTGCTAC
The DNA here is from genome assembly GCA_041984725.1 of Acidimicrobiales bacterium. Classification (GTDB taxonomy): domain Bacteria; phylum Actinomycetota; class Acidimicrobiia; order Acidimicrobiales; family Salinilacustritrichaceae; genus Salinilacustrithrix. The sequence continues at coordinate 332 of JBHIXO010000157.1, read as the reverse complement.
GGCGCCGTGCTCGAGGAGCTGCCCGCCAGCGTCGAGGCCCTGACCTTCCGGGGCTGGCTGCAGGTGCGGGAGTTCGACGTCGAGGACGGCATCGCCGACCTCGACGCCGCGATCCAGCTCGCGCCCCGCTCGACGGCGCCGTACGTGTTCCGGGCGAGCGGCCGGGCCCGGTCCGGGGACCCGATCGGGGCCGTCGCCGACCTCGCCGCCTTCGAGGCGAACGACCCGACACCCGAGGAGCAGGGGCTGGCCGAGGGGTTCGCGGCGACGATCGTCGACGACGCGCTCGACGCGTGCATCCTCGTGATTTCTGAGGCGATGGAAATTGGAAG
>JBHIXO010000156.1:0-8865 GCA_041984725.1 Acidimicrobiales bacterium | reverse complement strand
GCATGCTTCGTGGGGGTCGATCTCGACCCGGGTTTTGATCACGGCTTCCGCGATGTCGTCGCCGCCGGTGCCGTGGACGAGGACCTACCCGTCGACCCCCGCGCCGCGCTCGCCCTCGGCGACTGGTTCGGGTTCACGACCGCGGTCCTCGAGCAGGTGCGAGCCGAGCGGCGGTCGTCGGACCCCACCCGTCCGCAACTGTGGCCCGAACACTTCGACATCGGCCTCGACCTGGCGATGCGGCCGGCTGCCCCAGCGGGCGAGCGGGTGAACCTCGGCGGCTCGCCGGGCGACGGGTTCCACGCCGACCCCTACCTCTACGTCGGACCGTGGACGGACGACCGACCCGGCTCGGATGGCTTCTGGAACGCGCCGTTCGGTGCCGTGCTCGGCTACGAGGACGTCGTCGCAGCCGGCGACGGCGCGGCCCAGCGCGACCGGGCGCTCGCCTTCCTGCGGGAGGGCTTGGATCGTCTCGCCGACGCGTGATCGTCAGGCGGGTTCGATCCGGAGCTGCTTCAGCGTGAGGGTGGCGCCCGCGGTCTCGGCGACGGGCACCTGCACGTCGAGGAAGAACGAGTGGCTCGCGACCTCGCGTTCGAAGGGCCCGAACGAGAGCGTGTTCTCACCGAGCGTCACGGGCGTGCCCGCCGGCGGGATCGACGGATCGAACCAGCCGAGGACGGCGAACGTCTCGAACTCCGTGTCGACGTCGGCGACGAGGCGGAACAGATCGGGCGGACGAGCGGTGCTCCCGAGACCGTCGTAGGCGAGGACGAGGGATGCGAGCTCGGGATCCGGCATCAGGCCGGAGTCCGGCTGTTCCACGACGAGCCCCGAGTCGGTGCACCGGACGGGCCGCGTGACCGAGCTGCCGACGCTGCGTCGGATCGAGCTCGCGCCGACCCCGGCGTCCAGGAGGAACGGCCCTGCGGGAACCCGGGCCGCGGGCGCCGGTGCATCGAAGGCGTCGAAGGACGTCGCGGTGCCGGTCGCGGTCACCTGCTCGATCTCCGCGAGCACGAACGGTTCGGCCGGGTCGTCGACGACGAACTCGATGGGGTCCGATCCACCGGACGGTGCTGCCACCAGGACCTCGGTGGCTCCCGGCGGGAGGATGGCCCAGGACTCGGGCCCGGCGGGTTCGTCGTTCTCCCGCAGCGTCCGGCAGCGCACGTGGAGCGGCGTCGCGAGCGCCGACTCGAACGTGAGGCGGTACGAGTCCGATGACGACCGCGCCGTCCGCTCGAAGTAGGTGAGGACGACGGTGCCGGTGAGACCACTCGGCGGGCCGACGAGGCGGAGGCCGTCCGATCCCAGCCGGACGTCGACCGCGGGCTCGGACGTGCGGACGGCGATGACGCGGTCGTTCGCGGTCCCGCTCGTCCTCGTCGTCGTCGGGATGTCGTAGCCGGCGAAGTCGCCGAAGTCGTCGAGGACGATGGTGCCGAAGCCGGCTCGGGGTTCGAGGCGGAGTTCGCGCAGGGCGACGTCGCCGAGGTCGCTGCCGGTGGCGTCGGGGGAGAGGCTGACCTCGATCCCAAACGCGGTGGCGCCTGCGCTTGCGATGGTGTCGAGCTCGATCGTGTGGGTGCCGAGGGGCAGATAGCCGGTGGCGGTGCCGTGGCGCCGGCCGGCGGGCGTGTCGACGAACGGCCGGGCGAAGCACGGGTACTCGGCGCGGTAATCGAGGACCAGGGCGAACGCGTCGGGGAGGGGTTCGGTGACGTCGTAGGCGAGTTCGACGGTGGGGAAGTCGTTGCCGAGGGTGTCGGTGGGGCGGGGGAGCAGGAGCGCGCTGCCGGTGGCGTGGAGCGGGGTCCGGATGTCGCTGGCGGTGCGACGGGGCAGGGCGAGCGGCCCGACGGGGAGGGCGTCGAGGAACGGGAACGGCGGGATCGACGCCGCCGGTTCCGGTTCACGGAAGGCGTCGACAGCTGCGATCGCCTCGAGCGTCCTCAGTACGAGGATGTGGAAGCGAAGCTCGAGCGGCGACGGCGGGTCGACGAGAACGAGTTCCATCCGGTCGACGACTCGCTCGGGCAGCGCGAGGTGGACCTCGTTGCTCGACTGGTCGTGGACGCCTTCGATCGTGGTCGTCGTACCGTCGTGATGAAGCTCGAGACGCACGGACATGGGTTGATCGCCGGCCGGCAGTGCGTCTTCGAAGACCAGCCAGTACTCGCCGTAGGGCGCGAGGTCGATCGGTTCGGCGAAGTCGTAGGCGAACGTGATCGTCCCTGCGAAGCCGGCTGCGGGCCCCGTGAGCTGGGCGGCGTCGCGGTTGCCGTCGAACGGTGTCTGCCGGCCGACGAGCATCTCGAAGCCGGCCGGAGGTCCGCCGGTGGGCTCGACGCGGATCTCCCGGCGCGCCGGGACGCCGGTGCGCTGGGGGCCGGCGATGGGGTCCGACCCGGCGAAGATCGTGCGGATCTCGGTGGTGGGGATGTCGTGGCCGGCGAGGGTGGCGAAGTCGTCGACCACGAAGCCGGTGGCGCGCACCTGTGCGGGCGCGAGGGCGTCGACGACGGCCCGGTAGGGGCCGAGGCCGGAGGCGACCCAGACGCCTCCGCCGCCGATCGCGGCGAACTGCAGCAACTGCCGCCGTGTGAGCTCCACCCGTCGTACTCCCTGATCCCGCCGCCCCACCGATGTTCCGGCGTCGATCGTAACGCTCAGGTCGGGCGGCGGGCCGCGCAGAGGATCCGGGGGAAGGCGAAGTAGTAGGGACGGTCGCCGGTCGGGTCGCCGAGCCGGGCGAGGAGCTCGCGGCGGTACTCGGCGCGGAACTCGGGGAACCGGTCGGGTCCGAGGCGGCGCTCGTAGGCCGTGAGCAGGGACCCCGACACCCACCCCACGACGTCGTCGGTGCGGTCGAGGGCCATGCCGTAGATGCGCAGCGTCACGTCCGGGTCGAGCAGGCCGGCGCCGTGGAGCACCTCGGCGTAGCGGGCGGGGGAGAGAACGGCGGCCTCGTCCTCGAGCGGGGCGAGCCCGAACCGCCGCCCGACCTCGTCGGCGACGACGTGGCTGGCGTGGTCGTAGTTGGCCGGGACCTGGAAGACGAGCTGACCGCCGGGCCGTAGCAGCGTCGCGAGTCGCGGCACCAGGTCCTCGTGGTCGGGGACCCAGTGGAGTGAGGCGTTGGCGAACAAGACGTCCCAGGTTCCCGGCGCTTCGTCGTGGGCGAAGCTGGCGATGTCCTGCTCGCGGAACATCACGCCGTCGGGTGCGCCGTCGGCGGCCCCGGCGAGCATGGCGGGCGAGGTGTCGATCCCGAGCGTCGTCGCGGCGCCGGTGGCCTCGTGCAGGAGCGGCGCGTGCCGCCCGGTGCCACAGCCCAAGTCGGCCGAGCGCCCGCCGGGTGCGGGACGGACGAGGGCGAGCAGGTCGTGGGCGGGTCGCTCACGCTCGGTGCGGAACCGTTCGTAGGTGGCGGAGTCCCAGTGGTCGGCACTCATGTTCTTGTTGTCTACTACAAGTTCCATACAAGAGCCAGTTGGAGGGCTCGCCGAGCCCCCGCTATCGTCACGGCGCGCACCGGAGCGCCCACCGCCGCGTGGCTCCGGGAGCCCGGCGTCACGCCTGGGCGGCGCACGCGGCGGGGACGGCGCCACGGCGATCCACCAGCAGGTGATTCGAGTGACCGGACGCCCGGCGCGGCCTCACACCCCTCTCCCGACCGAAAGACCAACGATGGACGCGAACGCCCTCGAGCGCGAGACCCTCGAACGCAAGGATCGCGACGAGCTCCAGAAGATCGTCGGTGCCCTCGGCGGCAAGGCGACGACCCGGACCCGCAAGGCCGACCTGATCGACCAGATCCTCGAGCTCACCGGCGTCACCGAACGCGACGACGCGGCGGCCGACGGCGACACGAAGGCCGACGAGGCGAAGGGGGCGAGCGGCAAGGCTGCAGCGGACGACGCCGAGGGCGACGGCGCCGACGCCGAGGCCGATTCCGGCGACGCGAAGGCCGGCGATGGGAAGGCCGGCGATGCGAAGGCCGGCGGCCGGTCGTCCGGTGACGGCGGCTCCCGCGACCAGAAGACCGGTGACCAGAAGGGCGACCGCAAGAACGGTGCGGCCAGGTCCGACGACGGGGGCAAGGACGCCAAGGCCCAGTCCGGCGGCTCCCGTGGCTCCGGCCAGAACGGCGGCGGGCAGGGCTCGTCCTCGTCCGGCGGTGGCCAGAACGACGGCGCCAACGGGTCCGACGGCGACGGTGGCGACGACCAGGACGGGGCGGGCAAGCGTCGCCGCCGCCGGGGTCGCAACCGTGACGGCGGCGGCCAGGAGGAGTACACGGGCGACCCCATCCCGGTGGCCGGTGTCCTCGACCTGCGCGACGACGGGTACGGCTTCCTGCGCGTCGACGGGATGCTCCCCTCGAAGGACGACTGCTACGTCTCGGTGAAGCAGGTCCGCCAGTTCGGGCTCCGCAAGGGCGACCTCGTCGCCGGCGGCTCACGTCCGGCGTTCCGCAACGAGAAGAACCCGGCCATCCTGCGCATCGACCAGGTGAACGACGCCGACCTCGAACCGGGAACCGAGCGCCCGCTCTTCGAGGAGCTGCGCGCCGAGTTCCCGAGTGAGGCGATCTCGCTCGTCCTCGACGACGACGACGTCGACGAGCGCATCGTGCGCACGACGCGGGCCGTCGACCTGCTCGCCCCCGTCGGCAAGGGGTCGCGGGTGTTGATCAGCGGCGCCCCCCGCAGCGGCCGCACCACGATGCTGCAGGCGCTCGCCCGGGCCATCGAGGCCAACGAGCCCGACGTGAAGCTGCTCGTGGTGCTCGTCGACGAACGGCCGGAGGAGCTCACCGAGATGCAGGGCGTCGTCGCCGGCGGCACCGTCCACGGCACGAGCTTCGACGGCTCGGCCGACGACCACGTGGCCACGGTCGAGCTCGCGCTCGCCCGGGCCCGCCGCATGGCCGAGGCCGGTGACGACGTCGTCGTCCTGCTCGACGGCGTCACCCGGCTCGCCCGGGCGCACCACGCCGCCAACCAGGGCGTCGGCCGCTCGCTCGGCGGGCTCGACGTCACCGCCGTCGAGGCGGCCAAGCGGGCCATGGGTGCGGGCCGCAAGCTCGCCGACGCCGGGTCGGTCACCCTGATCGCCACGGCCACCTCCGACACGGGCGAGCCCGCCGACGAGGCCGTGCTCGACGCCGTCGTGCCCGCCGCCAACGTGCACGTCCAACTCGACCGCGCCGCCGCCGAGCGCCGGGCCTTCCCGGCCCTCGACGTGGGCGCGACCACCAGCCGCCACGCCGAGTTGCTCGTCGGCGACGACGGCGCCGCCCAGCGCGAGGACCTCCGCGTCCTGCTCACCGAGTTGGCGCAGGAGGAATCGTCCGGCAAAGCTGGCATGCTCGACGGACTGCTCGATCGGCTCCGATCCACCGGGGCCAACGACGAACTGCTCACCGCTGCCGCCAAGGAGCGCGACCGATGAAGACCGACATCCACCCCAAGTACGACGTGGTCACCGTCCACTGCTCGTGCGGCAACACGTTCGAGACCCGGTCCACGGCCGACGACGTCCGCGTCGAGCTCTGCAGCGAGTGCCACCCCTTCTACACCGGCAAGCAGAAGCTGGTGGACACCGGTGGCCGCATCGACCGCTTCGAGCGCCGCTACGGCCGCCGCAAGAAGGGCAAGGCTGCGGCCGACGCCGCGGCCGCCGAGGCCGAGGCTGCTGACACCGGCGCTCCCGGGGCCGGCGAGCCGGCCGCTGCCGAGGCTCCGGCCGAGAGCGCCGAGTCGACCGAATCGTGAGCACGGGCCCGAGCGACGACGCTCGGGCTCGCGACCAACGGGCGGCCCGCAACGCAGCGAAGCTGCGCGGCCTGGTGCAGGAGCACTGGGACGTCCGCACCGACGACGCCCGCGCCGTCGGCACGGGCGCGGCCGTCGTCGCCGAGCACCGGGCCGTGGTCCTGCTCGACGGCGACCACGGGCTGGGCGCCGCCATGGCGTGGGCCCGGCGCGAGGGCAGCACCGAGCTCCACGTCGTCGTCGACGACGACCCCGGCACCGTCGCCCGGCAGGCCCGGGCCTTCGGTTCCACCACGACCGTGTGGCGCAGCGAAGGTCGCGCGCTGGTCGAGGTCGAGCCCGCCCCGGTCGAACCCGGTTCGGGGCCGCCCGACGCCCCCGAGCTCGTCGCCCTGCTCGAGGCCGTCGGCCTCGACGTCGTGGTCGAGGGCGACCGGCTCGCCGGTGAGTTCCGCGGACTGGAGGTCGCTCGGGTCGTGCGCGCCCTCGACGACGACGAGCCGATGCTCGAGGTCGGCGTCGGCAAGTTCGACCGCGTGCTCACCGCCATGCTCCACGGCGAGCAGGACGCCCGCACGTCGCTGGAGCGCGTCGTCGCGCAGCTCCGCGACCTGCGCCGCCCCGACGGCCCGAACCACCCGCTCGCCGGGCTCGTGCCCGAGCGCTGGTTGCGGGCGACGCTGATCGCCGAGCCGGGGCTGGTGGGGTGCACCGACCTCGTCGCCGCGCCGACGCCCGCCCCGCGCGACGAGCTGCGACCCCGCGGCATCGCCGCGGCGATCGGGACCCGCGCGGGCGAGCCCGTCGTCGTGGTCACGACCGTCGGCGTCGACCTCGAGGCCCCCGTCCTCGCCGCCGACACGCGCGCCGCGGTGGCGCCCGACGCGACGCTCCTGCTCGCCCTCCCGCCCCGAGACGTCCTGCCGACGACCGAGGCGCTGGTCGCCGACATCGTGGCGCCCGCCGAGATCGTGCCCGTGCCGGACGACTGGCGCCGTTGAGTCGCGTCGCGGCTGAGTACGGTTGGATCGGATGGACGCAGGGATGGAGGCTCGCCTCGAGGGCCTGGAACGCGAGTTCTCCGAGCTCCAGCTCCGCCTCGGCGATCCCGAGCTGATCAGCGACCAGGCCCGCTACGCCGACGCCGCCCGCCGCTACCGCGAGCTCGAGGCGGTGGTCGAGGTCAGCGGCCAGCTGCGCACCCGACGCGGCGATGCCGACGCCGCCCGCGAACTGGCCCGCGAGTCCGACGCCGACGACCGCGAGCTGTTCCGCGCCGAGGCCGAGGAGGCCGACGCCGACGTCGTCCGCCTCGAGGACGAGCTCAAGGTGCTGCTGCTGCCCAAGGACCCCAACGACGGCCGCAACGTGATCGTCGAGATCCGGGGTGCCGAGGGCGGCGAGGAGGCGAACCTCTTCGCCAAGGACCTGTTCGACATGTACCAGGGCTTCGCCCAGCGGATGGGCTGGTCGCTCGAGGTCATGAACACCGACTGGTCCGACATGGGCGGCTTCAACGAGGTGACCTTCGTCGTCAAGGGCGACGCCGCGTGGACCCGGCTCAAGCACGAGGGCGGCCCGCACCGTGTCCAACGGGTGCCCGTGACCGAGGCGCAGGGCCGGATCCACACGTCGTCGGCGACGGTCACGGTGCTGCCCGAGGTCGACGACGTCGAGATCGACATCGACGAGAAGCAGGACCTCGAGATCCAGGTCTTCCGGTCGTCGGGCCCCGGCGGCCAGTCGGTCAACACCACCGACTCGGCCGTGCGGATCACCCACAAGCCGTCCGGGCTCGTGGTGTCGATGCAGGACGAGAAGAGCCAGCTCCAGAACAAGGCGAAGGCCCTGCGGGTGCTCAAGAGCCGCCTGCACCAGCTCGAACAGGACCGCCAGCAGGCCGAGCTGTCGTCGGCCCGCCGCGATCAGGTCGGCGGCGGCGGCCGGAGCGAGAAGATCCGGACCTACAACTTCAAGGAGAACCGCGTCACCGACCACCGCATCGGGCTCACGCTCTACAAGCTCGACAAGGTCCTCGCCGGCGAGCTCGACGACGTGAGCGACGCCCTCGTCCACGAGGAACAGACGACCCGCCTCGCCGAGGCGACCTCCTCCTGAATCTGGCGTCGATGGTGGAGCAGGGGTCGCAACAGGAGACGCCAGATCGGACGACGAGCTGGTCGGAGCTGCACGGGGAGACGGTCGAACGGCTGGGTCGTGCGGGTGTCGCGAATGCCACGACCGAGGCGCGCTGGATCGTCGAGCGGGCCGCGGGCGATCCCTACCGGATCGCCGCCGACCGCCCCGCCACCGTTCGCAGCCACCACCACTGGCGGCTCATGGTCGAGCGGCGCGAGGCGGGCGAACCGCTGCAGTACGTGCTCGAACGGTGGGCGTTCCGGACCCTGGAGCTCTACGTCGACCGCCGCGTGCTGATCCCGCGACCCGAGACCGAGGTCGTCGTCGGCGCCGCCCTCGACGCCCACGCCCGCGTCGGTGGACCGGTGGTCGACCTCGGCACCGGATCGGGCGCGATCGCGCTGGCGGTGGCGGCCGAGCGTCCGGGCACCGAGGTGTGGGGCGTCGACCGCTCGGCCGACGCCCTCGACGTCGCCCGCGCCAACCTCGCCGGGTTGGGACGGGCCGCCACCACCGTCCGCCTCGTCGAGGGCTCGTGGTTCGAGGCGTTGCCGCTCGACCTGCGCGGCCAGGTCGGCGTCGTCGTCACCAACCCGCCCTACGTCGCCGACGCCGACCCGCTGCCCGACGAGGTCGAGCGGTGGGAGCCCGCGTCGGCGCTGCGGAGCGGAGTCGACGGTCTCGACGACATCCGGATCATCGTCGCCGAGGCGCCGGCGTGGCTGGCGCCCGGCGGCGCGCTCGTCGTGGAGCACGCACCCGACCAGGCCGGCGCGGTGCGGGCGCTCGCCACCGACGCGGGCTTCACCGAGGTGACGACCGGCGTCGACCTCACCGGCCGCGACCGCTACCTCCTGGCCCGCCGATGACCACGCCCGTCGTCGCCGTCGACGATCCCGCCGCCGTCGACCTCGTCGCCGATGCCCTCGCCGGTGGGGGC
>JBHIXO010000155.1:0-8894 GCA_041984725.1 Acidimicrobiales bacterium | reverse complement strand
GTCTGCCCGTCGACGCCGTTGCCGGAGTCGTCGCCGCACGCACCGACGAGCAGCGCGACCGCGAGGAGCAGGACGGCCGGGCGCATCGGCGGCACGCTACCGACGCCGGATCCGTATCATCCGCCGGGTGACGGAGGACGACGGGTCGGCCGAGCGGGCACTGACGCCCACGTCGTACCTGGTGCTCGGCCTGGTCCGCACCATCCAGCCGTGCACGTCGTACGAGATGAAGCAGCTGGTCAAGCGGTCGATCGGCATGTTCTGGTCGTTCCCCCACAGCCAGCTCTACGCCGAGCCGGCCCGCCTCGTCGACGACGGCCTGCTCACCGAGGAACAGGAGTCCGGCGGGCGCCGGCGCCGCCGCTTCCGGCTCACGGGCGCGGGTCGGGAGGCGCTCGAGGACTGGTTGCTCGACGAGGGCCGCGACGAGATCGGCGAACACCGCGACGATGGACTCCTGCGACTGTTCTTCAGCCACGGCCTCGACCCCGACCACGTCCGGGACCTCGGGGCCCGCCGTCGCCGGCTGCACGAGGACCGCATCGCCTACCTCGAGGAGATCCGCGCCGACGTCGGCGACCGGGCCACCGCGGAGCAGCTCGCCACGCTCGAGCTCGGCGTCCGCTGGGACCGCACCGCCGCCGACTTCTGGGCCGAGGTCGAGAAGGGCGACCTCCCCGGCTGACCGTGGCTCCCGGCTGACCGGTTCGGAGCTGTCCGGTTCGGTTCGGCCGGGTGATCAGACCACGCCGCACCAGTCGAGCAGGAACAGCGCCAGGGCGCGGGTGGCGTGGACGGCGTCGTCGATCCGCACCGCCTCGGTCGGGCCGTGGGCGACCGCGGCGTCGCCCGGCCCGTACTGGACGGTGGGGATGCCGGCGGCGGTGAGCAGGCGCAGGTCGCTGCCGTAGGGGGCGCCGTAGACGTCGGCCGGGGGGCGCCCGGCGGCCTCGTGGGCCGTGGCCAGGGTGGGGACGAGGTCGCTGTCGTCGGGCGTGCGGCCGGAGGCGAACTGGCCGCCCCACCACTCGACCTCGACGGGGTGCTCGGCGAGCCACTCGTCGGCGGCACAGGCGTCGGTGACGGCCGCCTCGAACTCGGCGCGGGCGGCGGCGACGTCCTCGCCGATGGCGACGCCGTAGCGCCCTTCGGCGACGAGCAGGTCGGGCACCGACGATGCCCAGTCGCCGGCGCGGACCGACCCGATCGACAACGGGTGGGCCAGGTCCCAGCGGGCGGCGAGCGGGTCGACGGTCTCGTGACGGCGGCGCTCGAGCGCCCCGAGCGCGGCGTGCACCGGCAATAGTTTCTCGATCGCGCTCACGCCGTCGAGCCGCCGGGCGGCGTGAGTGGCGCGACCGCGGATGCGCAGCCGGAACGTGAGCGCGCCGGCGTTGGCGGGGACGAGGTCGAGGTCGGTGGGCTCGGGGATCACGCACCCGTCGGCCCGCCAGCCCCGGTCGAGGAGCGCGTACGTGCCGAGGCCGCCGTCCTCCTCACCGCACACCGGTGCGACGAGGACGTCGCCGGCGAGGTCGACGCCGGCGGCTCGCACGGCGAGCACGGCGTGGAGCGCAGCGAGCAGTCCGGCCTTCATGTCGGCCGTGCCCCGCCCGAGCAGCCATCCGTCGCGCTCGGCGGCGGCGAACGGGTCGACCGACCACGCGTCGGGGTCGCCGACCGGCACCACGTCGACGTGCCCGTCGAGCAGGACGGAGCGGCCCGCGCCCGCGCCGCCGAACGCGCCGACACACCCCCACGCCTCCCGGCGTTCGACCTCGGCACCCGGGAAGTCGGGGCGTCCGCTCAGCGCCGGCAGGTCGAGGCGCCAGTGGTCGACGTCGGCGCCCTCGACCCGGAGCCGGTCGGCCAACCACCCGACCGCCTCGTGCTCGGCGTCGGTGCCGCCCACGCTCGGGATGCGCACGAGCGCCCGGATGTCGTCGACCAGTGCGTCGACCCGCCCGTCCACGGCGTCGAGCACCCGTGCCCGCCGGCCCGACCCTGTTCCGCTCGTCCTGCCAGAAGCGGGGGCGGGGGTCACTCCCACTCGATGGTGCCGGGCGGCTTCGAGGTGATGTCGTAGGCCACGCGGTTGATGCCGGGGACCTCGTTGATGATGCGGCTGCTCATCCGTTCGAGCAGCTCGTAGGGCAGGCGGGCCCAGTCGGCGGTCATGGCGTCGTCGGACGTGACGGCACGGATGATGCACGGGTACCCGTAGGTGCGCTCGTCGCCCATGACGCCGACGGCGCGGATGTCGGGCAGCACGGCGAAGGCCTGCCAGATCTCCCGGTCGAGGCCGGCCTTGTGCAGCTCGGCCCGGACGATGGCGTCGGCCTCCTGCAGCAGGGCCACCTTGTCGGGGGTGACCTCGCCGATGATGCGCACGCCCAGACCCGGCCCGGGGAACGGCTGGCGCCACACGATCTCCTCGGGCAGCCCGAGCTCCTCCCCCACCCGGCGGACCTCGTCCTTGAACAGGTCGCGCAGCGGCTCGACCAGCTCGAAGTCCATGTCGTCGGGCAGGCCACCCACGTTGTGGTGGCTCTTGATGGTGGCGGCCTTGGCGCCCCCGCCCGACTCGATGACGTCGGGGTAGAGCGTGCCCTGCACCAGGAAGTCGGCGTCGGTGATGCCGCCCTTGGCGTCCTCGAACACCCGGATGAACAGCTCGCCGATCGCCTTGCGCTTGTCCTCGGGGTCGGTGACGCCGGCCAGGCGCTCGAAGAACCGGTCGGCGGCCCGCACGTGGATCAGCTCGATGCCGAAGTTGCGCTTGAACGTCTCGACCACCTGGTCGCCCTCGTCCTTGCGCATGAGGCCGGTGTCGACGAACACGCAGGTCAGCTGGTGCCCGATCGCCTTGTGCACGAGGGCGGCGGCGACCGCCGAGTCGACCCCGCCGGACAGGCCGCAGATGGCCCGGCCCTCGCCGACCTGGGCGCGGATGGCCTCGACCTGGGTCTCGATCACCGAGCTCATCGTCCACGTCGGGCGGGCGCCACACGCCTGGTACAGGAAGTGCTTGAGCACCTCCTGGCCGTGCTGGGTGTGCACCACCTCGGGGTGGAACTGCACGCCGTACATGCCCCGCTCGGTCGACTCGAACGCGGCGGCCGGCGTGTCGGGCGTGGAGGCCACGACCCGGAAGCCGGCGGGCGCCTGCGTGATCGTGTCGAAGTGACTCATCCACACGATCTGGTCGTCGGGCTGGTCGTCGGCGAAGAGCACCGAGTCGCCGGCGGCCAGGGTCAGGTCGGCCCGGCCGTACTCGCCGCGGCCGGTCTTGGCGACCTCGCCACCGAGGTCGCGGGCCAGCAACTGGCCGCCGTAGCAGATGCCGAGGATGGGCACGCCCGTGTCGTAGATGTCCTGGTCGATGCCGGGGGCGCCCTCGGCGTGGACCGAGGCCGGTCCGCCCGAGAAGATGATGCCCTTCGGGGCGCGGGCGCGGATCTCGGCGGCCGAGATGTCGTGGGGGACGATCTCGGAGTGGACGTGGGCCTCGCGGACCCGCCGGGCGATGAGCTGCGCGTACTGGGCGCCGAAGTCGACGACGAGGACCGAGTCGAACTCGCCGGCGATGCGGTCCGACGCCGTGAGGTGGTCGGGACCGCTTGCGGCACTCATCGGCCGGGGTCCGGGGCGATCATCAGTTCGGCCTTCTGGAACTCCTTGAGGCTCTCGAAGCCCGACAGCGCCATGGCCGACCGCAGCGAGCCCATGAGGTCGAGGCGACCGTCGGCGGAGTCGGACGGGCCCACGAGCACCTCCTTCTGGGTGCCGCGCACCGGGATGCTGACGCAGGCGGAGTGCGGGACGTCGGCCCGGGCCGCGACCGGGGCCCAGTGCCGGCCGTGGCCGGGGGCGTCGGTGGCACCGGCCAGCGGCGCGCCGATCATCACGGCGTCGGCGCCGCAGGCGAGGGCGCGGGCGACGTCGCCGCCGGTGTGCATCCCGCCGTCGGCGACGACGTGGACGTAGACGCCGGTCTCGTCGAGGTGACGCATGCGGGCGGCGCGGGCGTCGGCGATGGCGGTGGCGAGGGGCACCCCGACGCCGAACGTGTCGGCCGTGGTCGCCCCGACCGCGGTGCCGACGCCGACGAGCACGGCCGCAGCGCCGGTGCGCATGAGATGCAGGGCGGCCTGGTAGCTGGTGCAGGACCCGGCGAGCACGGGGATGTCGAGCTTGCGGATGAACGTCTTGAGGTTGAGCGGCTCGGCGTCGCCCTCGGCCGTCTTCGTCACGTGTTCGGCCGACAGCACGGTGGAGCGGATGACGAGCATGTCGAGCTCGCCCTCGAGGACGGCGGGCAGCAGTTCCTCGGTGCGGTGCGGGGTGAGGGCGCCGGCGGCGACGGCGCCCGCAGCGCGGATCGCCCGGACCCGGTCGGCGACGAGGCCGGGGTCGACCGGCTGCTTGTAGAGCTCCTGGAGCCGGGCCGACGCCGTGGCCTCGGGCAGCTCAGCGATCTCGGCGAGCACGGGCTCGGGGTCGTCGTAGCGGGTCCAGAGCCCTTCGAGGTCGAGGACGGCGAGGCCGCCGAGACCGTCGATGCCCGCTGCGGTGGCCGGGCTGACGACCGAGTCGCACGGCGCGGCGAGGACCGGCAGTTCGAAGCGGTAGCCCTGCAGCTCCCACGACAGGTCGACGAGCTCGGCGTCGCGGGTCCGGCGGCTCGGGACGATGGTGAGCTCGTCGAGCCGGTAGCCCCGACGTCCCGTCTTGCCCAACCCGATCTCGATCTCGGCCACGTGTGTTCCGTCCCTCTGGCGCCCAGTGCCGTGTGTGAGAAGTGGACGAGTGTAGGTCAGCGCGCCAACAGGTCCCGGCAGAAGGCCCGGGTGGCCGACACCAGCGCGTGGGGCGCCTCCCACGGCACGAAGTGGCCGCAGTCGCGCAGCAGGAACGGGCCGACGTGGTCGGGGAAGACGACGGCGGCCATGCGGTCGAACTCGGGGTAGAGGACGTGGTCGCTCGTCCCGAAGAGCACGAGGGTCTCGACGTCGGGGTTGCGGGCGAGGAGCTGGGGCTCCGATCGCGCCGCCTCGGAGAACGTCGACTCGTAGCCGCCGAAGCTCGCCCGTAGCTTGGCGGCGTCGGCGAAGGGCTCGGTGTGGAAGTCGACGACCGGACCGCCCGGCAGCGGCGGGGTGGTGAACGCGCCGGGATGGGCCCAGAACCGCGACGTGTAGAAGGTGGCGATGTACGCCCGCCGCTGCTCGGGGGTGGCGAGTTCGGCGGCGAGGCCGTCGGGGTCGGTGCCCTGGCGGACGAAGTAGTCGGCGGCCCCGGCCCGCGGACGGGTGTCCATGCCGGCCATCTCGTCGCGCAGGTACGGCAGCGGCGAGTTGAACAGCACCATCCGCTCGACGCGGTCGGGGAAGCGGAGCGCGAAGTCCTGGATCACCGGGCCGCCGAGATCACCGCCGCACAGCACGACGCGCTCGTGGCCGAGGTGGTCGACGAGCGCGTGCAGGTCGCGGCTGTGGCTGGGCACGTCGTGGAAGCCGTCGGGGGCCACGTCGCTGTCGCCGAAACCGCGCAGGTCGGGCACGACGACCTCGAAGCCCGCGTCGGCGAGCGGCTCGATCACCCGCCACCACACGCGCTTGGTCTCGGGCCAGCCGTGGACACACAGCAGTGGCACGCCGCCCGGGCGCTCGCGCACGTAGGCCAGCGAGAAGCCCCGCCCGTCGAAGTGGTGGCGCGCGAACCGGTCGGGATCGAGATCGGGATCTGTCACAGGAGGCGACGCTACCGAGGGCGGTGCTCTACGTTCCCCGGCTCGTTCGAGACGGAGGAACCCCCCACATGCGACGAACCCCGACCACCATCCTCACCGCCATCCTGGCGAGCCTGCTGCTCCTGCTCGGGGCGTGCGGGGACGACGACGACAGCGGTGCCGACGCCGGCGACACCGGCGCCGAGTCGAGCGACGACGCCGGGTCCGACGACGACGCCGGGTCCGACGACGATGCTGAGTCCGACGACGATGACGGTGACGACGAGGCCGGCGACGACGCGGCCTCCGGCGGCGGCGACAGCGTCCTCGTGCTCGACGGCGAGGAGATCACGCTCGGCCAGGCCCGGTGCTTCCTCGAGTCCCAGCCCTCGGCGGGTGGCGGCGGCGAGATCCTCGCCACGGCCCAGGCCGACGGCGTGACCGCCGACGGGCAGCCCGTGACCGTCGACTTCACCCGCTACAGCGCCGACTCCACTTTCGCCGGCGACGACGTGTCGATCGACATCGACCCGTTCAACGAGGGCGTCAGCTACTACGCCCACGGCGAGGAGGGCATGGTCACCCTCGACGGCACGGTCGTCTCCGCGTCCGATCTCGAGTTCACCAACGACGCCGGCGCCGAGACGATCTCGGCGAGCTTCACGATCAACTGCTGAGCAGGTCGTCGATCAGCGCCCAGAGCGCCTCGACCTCCGCCTCGGACGTCCCCGTCTGCCCGACGCAGACGCGGATGGCCGGGCGGTCGTCGAGGACGGTGGGCGTGAGCAGTGCCCGCCCGCTGGCGTTGACGGCGTCGAGCAGGGCGGTGGTGGCGCCGTCGTCGCCGGCGACCCGGAACACCACCAGGTTGAGCGCCGGCGGCGCGGCGAACTCCAGGCGGGCGTCGTCGAGCACGCGGTCGGCGAGGAGCCGCCCGAGCCGGACGTGCTCGCGGACGTGCCGGGCAAGGCCCTCGGCGCCGTAGTGGCGCATCACGAGCCACGGCTTGAGCGCCCGGAACCGGCGACCCAGCGGGATCTGCCAGTCGCGGAAGTCCACGACCGCGCCCGACTCGCTCTGCTCGTTGCGCAGGTAGGCGGGCGTGATCGCCAGGGCGTCGACCACCGGTCGCGCGTCCCGGAACCACAGGCACGAGCAGTCGAACGTCGTGAACAGCCACTTGTGCGGGTTGAACGACCACGAGTCGACGGCGTCGGCGCCCTCGTGCACCCACCGCAGCTCCGGGCACACGGCCGCCGACCCGGCCATCGCCGCGTCGACGTGACACCAGATCCCGGCGTCGGCGCAGATGCCGGCGACGGCGGGGACCGGATCGAACGCCATCGACGACGTGGAACCGGCGGTGGCCACGCACAGGAACGGCACCAGGCCGGCCCGGCGGTCGGCCTCGATCGCGCCGGCGAGCGCGCCCGGGTCCATGGCGAACGCGCCGTCGGAGGCGATGGCCCGCACCTGGTCGTCGGCGAGGCCGGCCACCCGTGCGCCCTTCACGACCGACGAGTGCGCCTGGTCGGAGGTGTAGGCCCGCAGTCGGGAGAGGTCGCCACCCGGCGTGACGCGATGGCGGGCGGCGAGCAGGGCGACGAGCGTCGACGACGACGCCGAGTCCTGGAGGACGCCGCCGCCCGGTCCGTCGGCCGCGTGCTTCCACGCCTCGGGCAGGCCGAGGAGGTCGACGAACCAGTCGAGCATCCGCATCTCGACCTCGGTGCACGCCGGGCTCGTCGCCCAGTTCATGCCGTTGACCCCGAGGCCCGACGACACCAGGTCGGCCAGCACCGCCGGTCCTGACGTGTTCGCCGGGAAGAACGCGAAGAACGAGGGGTGCTGCCAGTGGGTGAGGCCGGGCAGGACGACCTCGTCGAGGTCGGCGAGCACGGCGTGCAGGTCGCCGCCCGTCGCCGGCGGGGTGTCGGGCAGGGCGGCGAACACGTCACCGGGTGCCACGTCGGCCTGCACCGGCAGCTCGCCGACCCGCTCCCAGTACGACGCCACCCAGTCGACGTACTCGTGGCCGAGGCGGCGGAACTCGTCGGGGGTCAGATGGTCGCCGGGCATGTCGTCGGACGCTACGGGACGTCACCCGACCACGGGCCGTTGCGCTGCGTGGCGCCGGTCGGGTGCGCACGCCAGGGGCGGCGCCGATGAGGGCGGCGAGCGCGACCGAACTCGACCACGCGGTGGGACTCCCCCATTTCGCCACGTCGTAGCGACAACAGCGGCGGAAGTCGTGGCGGGCGGACCGCGATCACGCATCCTCCGAGCGACGCGCCCCACGGCCGGTCGCATTGTCGCTTAGACGTGGCGCAAACGGAGTGCCGGCGCCCGGCGACCACGAGTTCGTGTCGGACCCGCTCGTCATGATCGGTGTCATGGTGACGGTCCACGGACGAACGGTCGACGACACCACCGACGGGCGTGGGCATTCCCTCCCGGATCCTCGCCTGCTGACCGGCATCGAGCGGCGGTACGTGCTGACCCACCTCGTCGCCCGGGCCGGCGCCGCCGGCACAACGGTCGACGACCTCGTCCGCCATCTGGCCCGGTTCGGGTTCTCCGCATCGATCGTGTCGCCCGTCACCGGTTCGCCCGGGTCGCGACCACGACCCCTACACTCCTCCCATGGAAGCGCGAGACGAGACCGTCCACCCTCGATTCGCCAAGCTGGGACTGACGTACGACGACGTCCTGCTCGTCCCGGGGGCGTCCGAGGTGCTCCCCCACGAGGTCGACACGTCGTCCTGGTTCACGCCGACGATCACGCTGGCGCTGCCGATCGTGTCGGCCGCGATGGACACCGTCACCGAGGCCCGGCTGGCCATCGCGCTCGCCCGGGCCGGCGGCATCGGCGTGATCCACCGCAACCTGTCGATCGACGACCAGGCCGTCGAGGTCGACCGGGTGAAGCGCAGCCAGTCCGGGATGATCGAGGACCCGGTCACGCTGACCGCCGACGGCCACGTGTACGACGCCCTCGAACTCATGGCCAAGTACAAGGTGTCGGGCGTCCCGATCATCGACGGCGCCGGCCACCTCGTCGGCCTGCTCACCAACCGCGACCTGCGCTTCGTCGACGACCACGACCAGCCGATCTCGGCGGTCATGCGCCGCCCGCCCCTCGTCACCGCGAAGGTCGGGACGA
>JBHIXO010000154.1:0-8904 GCA_041984725.1 Acidimicrobiales bacterium | reverse complement strand
GCCAAGGTTAAGGCCGCGGGTTCGAACCCCGTCTTCCGCTCACTGGCGACGTGGCCGAGTGGCTTAGGCAGGGGCCTGCAAAGCCCCGTACCCGGGTTCGATTCCCGGCGTCGCCTCCAGTCGACGCACCGCGACGCGCACCGACCCGGCCTCGGCGCCGACGGCGCTCCGGTCGGAGCGAAGTCGCTCCGAACCTCGACCACGGCGCTCCGGTCGGAGCGCGATGGCACCCCGGGTGTGAAGGCGCTCCTCGCGGCGTGTCGACCCCGCGCCGCCGGTGTTCCGCTCGTCCTGCCAGTTCGGGCGTGGGTGCCGATAGAACGGCTGGATGGACCCGACGGAGCTGTCCCCGGACCCCGCCACCGCCCGGCACCTGCGCACCACGGCGGCCCACCACCACCGGCTGGCCGTCGCCGCCGAGCTGCTCGGCGACTGGGTCGCCGCCGAGGACGCCCACGCCGACGCCCAGGCCGCGTCGCTGCTCGCCACCCTCTTCGACACGGCCTGAACCGGGCCTGACGCGCTGCGTGGTCGCGAGCGCGGGGCGCCCGTCGGCGGCCACGGATCGTGCGTCGGAACCCTGCCGGGTCGCGGCGATTGTCCACCGACGTCCCGTCGACCCGGTCACGGCCCGTTCGTAAGGTCCGTCGAAGGGGCGGATCCAACGACAACCCGACTCGATGGGGGCTGGGAATGAAGAAGAACAGGATCATCACGGGCGCGCTCGCGCCCGTCTGTGCGCTCGCGGCGCTGGCGGTGCCCGCCGCCACCGCGGGCGCCACACCGACGATGGAGTGGGACCAGGGCTTCGAAGTCGACACCGCGGGCTGGAGCGACGCGTCGACCGGCTGGCACGGCACGGTCACGCGGGTCGCGTCGGGCACCGACGGCGTCACGTCGCCCGGCGGCGGGTTCCACGCCGTCATGGAGGGCTCGGCGACGGGCGCGCCGTTCTCCCGGTTCGCGGCCTACGCCGACGAGTGGCCGGGCCCGTGGCTCGCCGAGCTCGACGTCCACCTCGACCCGGCCGCGTTCCCGACGGGCACGGGCTTCGACTACTCGGTCGCCGCGAACGGGAGCGACAACGCCCACCAGCGCGACTTCATCTTCCACGTCACGAAGGACACGTCGACGGGTGACCTGCTCGTCGGCGGGTCGAACAACTCCAACGGCGCACCCCGCGAAGACCTGGAGACGATCGACCACGTGGCGATCACCACCGCCGGCTGGTACACGATGCAGCATCGGTTCCGCGACAACGGGGGCGTGCTCGCCGTCGACCTGCGACTCCTCGACGACGGCGGGCTCGAGGTCTTCTCGACCACGCGCCGCAGCACCGCCGACACGATCCCCGCCGAGGTGGGCGGCAACCGCTACGGCTGGTTCACGTTCATCTCCGACGGGCTCGACGTGCCGGTCGACGACCACCAGCTGCTGATCCCGGACGCGACCGTCGACGTCGTGAACGACGACGACGTCGGCGTCAACTGGCTCGAGACGGAGCGCAACGCCGGCACGGGCACGTTCGACGAGGGGCCCGGCACGCCGCCGATCGGCGTGGGGAGCTACCAGATCGCCATGACCGGCAGCGCGGACAAGGTGGCGCTGCTCAACTACGACCACATCGGCACGCGACTCGCGGACATCGACGACATCGAGTACGCGACCTACCGGGCCAGTTCGTCGACCAACCCGGCGGCGCAGTACCCCTCGATCAACCTCGAGATCGACACCGACGGCTCGATCGGCGTGGACGCCTTCTCGACCCTGGTCTACGAGCCGGTCTACCCGTACGGGCCCGGCGCGCTGGCCACCGACACGTGGCAGACCTGGGACACGATGGCCCCGTCGACGACGGCGTTCGGCGGCGGCTGGTGGTCGACCCGGGACATCCCCGGCGTCTGTGCCTTCAACTGCTTCGTCTCGTGGGACACGATCGTCGCCAACAACCCGGATGCCATCGTGCTCGGCGGCTTCGGTGTGAACGCGGGTTCGGGCTGGAACGGCACGTTCTCCGGTGCGGCCGACCAGCTGAGCATCACCGTCCTCGGCAGCGAGACGGTCTACGACTTCGAGCCCAACCCGGCGCCGCCCAGCACCGACCTGCCGGCGGTGACGCGTGGCAGCCGTTGGCTCCTGCGGGACAGCCTCACCTCGGGGACCGCCGACTCGCAGTTCAGCTACGGCACCTCGAGCTACCAGCAGTTCTTCGGTGACTGGGACGGCGACGGACTCGACACGCCTGCAGTGTTCAACCCGGCCAACGGTTGGTGGCACATCACGAACACCATGGGTGGGCCGACCGACATGAGCTTCAAGTTCGGCACCGTCGGAGCGACGGGCATCGTCGGTGACTGGGACGGTGACGGCATCGACACCGTCGGCTACCGGCCCGCCGGCGGGGTCGTCCTCCGGCTGAACGACCAGCTCGACAACAGCGCACCGGAGTACGCCTATCCGCTCGGTCTCAGCGATGATCACCTCATCGTCGGCGACTGGGACGGCGACGGCGACGACACGATCGGCGTGCGCCGGGCGGCGTCGAACTGGTTCCACCTGTCGAACACGCACACGTCGGGTTCCGACATCAGCTTCCGGTTCAGCACGACGGCGAACATCCCGCTCGCCGGCGACTGGGACGGCGACGGCACCGACACGATCGGCGCCCGCGCCGCGACCTACAACGGGTGGCTGCTGCGCAACAGCAACAGCTCGGGACCGGTGGACGTGTTCTTCAACTTCGGCCGCACGTCGGACACCCCGCTCGTCCGCTCCGTGCCGTGACGTGACGGCGGAACCGGGTCGGGCCGTGCGCGGCGCGACCCGGTTCGCACGCCGCGTCGGGGTCTGCCAGGGTGCCCGGATGGACGTGAGCGAAGCCGTGCGCCGCCGCAAGTCGATCCGGGCCTTCACCGACGAGCCCGTGAGCGACGAGACCATCGCCGACCTGCTGACGCTGGCGGCGCGGGCGCCCTCGGGCGGCAACGTGCAGCCGTGGCGGATCTACGTCGTCGGTTCCGCCACGATGCCGCGGTTCCTCGAGCACCTCGCCGCGCGGCCGCCGTTCGAGGAGCCGGCCTACGACGTCTACCCGCCGAGCCTGTGGGAGCCGTACCGCACCAACCGGTTCGCGCTCGGCGAGGCCATGTACGAGAAGCTCGGCATCCCGCGCGACGACAAGGCCGCCCGCCTGGCCCAGGTCGCGAAGAACTTCGAGTTCTTCGGCGCCCCCGCCGCCCTGTTCTGCTTCGTCGACCGGGGGATGGGCCCACCGCAGTGGTCGGACCTCGGCATGTTCCTGCAGACCTTCATGCTCCTCGCGACCGAGGCCGGCCTCGACACCTGTCCGCAGGAGGCCTGGGCCGCACGGCCGAAGGCGGTCGCCGACTTCGTCGGGGCCCCCGACGACGAGATGATCTTCTGCGGCGTCGCCATCGGCCACGCCGACCCCGACGCCCCGGTCAACGCACTCGAATCCGACCGGATGCCCCTCGACGACTGGTGCCGCTTCGTCGACTGAACTCCGGTGCCGGCGGTGCGCCACCGGCTCCTCGGCCTAGGGTCACGACGAGAAGGTCACGGCGAACGAGGGGGTTCCGTGCGCATCGTCGACGTCGAACCGTTGGAGGACCACGCGGCCTGGCGGGCGGGCGACATCGCCGACGCCGAGGCCTGGACGTGGCGGCTGTCCGCCGCGGAGATCGACGAGCTGCGCGCCGCGCTCGCCCACGCCCGCTCGGTCACCGACGAGGTGCTCGACGTGACGGCCGCCGACTTCCCGCTGCCCACCGTGGCGGGGCGCATCGCCGCGATGGAGCGCGAGCTGGTCGACGGGCGGGGCTTCGCCCGGATCAGCGGCCTGCCGGTCGACGAACTCGGCTACGAGGACGCGTCGTGGATCTACTGGGGGATCGGCGTCCACCTCGGCGATCCGTGGCCCCAGAACCACAAGGGCCACCTGCTCGGCGACGTCCGCGACCAGGGCAAGACCTACGACGACCCCACCGCCCGGGGCAACGAGATCGGCGGCGCGCCGCTGACGTTCCACTCCGACGGCTCCGACCTCGTGGGCCTGCTGTGCCTGCACCCGGGTGTGTCGGGCGGCGAGAGCGTCATCGCCAACGTCCTGGCCGCCCACAACGAGCTCGCCCGCACCCGGCCCGACCTCGCCGCCGAGCTGTACGAGCCGCTGCCCTACGACTTCCGGGGCGAGCAGGCCGACGGCAGCCGGCCCTACTACGCCGTGCCGGTGTTCACCCGCCACGGGGCGCGGCTGTTCGTGCGCTACATCCGGCCCTACATCCAGGCGTCGCAGCGCCACGCCGACGCCCCCCGGCTCACGCCCGCCCAGATCGAGGCGATGGACGCCCTCGACGCCATCGTCGCCGACCCCGATCTCCAGGTCGAGATGCGCTTCGACCCCGGCGACATCCAGTTCATCAACAATTACCACGTGCTCCACGGACGCCGGGGCTACGTCGACGACGCCGCCTCCGGGCAGGTCCGCTTCCTCAAGCGACTGTGGTTGGCCACGAACGTCCTCGGCCCCGACGACCGCCCCGAGCGGTTCCAGCGGGCCGGCGCCACGACCCACTGGGGTCGGGAGCGCACCCGGGCCTGATCAGGTCGCCAGCCAGGCGTCGATCCCGGCCAGGGCATCGGCCCGCACGTCGGGCGGCGCGGCGGAGCCGGTGATCGAGGCGCGGGCGAGATCGGCGAGGCCGTCGTCGTCGACGCCCATCCGGTCGCGGACCAGCTCGTACTCGGCGAGGATGCCGGGCCCGAACAGCAGCGGGTCGTCGGCGTTCAGCGAACACGAGATGCCTGCGGCCCGCAGCCGCACGAGCGGGTGCTCGTCGAGCGGGTACACCCCGAGCACGGCGTTCGAGCTGGGGCAGACGTCGAGGGTGACGGGGGCGGCCGCCAACCGAGCGACGAGCGCCGGGTCCTCGACGGCGCGGACGCCGTGTTGGACGCGGTCGGCGCCGAGCAGGTCGATCGCGTCGGCGACCGAGCGCGGGCCGGCCAGTTCGCCGGCGTGGGGGACGGCGAGGAGGCCGAGGGCCGCGGCCCGCTCGAACCACGGGACGAACACCTCGGCGGGGTGGGCGGTCTCGTCGCCGTGCAGGCCGAGGGCGACGATCGGGGCACCGTCGGCGGCGAGTCCGAGGGCGAGGTCGGCGGCGGCGCCGGCCTCGTCGGGCCGTCCCCGGTTCAGCGGGGCGATCCAGCCGACGCCGATCCCATGGCGCGCCGCGCTCGCCCGGCCGAACTCGATCGCCCGTTCCCAGATGCCCTCCGCGGGCCCGAGCCGGTCGACGTGGTTGGCGGGGTAGAAGGCGGGCTCGATCCAGCGACAGCCGTCGTCGGCGGCGTCCTCGACGACCTCGTCGATGAGTCGGGCCAGGTCGTCCCAGCTCGTCACGGCGTCGCTCGCCGTGCGGTAGGCGACGATGAACTCGCCGAAGTCGTCGTACCGGCCGAGCGGGGGCAGGTCGACGCCGTCGCGGCGGCACCACTCCGCGAGCGTCGCCGGGCGCATCGAACCCTCGAGGTGCAGGTGCAGGTGCGCCTTGGGGAGGTCCGCCAGGTCTCGCATCCCGTGCAGCGTGCCACGGTAGGTTCCGCCGCTCACCGGCGTGTGCCGGGGATCACAACCTCCGAGGGGGACGACGACATGGGACTGTGCGACGGACGGGTCGCGATCGTGACCGGCGCCGGCCGCGGGATCGGCCGCGAACACGCCTTGATGCTCGCCGAGCACGGCGCCGCCGTGGTCGTGAACGACGTGGGCGGATCGCCCGAGGGGACGGGCTCGGACCTCATGCCCGCGCAGGAGGTCGTCGCCGAGATCGAGGCGATGGGTGGCCGTGCCGTGGCGAACGGCGACGACGTCTCCGACTGGGACGGCGCCGAGCGCATGATCCGCCAGGCGGTCGACGAGTTCGGCGGCCTCGACGTGCTCGTGAACAACGCCGGCATCCTGCGCGACCGGATGCTCGTGAACATGAGCGAGGCCGAGTGGGACGCCGTCGTCCAGGTGCACCTCAAGGGCACGTTCGCCCCCGCCCGGCACGCCGCCGCCTACTGGCGCGAGCGGGCCAAGGCCGGCGAGACGAACGACGCCCGCATCATCAACACGACGTCGGTGTCGGGCATCTACGGCAACCCGGGCCAGACCAACTACGGCGCGGCGAAGATGGGCATCGCCGGGTTCACGATCATCGCCGCCCTCGAGCTCGCCCGCTACGGCATCACCGTCAACGCCATCTCGCCCGGCGCGCTGACCCGTCTCACCGAGCCGCTGCGGGCCGAACCGCCGTCGGAGGCCGAGCGCGAGGCGCAGTCGCCGCGCTGGATCGCCCCGATCTGCGTGTGGCTGGCCTCGCCCGAGTCGGCCAAGGTGACCGGACGGGTCTTCCAGGTGCACGGCCCGGAGATCGCCATCGCCGAGTCGTGGCACAAGGGCCCGACCGCCGACAACGTCGACGACCCGACCGCCATGCGCGACATCGTGGCCCGGCTGATGGCCGATGCCCGACCCAACGCCGACATGGCGGGCAACGACGCCGTAGGTCCCGGCCGGCCCGGTCCCGAGATCTGACGGTGTCGCGGACCGCGTGAGCGGCTCGCACCGCCGGGCGGTCACCACCGCCTTCTTCGTCAACGGCGCCACGTTCTCGTCGTGGCTGCCGCGCGTGCCCGAGGTCCGCGAGGACCTCGGGCTCGGCCTGGACCAACTCGGCCTCGTCCTCCTCTGCGGTGGACTCGGCGGACTGGTGGCCAGCGTCGGCGCCGGCCGGCTCGTCGACCGCATCGGGAGCCGGCGGGCCAGCGTGGTGGCCGCCGTCCTGCTCTCGATCGGACTCCCGGCCATCGGGTTGGCGTCGAGCGGCGTCGCGCTCGGCGCCGCGCTCCTGGTCCTCGGCGCGGTGGACGTGACCGCCGACATCGGGATGAACGTCCAGGCCGCGATGGCCCAGCGGCGGGCCGGACGCTCGGTCAACCAACGCTTCCACGGGGCGTGGAGCATCGGCACGCTCGTCGGGGGTGCGACGGCGGCCGGCGCCGCCGCGCTGGGGATCGACCTCGCCGTGCATCTCGCGCTCGTGGGTCTGGTGCTCGTGGTGGCGACGCTGGCGACGGCGTCCGATCTCGTCGAGGGCGACGACCCGCCCGAGCCGGCGGCCACGGGTGCCCGTCGGTCGACCCTACTCGTGCTGCTGGCGGCGTTGGCGTCGGCGGTCGCCGTCGTCGAGGGTGCGCCGGGGGAGTGGGGCGCCGTCTTCGCCGCCGACGTGCACGGCGCCTCCCCGGGTGTGGCGGGCCTGGCCCTGCCCGCGGTGTCGGCCGGCATGGTGCTCGGCCGCCTGTTCGGGGACCGCGCCACCGACCGTCTCGGCGGCCACGGCCTGTTCCGGGTCGCGATCGCCACGTCCGCAATCGGCGTGGCCGTCGTGGCCACCTCGCCGGGCGTCGCCGTGGCGCTCGTCGGCTTCACGCTGTGCGGGCTCGGCGCGTCGGTCCTGTTCCCGGCGATCTACCTCGCCGCCGCCGGGACCGCCGGCGTCCCGGCCGGGCTGGGCATCGGCGTGATGTCGGTCGGCGCCCGCATCGGGTTCCTCGCCTCGCCCGTGCTGGTGGGCGGGGTGGCCGACGCCACGTCGCTGCGGGCCTCGATCGGGGGCGTGTTGCTCGTGGCGGCGGTGCTGGCGGTCGCCTCCGAGACGGGGTTCAACCGAGCAGGTCAGTGAGCGCCGTCAGGTGCGGGTGGTCGTCGAGCGGACACAGCCGGCGCGGGTCGAAGTGGGCGGCGAGCATCCCCGCCGCCTGCGCGCCCCGCACGTCGTAGTGCACCGAGTCGCCGACGTGGAGGGTGCGACCCGGTTCGGTGCCGAGCGCCTCGAGGGCCGGGGCGAAGGTGGCGGGGTCGGGCTTGGCGATCCCCAGTGCACCGGAGTCGACGATGGCCACGACCGGGACGTGCGGACCCGGCCCGACCTGGCAGATGCCGCCCGAGGCGAGGATGTCGGCGACGGTGCCGTCGGCGTTGCTGACCACGGCCATCGGGATGCCGGCGTCGTGCAGCGCCCGGATGCCCTCCCGGCTGCCCGGGATCGGCTCCACCCACAGCCCGGACGGCCCGAACAGCGACTCGACCGCCGCGACCGCCCGGTCGAGGTCGTCGTCCCGGTAGCCGAGGTGGTGGCAGAAGGCGGGCACGTAGGCGTCGAAGGTCTCGGCCGGCGACTGGTCGGCGTCGACACCGTGCATGGCCCGGTAGTGGCCGTCCCAAATGGCCTCGACGGCGACGTCGAGCCCCGCGCCGACCAGGGCTTCGGCCAGGCGACGGTGCTCCGGGACGACGAACACGCCACCCACGTCGAGGGTGACCGCGTCGAACTCGGGGAGGCCGTTGGAGAGGTGCATGCTCCGGCCGCTCAGCGGTCGTCGTCGGGGTCGAGGCCGAGCGCGGCGTCGACGCCGGGGTCGGGCCGGGCGCCGTCCCGGTCGGCGGCCTCCATCTCGGCGACCCGCTTGCGGGCGAGGGCGAGCAGCCCGGCGAAGATGGCGAGCGGGGCGAGGACGAAGAGGATCTCGTCCCACCCACCCTGGTGGGCGAGCAGGTGCACGCCCGTCGCTGCGGCCTCGGTCACGACGTCGACGCTACGGGCCTGCGGGAGGCCCGGCCAATCACCCGAAGTCCTCCTCCTGGGTGACCAGGGGCAGGATGCGCAGCGGGATCTGGGTCGTCATGGCGATCTGGGTGGTGCTGCGCACGATGCCGCCCGAGGCGAGCATCCGCCCGATGACGTCCTGCAACAGGGTGTTGCTCGGCGCCACGACCCGGCACAGCAGGTCGCCGCCGCCGGTGATCGTGTGGACCTCGAGCACCTCGTTGAT
>JBHIXO010000153.1:0-8911 GCA_041984725.1 Acidimicrobiales bacterium | reverse complement strand
CATGAGCGCGGTGGACAGCAGCGGCGCCAGCGCGGAGGGGACGTAGAGCCCGGCGCGGTCGACGGGTCGGCGCAGCTCGCGGACCACGAGCCCGTCCCGCTCGTAGCGGGCCGCCTCGTGCAGCTGGGCCCGGTGGTAGGCGGTGATGTTGGCGTGGGCGGTCTCGAGCGCGGCCCGCAGCGCGGGGGCGATGCGGTCCAGCGCGCCGGCGACCTCGTCGTCGGGCACGCGGATCGCGTCGATCTCGACGCCGTCGAACTCGCGGGTCATGGCCCGGAGGGCGTCGTCGCCGTCGACGCGGACGCGCTCGATGACGCTGCGCACCTGCTCGATCGGCGGCTCCTCGGCGGCCTTGGGCCGGGGCAGGACCCGCCGCAGGGCATGGGGATCGGACGTCTCGGTGCCTCGCAGGTCGAGCGTGGTGAGCGGTCCGGTCACCCGGGCGAGGCTACCGGTGGTCCCGACAGCGGCAGAAGTGCCTTCGACGGGCCGGTAGAAAGGGCGACCGTGAGCTCCGACGGCGCCGAACTCTCGTCCATCCAGCAGACCGTCGAGGAGCTCGCCCATCGGATCGAGCAGATCGCCGATCGCCGCGACTCGGACCCCGACGACCCCATCTCCACGGGGCTCTACGAGGTCGAGCGGTCGCTGCGCACGGCGGCGAGGCGCCTCGACCGGCTCCGATCACGCATCTGAACCCGCGCACCGGTTCACCGCGAGCCGGCCGCCCGTCCCCCGGAGGCTCGCCGTGAAGGGCATCACCGTCCCGGACACGACCGAGGACTTCACCGCCGACCCAGTGGAGCTGTTCTTCGACCTGGTCTTCGTGCTGGCGTACTCCCAGCTCGTCGGCCTCCTCGTCCACCATCCCGACTGGGCGGGCGTCGGCGAGGCCGCGCTCCTGTTCGTGCTCATGTGGCTGCCGTGGTCGCAGTACACGTGGTCGGCCAACGCCGTGTCCGGCAACGGCCGCACGGTCCGCCTGCTCTTCCTGGTCGCCACCGCGGCCAGCGTGCCGATGGCGGCCTCGGTCTCGACCGCCTTCGACGACGGCGGGCCCCTGTTCGCCTGCTCGCTCGCCGTCATCTTCGTGATCGCCCTGCTCACGATGCGGATGGCGTTCCCGCCCGGCTCGCCGGTGCGGGCCGCGACCGTGCGCTGGGGTGGCACCTGCCTGGTGGCGATGGCCGTCGTGATCGCCGGTTCGTTCCTGGACGGGGGCGCCCGGGTCGTCGCCTGGCTGGTCGCCGTGGCGGTGATCGTGGTCGCGCTCGTGCTGGCCGGCCAGGGCGAGTGGGTGGTGCGGACCGGGCACTTCGCCGAGCGCCACGGACTCATCATCATCATCGCCCTCGGCGAGGTGATCGTCGCCATCGGCGCCCCCGTCGTCGAGCGTCTCGAGACCGGCGCCGGCCTGCCCGCGACCACGGCGGTCGCCTTGGCGGCCACCGGCGTGTTCGCCGGCGCGCTGTGGTGGGCGTACTTCGACCGGGTGAGCCCGGCGTTGGAGCACCGGGGCGAGGCGGTCGACGGCGACCGCGAGCGGGGCCGGTTCGCCCGCGACGTCTACACGATCTCGCACCTGCCGATCGTGGCCGGGATCATCGTGGCCGCGGCGGGCGTGGAGGAGATCGCGCTCCATCCCGACGAGACCCTCCCGGTCGCGTTCCGGGCCATGCTCGCCGGCGGACTGGCACTGGCCGTGTTGGGCGTGGCGGCCGGGGTCTGGCGCACCTTCCACGTGCCGGCGTGGGAGCGGATCGCCGCCGGTGCCCTCATCGCCGCCGCCGCGTTCGGCGTCGGCGGCGCCGTCGACGGGGTGGTGCTCCTCGTCGTCGTCGACCTCGTGATCATCGGCGCGCTCGTGGCCGAGCACGTCCGCATCGAGCGCTGACGGTCCTGCGTCCCGGGCCCGGTCTCGTGGACCGGACCCGAGCGCAAAAATGGCGATGGCGCCCGGGTGGGAGTGGGCGCCATCGCGTGCGTCGCCGGGCGGCGGATCCCTGACGACGCGTCAGTCTCAGGTGGCGGGAACCTGGACTGAGAGAAACGATAGCGGAAAGTGGCGGGGCATGCGTCCAATCTCACGAGATTTCGCGCGACTTTTTCCTGCGCGGCACGGACGGGCCGCCCCTTCCGGGGTCGAAACCCGGACAGAACCACGCGAGCGCGCATTCCCCGCACGCTGGGCGGCGGGCGGTGCACACCCGGCGTCCGTGGAGGATGAGTCGGAGCGCGAACCGGCCCCGGTCGGCGGCCGGGACCATGGCCCCGATCTCATGCTCGACGGCGACCGGATCGGTCGCCTCGGTGAGCCCGAGCCGGACGGCGACGCGGCCGACGTGGGTGTCGACGGGGAGTCCGGGCCGGTCGAAGGCGACGGACCGGACGACGTTGGCGGTCTTGCGGCCGACGCCGGGGAGGGCGACGAGGTCGTCGAGTTCCTCGGGCACCTCGCCATCGTGGCGCTCGACGAGGGCGGCCGACGCCTTGAGGAGCGAGCCGGCCTTCTGGCGGTAGAAGCCGGTCGGGTGGACCGCCTCCTCGAGCTCGGCCGGATCGGCCGCCGCCAGCGCGTGGGCGTCGGGCCACCGGGCGAACACCGCCGGGGTCGTCGCATTGACCCGCTCGTCGGTGCACTGCGCCGAGAGGATCGTCGCGACGAGCAGTTCGAACGGGTTCGTGTGGGCGAGCTCGCACAGCTCGACCGGCCCTCCCGGGTACTCGTCGGCGAGGATCTCGGCGGCGACCCGGCCCCGCCCACCGGCACTCCGGGGGCGACGCCGGCCCGGTGGCGGACCCGGTCGGGTGGACATCGACGACATCCGGTCCGAATCTACGCAGACCATCGCACGACGACCGCGCCGCGCCGTGCCCGGCCGCCGACCATGGTGCGAGACTCGTCCGGTGGACGGCCGTCAGCGGAACGGGGAGCGCAGCTCGTGGCGCATCGCGCTCGTCGGGCTCCTCACGTTCGCGCTCCTGTCGGGCGTGGCGGAGTGGTTGGTCTCCCGCGACGAACGCGGCGCCCGGACCGAGGCCGTGGCCCGCGTCGAGAGCGAGGCGTCGGCGATCCGGGCGACGGTCGAGGCCGAGCTGAACCGGACCCTCTACCTGGCGGTCGGCATCGCGGGGTACGCCAAGGCCCTGCCCGACCTCGGGACCGACGAGCAGGTCGAGGCCCTGCTGGCCGACGTCTTCGACCGCGGCGACCACATCCGCAACATCGGGCTCGCGCCCGACAACGTGATCAGCCACGTCTACCCCCTGGCGGGCAACGAGGCGGCGCTCGGGCTGGCCTACGAGGACGTCCCCGAGCAGTGGGTCGACGTGCGCCGGGCCATGGTGACGCGGCGCACCGTGCTCGCCGGGCCGCTCCAACTCCGCCAGGGCGGGACCGGGCTGATCAACCGGACGCCGGTGTTCCTGGACGACGGCTCGTACTGGGGGATCGTGAGCCTGGTCCTCGACGTCGACGCGCTGCTCACCGAGGTGCGTGGCCGGGTCGAGGACGCCCCCGTCACCTGGGCGCTGCGCGCCGTACCCGACGACGGACCCGCCATCCCGATCACGGGTGACCAGGCGGCGTTCGACGACGCCGACGTCGTCCAACCCGTCGCCGTCCCCGAGGGTCGGTGGGAACTGGCGGCCGACGCCGGGCCGGAGCTCCGCCCGTCGGCGACCCGTACCCCGCTCCTGCGGGGCACCGCGATCGCGGTGTCGGCTGCGCTGGCGCTGCTGCTCGTCCTGCTGCTGCGGGAGCGGGAGACCGTGCGCCGCCAGGCGCGCCAGGACCCGTTGACCGCGCTGGCGAACCGCCGGCACCTGGAGGCCGAGCTCGACGGCATGATCGCCACCGCCCGCCGCAAGCAGGACCGGTTCGCGCTCGTCTTCGTCGACCTCGACGACTTCAAGGCGGTCAACGACCACCACGGGCACGCCGTCGGCGACCTCGTCCTCGGGGCCGTCGCCGACCGTCTCGCCGACGCGGTCCGCGACACCGACGTCGTCGCGCGGGTCGGGGGCGACGAGTTCATCGTGCTCCTGCGCGGGGTCGACTCGGACGTCGAGCGCTCGGCGGCGGCCCGGAAACTCGCCGCGGCGCTCGACGCTCCGATCGAGCTCGGCGGCCACGTCGGGACGGTGGTCGTCGGGGCGTCGATCGGCGTCGGCGCCTACCCGACCCACGGCGACTCGGCGTCGGCGCTCATCAGCCGCATCGACGGGGCGATGTACGCCGCCAAGGCCCGGCGGGGCGACCGGCCGTCGGTCCGGCTCGAGCTGCTCGACGGGGCCGGCGCCGATCCGGTCGACGGGCCCACGGCGGCGCCGACGGGCGCGAGGCGCGCTCCCGTCGATCGGTAGGTTGCCGCGAGTGGCCGACCTCGAGATCAAGCGCCAGCTGGACGACGACGACGTCCGCGAGGTCGAGCACCTGATCGATCGGGTCCACCGCGCCGACGGCCACCGTCCGATCGACGAGCACCGCTGGGTCGACGCCGCCCACGGCGGCCGGTCGGAGTTCGCGGGCCTCGTCCTGCGCGAGCGGGGCCACGACCACCTGGTCGCCTACGCCCAGGTGACCCGGGGGCAGCGATCGTGGGCCATCGACCTCGTGATCGACCCGCACCACCGGTACGACGCCATGATCATCGCGCCGCGGCTGCTCGGCGCCGGGGTCGACCTGATCGCCGCCGAGGGCGGTGGACACGTCCACTACTGGGTGTACGAGCCGACCGACGCCCACCGCCGGATCGCCTCGCTCGTCGGACTCGACGCCGGGCGAGACCTCCTGCAGCTCCGGGTTCCACTCCCGCCCGCGGAGGAGACCGACGTGGTCACCCGCCCGTTCGTGCCGGGCCGTGACGAGGAGGCGTGGCTCGAGGTCAACAACGCGGCGTTCGAGTGGCACAACGAACAGGGAAGCTGGACGCTC
Source organism: Acidimicrobiales bacterium (assembly GCA_041984725.1). GTDB lineage: Bacteria > Actinomycetota > Acidimicrobiia > Acidimicrobiales > Salinilacustritrichaceae > Salinilacustrithrix. The sequence continues at coordinate 3,975 of JBHIXO010000153.1, read as the reverse complement.
GACGACGTGCACGACCGCGAGCAGGAGCCCTGGTTCGACCCCGAGGGCTTCCTGCTCCACGAGCGCGACGGTCGGCTCGCCGCCTTCTGCTGGACCAAGATCCACGAACCCGCCCCCGGAATCCCGTCCCAGCCCGCCAAGGGCCTCGGTGAGATCTACGTGATCGCGGTGCACCCCGACTTCCACGGCGCCGGGCTCGGACGGGCGCTCACCGTCGCCGGCCTGACCCACCTCGCCCGCTCGGTCGACGTCGGCATGCTCTACGTCGACGCCGACAACACCCCGGCGGTCGGGCTGTACCGCGACCTGGGCTTCACCGTCCACCACACGAACCGGGCGTTCGTCGGCGACATCACCCCGGCGACGCGCTGAGGATCAGACCCCGATCCCGACCGCCGAACCGATCAGCCACGTGATGGCGGCGGGGACGGCCGTGAACAGCACCTGACGGACCACGGCGCGCACCGTCGGGCGCTCGGTGTACCGGGCGATGACGACGCCGATCACGACTGCACACACCAGGGCGGCGGCCAGCGAGGCCACCGTCGCCGCGCCGCCCGACCCGAGGAACCACGGGACGAGCGGGACGACCGCGCCGGCGGCGAAGGCCACGAACGACGACACCGCGGCGGCCATCGGCGACCCGAGCTCGTCGGGGTCGATGCCCAGCTCCTCGCGGGCGTGGACCCGGACGGCGAGCTCCTCGTCGGACATGACCGAGTCGGCCAGGGCGCCGGCGGCGTCGGCGTCGACGCCACGCGACCGGTAGAGCCGAGCCAGCTCCTCGCGCTCGGCGGCGGGGCGCCGGCGGATCTCGTGGCGCTCGACGTCGACCTCGCGCTCGAACAGCTCGGCCTGGACCCGCATCGAGTTGTACTCGCCGGCCGCCATCGAGATCGCGCCGGCGACCAGTCCGGCCAGCCCGGCGACGCGAACGACGCCGGGAGCCGGGTCGGCGCCGGCGACGCCGAGGATCAGACCCACGTTCGAGACGAGCCCGTCGCTGACACCGAAGACCGCAGCCCGGGCGGCACCACCCCGCACGTCGCGGTGGGTGTGGCCGGGATGGGCCTCGGCGCTGACGGGAGCATCGTCGGCCTGCACGGGTCCAGCGTAGGGCCAATACCCTCGCGGCGATGCCGACCCGCTACCAGCCCGACCGGGACGAGCTCGCCGAGCTCCTCGCCGGCGAGCCGCGCTACCGGGTCGACCAGGTGTGGCAGGGCCTCTACGAGCGGCTCGACGACGTCGCCGAGGTCACCAACCTGCCCAAGGCGCTGCGCGCCCGCCTGACCGACGACCTGCCGGTCGCCCTCGCCCCGGTCACCGAGTCGGTGTCCGACGACGGCGACACCGTGAAGTGGCTCTGGCAGCTCCACGACGGCGCCACCGTCGAGACCGTGCTCATGCGCTATCCCGACCGGGCGACGGTGTGCGTGTCGAGCCAGGCGGGTTGCGCCATGGCGTGCAGCTTCTGCGCCACGGGCCAGGCCGGCTTCGAACGCCACCTGCATGTCGGCGAGATCGTCGAGCAGGTCGTCGTCGCCGCCCGGGCCGCCCGTCCGCAACGGCTCTCGAACGTGGTGTTCATGGGCATGGGCGAACCCCTGGCGAACTACGACACGACCTGGGCGGCCGTCGAGCGCCTGCACGGCGCGATCGGCCTGTCCGCCCGCCACCTCACGATCTCGACCGTCGGCGTCGTGCCCGGCATCGAGCGCCTGGCCGGCGAGTCGCTGCCCGTGAACCTCGCCGTCTCCCTGCACGCCGCCAACGACGAGCTCCGCGACGAACTGGTGCCGCTCAACCGCCGGTACCCGATCGCCCGCCTGCTCGAGGCGTGCGCGTTCCACGTCGACGCCACCCACCGCCGCCTCTCGTTCGAGTGGGCGATGATCGACGGCGTCAACGACCGCGACCGCGACGCCCACGAACTCGCCGACTGCGCCCGCGCCGTGCGGGCCCACGTCAACCTCATTCCCCTGAACCCCACCCCCGGTTACCCCGTGCGGGGCACCCCGCCGGACCGGGTCCGCGCCTTTCGCGACCTGCTGGCCGACATCGGGGTCAACGCCACGATCCGCCAGAACCGCGGGACCGAGATCGACGCCGCGTGCGGCCAGCTCCGCACCCAGCACCTCGCCGGCCACGGTGACGGCGCCACGACCGCGGTGGCGGTCAGCCCGCCGGCGCGTCGCTGACGAGGTCGCGGCGCAGGCGGCGGCGCACCACGACCGTCCGCCCCGCCGGGGTGCGGATGGCGCGGTGCAGGTGCTCGGCCTCGGCGACGAAGGCCCCGGACCACACGACGCTCTCTTCGACCGTGCCCCGCACCACGGCCCCGGCGCCGACGAACGAGCCCCCGGCGGCCTCGAGGTTGGCCTCCAGGTAGTCGCCGGGATCGGCGCAGTCGTGGAACGGGCCCGACGACGCGACGGTCTCGACGCGCCCGGCCTCGACCGCCGCCCGCCACGACACCTCCCACAGCCCGGTCGGACGGGCCTCGAGGCGCTCGACGTCGCGCCACGGCATGAGCGCTCCGGCCACGGGGCTCGTCGGACCGAACCGACCGCCGCCGGGCACGAGGATGCGGATGCGCTCGCCGTCCCAGCCGTCGAGCAGCGGCGCGAGCGAGCCGGGGCACCACGTGTCGCCGTTCACGACGACCACGGCCCGCCCCGCGATCCAGTCGCGCAGCGGCGCCAGGGCCCCGGCCGTGCCCAGCGCCTCGCCCCGCTCGAGGGAGATCCGGACCGGGCCGGTGGTGGGTGACTCGAGGTGCTCGACGAGCTGGTCCTGGGTCTCGTGGACGTTGACGGCCACGTCGTCGACCACGGTGCGCAACCGCCCGAGCGCGTGGTCGACGAGTGGGACCCCGGCGACCGGGAACAGCACCTTCGGGCGCTCGGCGGAGAGGGGCCGCATGCGGGTCCCTGCGCCGGCGCCCAGCGCCAGACCTGCGAAACTGTCGGACATGCAGACCACCCGGTGGATCAACCACTCGCTCCCGCAGACGCTGGGGAACGCGGTGATCCTGTTGTACCTCAACGCGGCCTTCACGTTCCTGTTCGGTGGGTTCGCGAGCGTGATCGGGCTCGCCGTGGTGACCGGCCAGGTCGCCGCCGGGTTCGGCATCGCCAACGAGAAGCGGTGGGGCTACCAACTGGGTGTGGCGATGGCGTTCCTGCCGTTCGCGCTGCGATTCCTCGTCGGCGGGCTCGACGCGGTCCTGGGCACCGGGATCATCAACCTGATGTTCGAGATCCTCCTCGTGGCCCTCCTCCTGCACAACGACTCCAAGGAGTACCAGCGCATCTGGTTCTCCTGAACCTCCCGGGGCGTCGGCGCGTTTTCTCCGGCCTCGGCGCCGACCCGTAGCGTCGCCCCGATCGGTGACCACGAGGGGTCTTTGGGGGATTCATGGACCACAACCTGGCGGACGTGTTCGAGGCCGTGGCTGCGGCCATCCCGGACCAGGAGGCGGTCGTCTGGCGTGATCGACGCCTGACCTACGGCGAGCTCGACGAGCGGGCCAACCGACTCGCCGGCGTGCTGCACGGTGCCGGCCACGGCGCGCGATCGGAGCGCGACGGCCTGGGCGGTCACGAGTCGCACCAGGACCACCTGGCCATCTACCTCTACAACGGCAACGAGTACCTCGAGTCGATGGTCGGCGCGTTCAAGGCGCGCGTCGCCCCCTTCAACGTGAACTACCGCTACGTCGAGGAGGAGCTGCTCTACCTCCTCGACAACTGCCGGGCCGACGCCATCGTCTTCGACTCCCGCTTCGCCGACACGCTGTCGGCCGTGCTGCCGAAGCTCCCGAACCTGCGCACCCTGCTCCAGGTCGGCGAGGGCCCGCTGGTCGAGGGGGCCGTCCGCTACGAGGACGCGCTCGCCGGCGCGGCGGCGACCCCGCCCGACGTCACGCGCTCCCCCGACGACCTCTACATCCTCTGCACCGGCGGCACCACC
>JBHIXO010000152.1:0-8976 GCA_041984725.1 Acidimicrobiales bacterium | reverse complement strand
CGACCGTTCCGCACCATCGGTGACCAGCTGACGGGCAAGTGACACGGAGCGTGCCGAAGTTCCGGCAGGACCGGCATCGCTGCGAGATTTCGTACGCAATGTGCGTGCTGACGGATGCGCGGCGTTCGCGCCACGTTGCACGATCGTTCCATGGCGGACCGGGTCGGGCGCACGAGGGGCAGGACGAGCGCGGTCGCGCCGCTCCTCGCCGCTGGTCTGCTCGCGGTGGCCGCCGCCGTCACCCCGCCGGCCCAGGCCGACGACGCCGGCTCCGGCCTCGCGGCGCTGGCCGACGCCGCCCGGGCCGTGGTCGATGACGCCTCCGTCCAGCTCGTCGTGCGTGACGGCGACTTCGTCGTCTTCGGCGACGTGGAGGGTGCCGACGCCGGCCCGGGCGACAGCGACGTCCAGGCGAAGGGCAGCGGCGCCGGCGGCGCCGATGTCGTCGTCCACGACGGCTACGCCACCCTGGGCGAGCCGGACCTGCTCGACCGCTACGAGATCCGCCTCGTCGCCTCGGAGGGGATCGAGACGGTCCGGGCGCACCTCGGGCCCGCGGCCGACGACGCCGCCCGGGCCGCCGTGCCGCTCGTGATCCGGCCCGGCACCGTTCGTCGCGTCGAACCGGGCCACGGCCAGATCGACGTCGTCGTGTCGTCCACCTCGTCGTGTTCGGGGTCGTGGCTCGCCTGCGGCGGACCCACCATCCGCGACGGGGTCATCACCGACGGTCGGATCTGGGTCAACCCGCGGTTGCTCGACCGGCCGGCGGTCGACATCGGCAACGCGCTCCGGCACGAGCTCGGGCACACGATGGGCCTCGCCCACTACGACCACGAGCACGACGGCGAGATCCAGGTGATGCACTCGCGCAGCTTCCTCGCCCCGGCGTACCGCACCGGCGACCTCGCGGGCCTGGCCCACCTCGCCGGGAGGCCGGCGCCGGCGCCGCTCCGTGCGCCGGCGGCGGCACCGCCCGCCGCCGACCTCCGGGCGCTCGACCCGGCGGCGTCCCAGCCTCACGGCGCCGTCGACCTCGTCTCCGGTGGTACCTACCACGTCACCGTCCACGGCTGGGCGGCCGACCCGCAGACCTCGGCACCGATCCGCGTGCGCATCGAGGTGAGCGACACGTCCGCGTCGATCGCGGCCGACCTCCCGCGGTCCGACGTCGCCGCCGCCCACCCCGACCTCGGCCCCGACCACGGCTTCCGCTACCGGGTGCTCGCGCTGCCCGGCGCGCACGAGGTCTGCGTCACCGCCGTCGACCCCGAGGGCCTCGCCGATCGCGCGCTCGGGTGCCGCACGGTGACGGTCGGGTCGCACACGGCACGGGTCGGCGTGCAGGTCCTCTGAGCGCCCGGATCCCCACCAGCACCGGGGATCCGCGCCTGTCGCGCCGCGGGCGGACAGACTGCGGGCAACACCCCACGTCAACTCCCGCTCCGGAGGAATCATGAACAAGAGCGAGCTGATCGACGCCGTCGCGAAGCAGGCCGAGGTCGAGAAGAAGGTCGCCGGCGACGTGCTCGCCGCGTTCGAGGACGTCGTGCTCGCCACGACGAAGGCCGGCAAGGACAGCATCTCCTGGACCGGCTTCCTGAAGTTCGAGCAGGGCAAGCGCGCCGCCCGCACGGCGCGCAACCCCCAGACCGGCGAGAACATCAAGGTCAAGGCCAAGAAGGTCCCGAAGGTGACGCCGGGCATGGCCTTCAAGAAGGTCGTGAACGGCGAGACGCCCGCCCCGAAGCTGAAGCGCTGACGGGCGCCGGCACCCGCCGGCCCCACGACGACCGACGATCGGACCGGGTCCACCCGGTCCGATCGTCGCGTCCGGGCGACTTGCCGGCTGCGGCGACCAGTGGAGACGATGGGCGCGTGTGCCGCCGTCTCGCCGCCGTCGTCCTCGCGATCGCCGTCGTCGTGGGCGCGCCCGGTCCGCTCGCGTCGACGGCCCCGACCGGCGCCCAGGAGCCGACCGCCACGACGACCACCCTTCCCCCCGCGCCCGACATCATCCCGCGTCCCGACCAGGGGGTCGCGCCCCAGGACGCCGGCGACCGGGGCGGCGCGCTGCAGGCGACGCTGTTCTTCCTCGTGATCGGCGGCGTCGGCGTGATCGCCCTGCTCGTCGTGCGCGAGAGCCGGCGCGCCCGCGCCGGCCGGACCTGACGCCCGGGCCTACAACAGGCCGTCGCAGGCGGCGATGCCGTCCACGAAGCCGCCCCGGAACGCCGTCGTGCGCTCGAACGCGCTCACGTCGGCCTCGCCGCCGAACGCGAGGAAGGCGATGATGATCTCGTCGAGGTCGCCCGGCGACAGGATCAGCGACTGGTCCGGGATCTGCTGGAGGAACTCGGCGGCGGCGAACACGCCGGTCAGGCAGTCGGCGTGCAGCCCCTCGCTCCTGCTGTCGCCCGCGAGACCGAGGTGGACCTGGGCGGCGAAGCCGTAGAGGCGGGCCAGCTCGCCGCCGAACGCGAAGTCGCCGATCTCGTCGAGCGCGGGCACGAGCTCGACGTTGTCGAGGTACACCGTGTCGTCGTCGACGCAGTAGAAGCCGGCGAAACGCAGCTCGTCACCCTCGATGCGCCGGCTCCCGCAGTCGACGACGTCGGTGGCGGGGTCGAGGGGCACGATGTCGTCGACCGGATCCCAGGTCGCGCCGAGCTCGTCGAGCAGGGCGGTGAAGAACGACTCGAGGTCGGCGACGAGCGGCTCGATGAGCTGGTCGAGGGGGAGGTTGCCGCCCTGGACCTGGTCGTCGAAGCTGCTGAAGGGCATCGCCACCACCGGCGGTGGCTCGTCCTCGTAGGTCGCGCACGTCGACGGTCCTCGTTCGTAGCCGTCCTGGAACGCGCCCACGCGGTCGAACCCGGAGCCGTGGGCCTGGGGGTCGTCGGCCGCCACGCCGAGCGCGTCTCGCAGTTCGAGCAGACCGGCGACCGCCTGGTCGAGGGCGTCGTCCTCGGTCGAGAAGGTGGCGAGGCGGTCCTGGACGTCGGCCACCCATGCGCCGGCGAAGCAGTCCGCCTGCAGCTCGATCGTCACCGTCGCCCCGACCACGTCGGCCCGACTCTGCACGGCGTGGGCGTACTCGTGGGCCATGACGACGCCGATGGTCAGGGGACCGAACTGGTCCTGCAGCGTCGGGATCAGCGCGACCCGGTCCCAGGCGATGTAGTCGTCGGCGGGGCAGTACAGCGCGTTCTCGGCGACGTCGTCGTAGCGCAGGGTCTCGGGGCCGCAGTCGGGGATGCTCGACGTCGGGCCGTACGGCACCAGCCCACCGCTCAGCGGTTCGAACGCGATGCCGTAGGTGTCGGGCATGGCGTCGTCCCAGTAGGTGCGCAGGTCCTCGAGGGCCGCGTCGACCACGTCGTCGGGATCGTCGAGGGCCACGCTCGGATCGCCGGTGACCGGTGGCCCGTCGGTGCGGCCAGGGGTGCCGTCGGCGAGGGTGAGGTCGGACTCCTTGCACCCGGCGAGCGCCAGCAGTGCGGCGCAGACGGCGAGGGCGACGACACGGATCCGCACCGCCCGCACGCTACCGGCCGTCGAATAGCGTCCGGACGGTGAGCGACGACGAGGTCCCCGCCGGTCCCGGATTCCTCACCGACCCGCGGTGGCGCAACGACGTCGTCCTCGCCGACGGCACGACGGCCGTCGTCCGCCCCATCGCACCGGACGACGGTCCCGCCCTGCTGGCGTTCCACGAGCGCCAGTCTCGGGAGTCGATCTACTTCCGGTTCTTCAGTCCGCGTCCCCGGCTGTCCGACGCCGACGTGGCCCGCCTCACCAACGTCGACGGGGTCGACCGGATGGCGTTCGTCGCCACCCGTGACGACTCGCTCCTCGGCGTCGCCCGCTACGACCGCTATCCCGGGACGGCGTCGGCCGAGGTCGCCTTCTTCACCGACGACGAGATGGGCGGGCGGGGGATTGCGACGCTGCTGCTCGAGTACCTCGTCGCCTACGCCCGCGACGTCGGCATCGACCGCTTCGACGCGCACGTCCTGCCCGAGAACCGGCGGATGCTGCGGGTGTTCACCCAGGCCGGCTTCGGGGCGCGCAGCGAGTTCGCCGACGGCGTGATCGAGGTCGCCTTCGACATCGAACCGAACGAGGAGGCCGCCGCCGCGATGGCGCGTCGGGCCCGGCGCGCCGAGCGCCAGTCGGTGGCCCGCCTGCTCGAACCCGAGGTCGTCGCCGTCGTCGGCGCCAGCCGCGAGGCGGGCGGACTCGGCCACCAGGTGCTGCGGAACCTGCTCGCCACGCCCTTCCGGGGCATCGTGCACCCGGTCCATCCCGAGGCGGCCAGCGTGGCCGGCATCAAGGCCCACCCGCGGATCGGCGACGTGCCGGACCCGGTCGATCTCGCGATCGTGAGCGTGCCGGCCGCCGAGGTGCCTCGGATCATCGAGGACTGCGGTCGAGCGCGGGTCGGCGCCGCCATCGTCATCTCCGCCGGCTTCGCCGAGTCGGGCCCCGAGGGCCGGCGACTCCAGGACGAGGTGCTGGCCACCGCCCGGCGGTTCGGCGTCCGACTGCTCGGGCCGAACTGCCTCGGCGCGGTCAACACCGACCCCCGGGTCGGCCTCGTGGCGACGTTCGCCGACCTGCAGGCCCGCCCCGGCCCGGTCGGGCTGCTCAGCCAGTCGGGGACGCTCGGTGCCGTGATCGTCGACCGGGCCCGAGCGCTCGGCCTCGGCTTCTCCAACGTGGTCGCGGTGGGGAACAAGGCCGATCTGTCCGGCAACGACCTGCTGCAGTACTGGATCGACGACGATCGCACCGAGGTCGTGCTGCTGTACCTCGAGTCCTTCGGGAACCCGCGCCGCTTCGGCGTGAACGTTCGGGCCGTCGCCCGCCGCAAGCCCGTCTTCGCGGTGCGGTCGGGCGCGGCGCTCGACGCGCTCACCGGCGCCCAGGACGACGGCTGGCTCGACGACTCGACCATCGACGGCCTGCTCCGCCAGACCGGGGTCATCCGCGTCCCCACCGTGCACGCGCTGCTCGACGCCGGACGGGTCGCCGCGTCGCAACCGGTGCCCGCGGGCGACGGCGTCGTGGTGATCGGCAACTCGGGCGGGAGTTCGTCGATGGCCGCGGACGCGTGCGTCGCGGGCGGGCTCCGCATCGTCGGCCTCGCCGAGACGACGACGGGTCGGATCGACGAGCAGCGCCTCCACGGCCGCCCGGTCACGAACCCGGTCGACCTGCCCTACGACGCGACCCCCGAGGACTACGAGGCGGTGCTCGATGCCACGCTCCTCGACCCGGAGGTCGACACCGCCCTCGTCGTCCACGCCCCGTACCTCGCCGAGGAGCCGGGACCGTTCGCCGCGATGCTCGACCGGGTATCGGCCACCCACCCCGACGTGACGATCGTCGCCGCCGTCTACGGGCCGCATCCGCCGGTCACCAACGCCGGCGTGCCCGTCTTCGACTTCCCCGACGACGCTGCCCTGGCCCTCGGCCGCTACGTGCGCTACGCCTCCTGGCTACGAGGCGAGGGCGCGGGCGAGGTGCTCGTGCTCGAGCGTGCCGACGCGGTGGCGGCCGCAGCAGCCGACGCCCTCGTGCGACGCGGTCCCGGTCGCGTCGGTCCCGACCAGGCCCGCACGCTGCTCGCGGTCGGCGGCATCGAGACCGTCCCGATCCACACGGTGGTCGACGACACCGGCATCGCCGACCCGGTCGTCGAGCGCTTCCTCGCCGACGGGCCGGTCGCGCTGAAGTCGGTCAACCGGCAGCCCGGGGCCCGGACGCAGGCGTACGGCGTCGCCCTCGACCTCCACGACCCCGACGACGTGCGGGACGCTGCCACGGGCATCGCCGCCGGTCTCGGCGACGACGCCTGGCCGCTCGTGCTCCAGCCCATGGTCGCCTCGGGCGCCGACGTCCGCATCTCCATCCGGACGCACCCGATCGTCGGGCCCGTGGTGACGGTCGGGCCGGGCGGCGGCGCCGGTCGGTTCTCGGAACCGCCCCGTCGGGCACTGCCGCTCACCGACCTCGCCGCGGTGGAGCTCGTCGACGACAGCGGCCTCGACGAGGTGCTGGATCCCGTCGCCCGGGGCCAGCTCGTCGACCTGGTCGGACGGCTCGCCGCCTTCGTCGACGCCGCCGCCCCCGTCGCCGAGCTCACGTGCGACCCGGTCATCGTCCGGGCCGACCGCGCCGACATCGTCGACGTGGACCTCGTCCTCGCCGAGCCCGGCCCGCCCCCACCCCCGGACGTCCGCCGCCTCTGACCCCACCCGGAGACTGGAGGGTGTTCCGTTCGTCCTGCCAGAAGTCAGGCGCGGGGGAGGCCGAGGACCCGGTCGCCGAGGATGTTGCGGAGGATCTCCACGGTGCCGCCGGCCAGCTTGTAGCTCGGGGCGTAGGCGATGTTGCGGCTCACCCGGTACGACAGGCCGGGGTCGGCGATGGTGGCGTGGGGGCCGAGCGCGGCGGCGCAGAACTCGGCGACCCGGACCTCGAACTCGGTGCCGATGCACTTCGTCGCCGCCGAGAAGCCCTTCGGCGCCTGCTTCAGGGTCTCGCGCAACACGAGCAGTCGACCGACCCGGTACATCGTCTCGATGCGGGCGATCTCCTGGCGGACGTACAGGTCGTCGGTGGCGGCGTGGGGGAGGACGTCGCGGTAGAGGCGGTGGTTCGAGACGTAGCGGTCGATGCCGCCGCGCTCGTGTTCCATCTGCCGCATGATCTGGCGGAACGAGTTGTTCTCCTCGCCGACCATGTTGGCGGCCGGGACCCGGACGTCGTCGAAGTAGATCTCGCAGAAGTGGTCGTCGTCGGTCATGTCGCGGATCGGCTTCACGGTGATGCCGGGCGACGACATGTCGACGATGAACTCCGACAGGCCCTTGTGCTTGGGGGCGTCGGGGTCGGTGCGGGCGACGAGGTAGATCCAGTCGGCGTGGGCGCCGCCCGAGTTCCAGATCTTCTGGCCGTTCACGACCCACTCGTCGCCGTCGCGGACCGCCTTCGTGGAGAGGGAGGCGACGTCGGAGCCCGAGTCGGGCTCGGACATGCCGATGCACCAGATGGACTCGCCCGAGAGGATGCCGGGGATCCAGCGCTCCCGCTGCTCGGGCGTGCCGTACTCGAGCAGGGTCGGGCCCATCTGGCGGTCGGCGAACCAGATCGTGGCGATCGGCGCGCCCTCGGAGATCAGCGCCTCGAACACGACGAAGCGCTCGAGCGCCGAGAGGCCGCCGCCCCCGTACTCGGTGGGCCACGTCATCCCGAGCCAGCCGCGGGCGGCCAGTTCCCTGCCGAACGCTCGGTCGGACTGGGCGATCCAGGAGTCCTCACGCGCCGGTCGGGTCTCGGCGGCCTTCCGCCCGACCTCCCGGGCCTCGTCGGCGAGGGTCAGCAGCTCGGGAGCCCACTCGAAGTCCATGGTGCGACGGTACGCAATCCGCTGCCGGCCGGTCGCATCACGGGCCGCCCGGACCGGTGTGCCTGCTACCCGGGCGCGAGCCCGGCGAACACGGCCTGGGACCACGGGCGGACGAGCGCCCGCAGCTCGGCCCCCTCGTCGTCGGTGAGCCGGGACCAGGCCGGCGCGGCGAGGCGGTCGGTGCGGTCCTCCATCGCGGCGCGCAACGCGGCACCGGCGTCGGTGAAGGCACCGTCGGCATCGACGAGACCGCGTCCGGCCAGGCGCTCGACCGAGGCGGTCCACGCCTCGTCGCTCCATCCGCGGGTCGTCTGCAGCGTCTCGCGCCCGACCTCGCCCGACGCGGCGTGCAGCACGAGCGCGTCGATCCCGAGCAGCTCACCGTCGACGAGGGCGGCGAGGTGGCCGTCGCCGCGGAACTCGCGCAGTGCGGTGGCGGCCCACCACAGGGCGAGGTGGGGTGCGTCGGGGATCGGGAGCGACGCGTGGGCGGCGGCGAGCGGACGACCCGCGCTGAGCTCGGGCAGCCCGACGGCGGCGGCACAGGCGAGTTCGGCGGCGCGGATCATGGCGGGCGAGTCGACGTCGTCGCCGAGGGTGCGGGTCAGCACCCGGTCGACGGCGCGGAGCCGGGCGTCGAGCACCGCCCCCCGGTCGACGCCCTCGGTGCCGGCGACGGCCTCATCGACGACCTGCGGGTCGAAGTTGAAGAACGTGGCCGTGACCGTGGCGGCGTTGACGACCCCCATCGCCGCCGAGCGCGACACGAAGTACCCGCTGCGCCCCCGCAACCCGAGCGCGGCGTACTCCTCGTGGGCCTCGGGCGCGAAGTAGACGAAGCCGTGGTACGGCTCGAGCGTCCGCCAGCACTTCCGGGCCCGGACGGCGCCGGCGTCGGGCTCGACGGCGGCGTTCACGCGACGAGCACGATCTTGCCGAGCTTGCCGCCGGCGGCGAAGCGGTCGAAGGCGGTGTCGGCCTCGGCCATCGGGAACGTCGCCTCGACCGGAACCGTCAGTCGGCCGGCCTCGACGAGGGGCAGCACGTGGCGGATCATCGCCTGGGCGGCGAACGCCTTCTCCTCGAGCGGCCGGGCCCGCAGCGTCGACGCCCGGATCGTGGCCCGCTTCTGCATGAGGTCGAGCAGCGACAGCTCGGTCTTCGGGCCGGCGCCCACGCCGATGATCATGATGCGACCCCACGGAGCCAGCGCCTCGATGTTGCCGGGCCAGTTCGGGGCGCCGACCAACTCGAGGACGACGTCGAAGGGTCCGGCGTCGACGAACTCGGCCGGGTCGACGACGTGGTGCGCACCGAGCGCGGCGACGGCGTCGCGTCGCTCGGGGTCGCGGACGGTCGCGGTCACGACCGCGCCGGTGGCGGCCGCCAACTGCACCGCGGCCGTGCCCACGCCGCCGGCGGCGCCGTGGACACAGACCCGCTCGCCCATGCCCAACCCGACCTGGGAGAACAGGGCGTCGTGCGCGGTGGTGAACGTCTCGGCGAAGCCGCCCGCCTGCTCCCACGACAGCCCGTCGGGGACGGGGAGGAGGTGGCGC
>JBHIXO010000151.1:0-8980 GCA_041984725.1 Acidimicrobiales bacterium | reverse complement strand
CCCCGAGGCGTTCGCCGACCCCGAGCGCCTCGATCTCGCCCGCCACGACGCGCCCATCCTCAGCTTCGCGGTCGGGCCGCACTACTGCCTCGGCGCGAGCCTGGCCCGGGCCGAGGGCCGCATCGTCCTCCGCGGCCTGCTCGACCGCTTCGACCACATCGACCTGACCGACCCCGAGCCACCCCGCCGCACCGGCTTCACACTGCGCGGCTTCGACCGCCTCCCCGTCGCCCTCGACGGGTAGCGACGCTTCAGTAGGTGAGGGCCTTGTCGATGATCATGGCCTGCTCCTGCTTGTGGATCGCGTTGGAGCCGGTGGCCGGGGAGCCCGACTCGAAGCGGGAGACGCGCTGGATCTTGTGGCTGTCGCCGAAGCCCTCGTAGAGGCGGCGGCTGGCGAAGTTCCACGGCCCCATGTTCTCGGGCTCCTCCTGGAGCCAGATGAGCTGGTGGGCGTTCGGGTAGCGGCCGAGCTCCTCGGCCAGCATCTCGCGGGGCCACGGGTAGAGCTGCTCGACGCGCACGACGGCCACGGGCAGCCCGCGCTCGTCGCGGGCGGCGATGGCGTCCTGGGCGACCTTGCCCGAGCACAGCACGATGCGCTGCACGTCGGCGGGATCGAGCTCGGCCGGATCGGGGAGGATCTCCTCGAACGACCCGGTGACGAGCGACTCGACGCTCGACCGGGCGGCCTTGGCCCGCAGCAGGGACTTCGGCGTGAAGACGATGAGTGGCCGGCGCACGTCCTGGTGCATCTGGCGGCGCAGCAGGTGGAAGAACTGGCCCGACGTGGTCGCGTTGACGACCTGGAGGTTGTCCTCGGCGCAGAGCAGCAGGAAGCGCTCCATGCGGCCCGACGAGTGCTCGGGGCCCTGGCCCTCGTAGCCGTGGGGCAGCAGCATGACGAGGCCCGACTGCTGCTTCCACTTGTCCTCGGCCGCCACGATGAACTGGTCGATCACGATCTGGGCGCCGTTGACGAAGTCGCCGAACTGGGCCTCCCAGGCCACGAGGGCCTTCGGGTTCTCGACGGAGTAGCCGTACTCGAAGCCGAGCGCGGCGTACTCGGACAGCAGCGAGTCGTAGATCCAGAGCTTGCCCTGGTCGTCGTTGATGTTGGCGAGCGGCACGTACTCCTCGCCGTTGACGTGGTCGTGGAGCGTGGCGTGCCGGTGGGCGAACGTGCCCCGACGGGAGTCCTGTCCGGCGAGGCGCACGTCGATGCCCTCGACCAGCAGCGACCCGAAGGCCAGGCTCTCGGCGAGACCCCAGTCGACCTCGCCGCCCTCCCACATCGACCGTCGGGCGTCGAACTGGCGGGCGAGCTTCGGGTGGACGTTGAAGTCGTCGGGCGCGGTGTCGAGCGCGGCGAAGACCCGGTCGAGCACGTCGCGGGACACGCCCGTGTCGATGTGGGGTCGCACGCCGGTGGCCGGCTCGGGCTCGGCGGCGATCCACTCGTCGGGGGCCGACGACCGGGTCTCGTCGAGCGCGACCTGGAGGCGGTCCTGGAAGTCGTCGAGGGCCTCCTCGGCCTCCTCGATCGTCATGTGGCCGCGGCGCACGAGCGACTCGGTGTAGAGCTTGCGGACCGACCGGTGCTGGTCGATCTTGGCGTACATCAGCGGCTGGGTGTAGCTGGGGTCGTCGCCCTCGTTGTGACCGTGCCGCCGATAGCAGACCATGTCGATCACGACGTCCTTGTGGAACCGCTGGCGGAAGTCGAAGGCCAGGCGGGCGGCCCGGACGCAGGCCTCGGGATCGTCGCCGTTGACGTGGATGACCGGCGCCTGGACCATCTTGGCGACGTCGGTGGTGTAGATGCCCGACCGGCTGGCGTCGGGCGTCGTCGTGTAGCCGATCTGGTTGTTGACGATCAGGTGGACGGTGCCGCCGACGCGGTAGCCGCGGATGTCGGACATCTGCAGCGTCTCGGCGACGACGCCCTGGCCGGCGAACGCGGCGTCGCCGTGGATCAGGATCGGCAGCACCGAGAACGCCTCGGGCTGGTCGATCTGGTCCTGGAGGGCGCGGACCATGCCGATGACGACCGGGTCGACGGCCTCGAGGTGGCTGGGGTTGGCGGCGAGCTCGACCGGGATCGACCCGCCGAGCCGCGACTCGAACACGCCCTCCTGGCCGAGGTGGTACTTGACGTCGCCGCCGCCCTGGACCGAGCCCTCGGGGATGTGCCCCTCGAACTCCGAGAAGAGCTGGTCGAGGTTCTTGCCCGCGATGTTCACGAGGACGTTCAGACGGCCGCGATGGGCCATTCCGAGGATGGACTTGTCCATGCCGGCGGCCGCAGCCTGCTCGAGCACGGCGTCCAGGATGACGATGGCGGACTCGCCGCCCTCGAGCCCGAACCGCTTCTGGCCGACGTACTTGGTGGCGAGGAACTTCTCGAACGCCTCGGCGGCGTTGAGACGGCCGAGCACGTGCCGTTGCTCGTCGGCCTCGAGTTCGACGGAGACGCCCTCGACCTGCTCCTGGATCCACGCCTTCTGCTCGGGATCCTGGATGTGCATGTACTCGATGCCCACCGTGCGGCAATAGGCGTCGCGGAGCACCTTGAGGATCTGGCGCAGGGTCATCTTGTCGCGGCCGGCGAGACCCCCCGTCAGGTACTCGCGCTCGAGGTCCCAGATCGTGAGGTCGTAGGTGAGCGGGTCGAGCTCGACGTGCATCTGGGGCTCGCGCCACCGCAACGGGTCGAGGTCGGCCATGAGATGGCCGCGCACCCGGTACATGTTGATGAGGCGCTGCACCGCCATCTGCTTCTCGAGGCGGTGGGTGACCTGGTCGACCGGGCGGACGTCCTGGCGCCACTTGACGGCCTCGTAGGGCACGTCGAGCGCCCGGAAGATGTGTTCGTAGAAGCCGTCCTCGCCGAGCAACAGCTCGTGCACCCGCTTCAGGAACATGCCCGACTCGGCACCCTGGATGATGCGGTGGTCGTAGGTGGAGGTGACCGTGATGACCTTCGACATACCGAGGTCGGCGAGCGTCTCGGGGTCGGCGGCCTGCATCTCGGCCGGGAAGTCGATCGAGCCGACGCCGACGATGAGGCCCTGGCCCGGCATGAGGCGCGGCACCGACTGGACCGTGCCGATGGTGCCGGGGTTGGTGAGGCTCACCGTCACGCCCGCGAAGTCGTCCGGGCTCAGCTTCTTGTTGCGGACCTTGCGGATCAGCTCCTCGTAGTTCGCCCAGAAGCCCTTGAAGTCGAGCGTGTCGGCATCCTTGACCACCGGCACGAGCAGCGAGCGCGAGCCGTCGGCGTTCTCGAGGTCGACCGCGATGCCGAGGCCGATGCGATCGTTGCGGATGATGCGGGGCTTGCCGTCGGACCCCACGGCGTACGTGTTGTTCATCGCCGGCACCGTGTCGGCGATGGCGCGGACCACGGCGTAGCCGATGAGGTGGGTGAAGCTGACCTTGCCGCCCCGGGTGCGGCCCAGGTAGCCGTTGATGACGGCGCGGTTGACCTCGAGCAGCTTCGCCGGGACGTTGCGGAAGCTCGTCGCCGTCGGGACCCCGAGGCTCTTCTCCATGTTCTCGACGATCCGCGCACCCACGCCACGGATGGGCTCGCCGGGCTCGTCGACCGGTTCGGCCTTCGCCTGCGGGGCGGCCGCGGGCGCGGCGGGCGCCGGGCCGGGTGCGGCGGTGGCACCGTTGCCGCCGACGGGCGCGACCGGCGTGACGGGCTCGGTCTCGTCGATGTCGCGCGAGTAGTCGGCGAAGAAGTCCCGCCACGATTCGCTGACCGACGAGGGGTCGGCGAGGTACTGCTCGTACATCTCGTCGACCATCCAGGAGTTGGGTCCGACGAGGTCGGGGGACTTGGAGTCAGCCACGGTCCGAGCGTACCGCCGGACCCCGGGACGACCGTTCCCGAGATCGGCGGCGGTCAGGCGGGCGCGGCCAGGGCGGCGCACCGGTCCCGATCGAGCGGCTGACCGGCGGCGGCGAACCCGTCGACAGCCGTGGCGAAGTGCTCGACGGCGCGCTGCCGGTCACCCTCGGCGGCAGCGAGGTGGCCCAGCACCTCCTCGTGGGCCGCATCCCAGGCGGGCAACCGCATGACGGTGTGCGCCAGCCACTCGGTCGCGGCGGCGTACTCGCGCGCCGCCTCGACGTCGCCCGCCCGTGCGCACGCGATGGCCGCCGGGACCGCGAACGTGATGCGACAGCCCGGGCACGTCTCGAGCGGCCCGCGCACGGCGTCGGCGGCCTCGTCGACCGCCGCCCGGGCTTCCTCGGGGTCGTCCGCGAGGTCGATCCGTGTGCCGTAGATGCGGTCGAGGAGATGGAAGCCGATGTCGGTGACGCGAGCGAGTTCGAGCGCCTCGGCGAGCAGGGCCGCAGCCCGGACGCGATCGCCGCGGTGGATCGCCAGCTCGGCGCGACGCTGCAGGCTCAGTGCCTCCCCGGTGGCACCACCGATCCGGCGGTGGAGCCGGCCGCCCTCCTGCAGGTCGTCCTCGGCCTCGTCCAGTCGACCGGCGAGGAGCTCGGCCTCGCCTCGGAGGACGACCCCGAACGCATGGGCCCGGGCGGCGCCGAGTCGGGCACCCTCGTCGGCGAGGTTGTCGGCGAAGGCGATGACGTCGTCGTAGGGACGGGCCCCGTAGAGGAACCGCTGGGTGATGCAGAGCTGTCCGTCGAAGACCCGGAGCGCGAGGGCGGGGATGTCGCTCGTGTCGCGCAGGTCGGCGAGCACGGAATCGTGCAGCTCACCCCGGGCGTGCGCCGCGGCGGCCTGCGCCCAACTGGCGATGACGATCGCCGAGGTGTCCCCCGACGCGAGCGCGATCCGTCGCGCCTCCGCCGCCTTGACCGTCCCGAACGCCGGATCGGCGACACCGAGCGCAGCGGCGCCGGCGTAGGTCAGCGCTTCGCTCAGGCGCCCCATCACCGAGGTCGGAGTGGCCCCCTCGATGGCAGCCAGTGCGCCGACGGGGTCGCCCTGCTTGATCTGGGCGAGGGCGCGCATCGCCACGAGATCCTGGGCCTCGATCGCGGGGGCGACGGCGATCGCCCGGTCGTAGGCCGCCAGCGCCTGCGGTTCGCCCCGCAGGTCGAGCGCTTCGGCGCGGAGCCGGTTGGCGACCGGGTGGTCCGGAGCGTGGGCCAGGACCTCGTCGAGACTGCGGCAGGCGTCGACGAACGCACCCAGCTCCATGGCGTGACGCGCCGCTTCGACCAACCACGGCGCGGCCTCGGCGGGCCGACCGGCCGCCGACCAGTGGCGGGCGATCGTCGCCGGTGCCGCGCCGGCGTCGGCGAGTCGGCGTGCCGCGTCCCGGTGGACGGCGGATCGCTCGTGAGGTGCGAGCTGCTCCGCGAGCGCGTCGCGTACGAGGTCGTGGAAGATGCGGTACCGCTCGCCGTCGACGACCACGACTCCGGCGTCGAGCGCCCGGTCGAGCACGGTGAGCACGTCGTGTTCGTCGCCGCCACCGAGCGCGATGGCGTGGTCGACGTCGAGGTCGCCCTCGGCGAGCGCGAGCCGTCGCAGGACGGACACGTCGGCTGCGGCGAGCCGTACCAGCCGGCCGGTCACGACCTCGCTCGGCGACGGCACCGGGAAGCTGCGGCGCGCCGGACCGGCCGCCTTCGCGAGCTCGCCGACCACGAACGGGTTGCCGGCACCGCGACGAACGATGTCGTCGACGCGGTCGTCCGGCACGTCGCGGCCCGCGATCGACGCCACGAGGTCGGCGGCGGCGTCCGGGTCGAGGGGGCCGAGCTCCACGTCGAGCAGCCGGTCGCTCCGGGCGAGACGGCTCGTGACCTGGGCCAGTCCCCCACCGGTCGGCACGTCGCGGCTCACGAGCACCACGACGGCGTCGTGGACCGACGCGGCGACGTGGCCGAGCGCCTCGACCGTGGCGTCGTCGGCGACGTCGGCGTCGTCGAGGACGAACACCATCGGGCGCTCCCCGATCCGCGCGACCTGCTCGAGGACGCCGACGACCTGGTGGCGCGACAACGGCCCCGGTGCCTCCGACGCCGTACCCGCGACGGGCGTCAGCACGCCCAGCACGGAGCGCACGTGGTCGGGGACCGAGGTCAGGGTCTCGCGCCTCGCCAGCACGATCCGCTCGATCAGCCCGACGAGCGGCTGGTACGCCGTCCCGCCCTCGGCACCGTCGAGCCAGTGTGCGGTCCAGCAGGCGGCCTCGGCTCGCCGCGTGACCGACCGACAGAACGCCGTCTTGCCGATGCCGGCGGCACCTCGGACCAGCACCGCTCCCCCGCGATGACCGCGGCCGGCGTCGAAGGCAGCGAGCACGGCGGACTCCTCGACCTCGCGACCCACCAGCTCGGTCTCGACGGGGGGCAGACCCTCGATGCACCGCTCGTACAGGGCGACGGACGCCGGGTCGGGGCTCACGCCGAGCTCGCGCGCGAGTACCTGCCGGAGGCGCCCGTACCAGCGCACGGCCAACGACCGGGTGCCCGCGTCGAGCGCCTCGCGCATCAGGGCCTGGTAGGCCGCCTCGTCGGTCGGGTCGGCCGCGACGACCTCCCGCCACCGACCGGCCGTGCGCAGCAGGTCGAGGTACCGCTGATGCGCCCGATCCGCGTCCGCTCGCGCCCAGTCCTCGTACCGCGCGTCCGGCAGCAGTTCGCCCGACCAGTGGGCGAGGGCGGCGACGGCATCGGCCACCTCCCCCGAGGCCACGGCCCGCTGCCCGGCGTCGAGGAACGCGGCGAGGTCCGTGCGCACCGTCCGCCCCGGGAAGAGCGACACCCCGCCGCCCTGGAGCACCACGGCGTCGTCCTCGCCGATCGCCCGCCGGGCATGGTGGGCGGCCTTGCGGAGGTTGGCGGCACCCGCCTCGGGGTCGAGATGGGGCCACAGCGCCTCAAGGACCTGCTCCCGCAGCAGGGAGTGACCGTCGGCGAGGGCCAGCAACTGCACCAGTTCGGCAGGACGGCGAGCCGACCACGCCGCGTCCTCGACACGGCGGCCGTCGAGGTGGACCGAGAACCCGCCGAGGAGTTCCACGATCACGTCTCTGGTGCTGACGGAGTTCCCCAACGGCTCCTCCCCCACGAACGACTCGGCCGGGACGCGCCAGCGGCGCCCGGGGCGACCGCGCGCGACGATACGCCCCGGGACGGCGGTGGCTAGAGGTGCACGACCTCGGACTTCATGCCGTAGAGGATGTGGAGGACCTCGGCCTGTTCGAGGTCACCGACGCCGACCTTGCGCATGGCGTCGATCGCGTCGTCGAGGACGGCGACGAACTCGGCGTCGCTGACGTTCATGCCGGTGTGCACCTCGACGAGGGATGCGCCCTCGTAGGTCTCGACGCCGCTGAGACCGGTGCAGAAGAACTCGGCCGCGCCCGCCACCAACTGGTCGCGGGACTTGGACGCCGTGGCGTATCGGGACGCGATCGCGGGGTTCTCGAGGTGGTTGTCGACGAGTTGCCGCGCGATGGCGTAGATGCCGTCGCGGCCGCCGAGCCGCTCGAAGAGTGGGGTGGTTTCGGTCATGGTGGATTCGCTCCTGGTCGGGTGTTCGGGATCGGACAGGGGACGGGGTCGGGTTCGGATCAGTCGGCGCGGCCCGGTCGACCGTCGAGGACGTAGACGTCGGACGAGGTGTGGACGACGCGGACCTCCGAGGCCCCGGCATCGAGCAGGCTGCGGCCGACGGCGACGGGCCCGCGAACCCCCGCGTCGCCGGCGAAGGGCTCGACGACCATGACCGCGCCGGCGTCGTGGAGCCGGCCGAGCGCCCAGCGCGCGGTCTCGACGGGTTCCGCCACCCCGCCGAGACCGGCGAAGAGGCACACCAGGTCGAAGTCCGTCGCCTCCACGCCGGAGCCGGCGACGTCGCCGTGCGTCGAGGTGTCGGTCTCGGCGACGGTGGCGAGCGGGTACGCCGCCGCCATCGCCGACGCCTCGCCGTGACGGGCATCGACGACCAGCAGGCGGCCGCCGTAGTCCAGCTTGTGCAGCACGGGACCCATCGCCACGAGCCACTCGGCGAGGTGCGGGCGCCCGGCGGTGCGCGCCATGGTGATCGTCATCGTTCCTCCAGTCGCGCCGCCGGCGGTTCCGGCGACTGGACGTACGGTCCCACGGGCGCGTTCCTGGATCGTTCCCGGCGGCACGTGGCGAGCAGGGCGTCCGGGCGTCCGTGTGACGGCGACGTTTCGCGACCGTCACGATCCCGGTATCAACCACCACCTGCGCCGACCGATTCGTTAGACCATGACCATGGCGAACTCCCCCAGGACCTCCCGGTCCGTCGGGACGCCGGTCGACGAGCTCCGCTCACTGACCGACGCCGATGTGACCGTCACCACCCTCGACGGGTCCGTCACCGGCACGGTGCTCAGCTGCACCCGTCTGTCCGTGTGGCTCGTCTGCGACGACACCGACGTCGTCATCGGGCTCGACACCATCATCGGTGTCGTCGCCCACCACGTGGCCGACGCGGCCTGACCCACCGCGGGCGCGAGCCCGACCAGAAGCCCAGCAAGAAGCAGGGACGACGGACGCACGGCGGTACGGTCACGCCGTGGCCGAGTTCATCTTCACCATGCACAAGGTGTCCCGCTTCTACCCGCCGGACAAGGAGGTCCTGAAGGACATCTCCCTGTCGTTCTTCCCCGGCGCCAAGATCGGCGTGATCGGGCACAACGGTTCGGGCAAGTCGAGCCTGCTCAAGATCATGGCGGGCATCGACGACGAGTTCTCCGGCCAGGCGCGGCTCAGCCCGGGGTACACGGTGGGCTACCTGCCCCAGGAGCCCCACCTCGACCCGGCCAAGACCGTGCGCGAGAACGTGATGGAGGCGTTGTCGTCGGTGCAGGCGCTCCAGGAGGAGTACGACGCCGTCCTCGCCTCGTACGCCGACCCCGACGCCGACTACGAGAAGATCGGTGAGCGCCAGGCCGAGCTCGAGGCCAAGCTCGCCGCCGCGGGGGCCGACGACCTCGACCGCACGATC
>JBHIXO010000150.1:0-9031 GCA_041984725.1 Acidimicrobiales bacterium | reverse complement strand
GACCGGCACCGACACGACGAAGCGGTCGGCGGACAGCGTGAACTCGCCGACCCGACGGCCGTCGACGCCGAGCCGCACGCGACCGGAGCCCGAGAGGGTCGCGACGAGCTGGTGCGGACCGGCGGGGCGCTCGGTCGAGACGGCGAGCGGGGCGGGTTGGTCGACGACGCCGTCGACGGTGTTGCCCGGGACGTGGACCGTGGGCCAGCCCTTCGCCGGCCACGACGACGCCACGTTGGTCCAGGCGCCGTCGATCCGCTGCTGCACGCTCACGAACCCGATCACGAGGAGCCCGGTCGCCGGGAGCGGGACGACGTGCTCGACGGCCGGCACCGTCTGGGTGCGGCTCGCGCCGGCGGCGACGTCGCGGGTGACACATGCCGTCGGGGCGTCCTCGGCCGCTGGGATGGCGCCCACGCAGGACTGGAGCCGGGCGGCGCCGGCGGGGACGGTGATGGTGCCGGCCACGGTGCTGGAGACCGACGAACCCGACACCGAGGCCAGCAGCCGCACGGCGCCGAGGTCCGGACCGTCGCGCAGCGAGCGGACGGTGAAGGTCGCCTCGTGCGTCCGCGTGCTCGCGGATCCGGTCGCGGTGCCGCCTCCCGGCGCGGCCCCGGCCGGTGACGCCCAGCCGACGAGCCCGAGCAGCAGCGCGACGACGAGCACGCCGGCGCGGAGCCGGCGAGCCGACGACGCATCGGCGACGACGGAAGGTACGGAAGAGACCCCAGGAGTTGCCACGGAGAGTGGTATCGGCGAAAGCGGCGGCGTCTTCAGCGAACAATTCGGAAATTTCGGCACCGGGCCGAGAAAATCCTGTCGGTGCGTGCGCCGCTGTCCGGTTCGAGGCGACTGACCGTTCCGTCGCCGCGCGACGGGACCGCGGCTACTCGACCAGCTTGAGGATCGCGATCGCGTTGGGGTCCTGCACGCCGGTGGTGCCCTGCCCGCCGGTCAGGATCGCCGAGCCGAGCATCGTGCCGCAGATGATGTTGTTCGTATTCGTGTGGCAGGGCACGGGTCCGCCGCTGCCCTTGTTCACGTGCGTGATCTCGAACATCGCCATCGAGACGCAGTGGAGGCGGTAGCTCGACCCCTCGGCGTTGTTGCTGTGCGTGCACAGGGGCACGGCGAGCGTGCAGGGCGGGACGATGTCGAGGACGTTCTGTTCGGCGACGAGGGTGCACGCCCCCGGATCGACGAGGAGGTCCTCGACGTGACCGCTCTTGTTGCCCGTCTTGATCCGCCACCAGTCGGCGTCGTTGGCCGGATCGGGCGACGCCGGCGGGAGGGGATACGAGGCGAAGGAGTCGATGTTCACCAGGCCGCGCCAGGCGCTGATCTCGTCGATCCCGTTGCCGCAGTCGCGGCCCTCGTCCTTCATCTCGCTGCCCCAGAGCACGAAGCTGCGCCCGACGGCGGCCGGATTCACGATCCACGGCGGGTACGCCGGGTCGCCGAGCAGCGGCGGCTGCGGATGGCCGATCGCCGTGAGCGACGCGCACACCATGAAGGGCGAGCGGCCTTCCGTCGGCGGCTGGGCGGTCGCGGTCGCACGGGAGCGGGCGGTGATGTCCTCGCCCTCGACGAAGAAGCCGAAGGGGACGTCGCGGGTCTCCTGGACGGTGATGCGGATGCCGCCCGCCCGTGCGTCGAACTCGTGCACGGGCGACGTGGGCGCGGGCGTGAGCGGGTCACCGTCATCGTACTTCGCCCACCACTGGGGGCTCCGGTAGCAGGGGCCGATCACGTCGGACTCGGCGCGGCCGAGCGCGTACTCGGGGTCGACGACCTCGCACACGACCGCGTCGCTGTCGGCGCCGTTCTCCGAGGCGACGTCGACCGCCACCGCGTAGACGTTCTCGGCGGCGAGGACGGTGCCGGCCCGCTGTGCCGCCCGCATCTCCGTGGTCGTGGCCATCGCCGCAGCGTCGGCGGCGTTCTGCGAGCTCCGCGAGGCCGAGTAGCCCGTGCTCCCACCGAGGACCAGTGCGGCGACGGCCGCCACGGCGGTGATGCTCAGGGCGAACAGGATCAGGATCATGCCGCGGTCGCCACGGGCGGCGCGACGGCCGCCGAACCGCCGACGGATGCTCACTTCCGCACCTCCAGCGCCGTCGGGCCGAGCTGATCCTCGCCCTGCGATGCGGCGACCACCCCGATGCCGACCGTCCACCAGCTGTGCCAGTTCTTGTCGTAGACGAAGCTGTGGTTGGGCGCCGCACCACATCCGCACGTGTGGTAGTAGGTGTTCCCGTTCGGGGCCTCGACGAGCACCTTCATGCCGACGCACGCCGGCGAGTTGTTCGTCGTGAACGAGATGTTCAGGTCGTACTGGAGGTGCCCGCTGTTCCGGCGGATCACCGGGTTGGGCGTGACGTTCACCGAGCCGATGACCGCGCACGGCGGTGCGGTGGTCGTCGTGGTCGACCCCGTGGTCGACGAGGACGACGGGACGGTCGTGGTCGTCGTCGTGGTGGTCGTGGTCGTCGTGGTCGAGGTCGTGCTCGACGGCGACGACACCACGGAATCGGGGAGGCCGATGAGGCGGTGGGTGGCCGACCCCGACACCGTCGCCTCGTCCATCCCGAGCACCGCGACGATCGGGGTCAGCAGATCCCAGTCCCACTCGACCCGGACCCGGAGCTGATCCCGCTCGATCTCGGCGGTCGCGCAGTTGATCACGTTGTCGCTCGGGTCGAGGCAGGCGACGTCGATCTGCGACGCCGGGACCGTGTGGTCGAGGCCGGCGTTCACGGCGGCGACGATGGCGGCCCGGTCCGCACTGGCCGCCTGATCGGCCTCCTCGTAGTCGAGGATGCCGACCCGGGCACCGTCTCGGGCCGCGTTGGTCGCCTGGTTGCTGTTGAGCGTCCACATGCCGACGTCGATCATCCCGAAGAGGAACATCAGGACGATCGGGATGCCGATCGCCGCCTCGACGATCACGGCGCCGTCGTCGCGGCGCCCCTCGCGCGCGCCGGCTCGGGTACGAGGCCTCATCCGAGCGCCTCGGTCCGGGCCGTGCCGCGGATCGTCAGCTGGTCGCCCACGATGTTGGCGACGAGCGGGGTCAGGATCTCGAAGTCGGCCTCGATCTCGATGAGCACGGGCTCCCCCGCACCGACGGCGGTGCCCCCGCAGCCGGTGACCGGAGCGGTGAGGTTCCCGCTGCCGTCGTCGGTGAAGACCGCGAACGAGAAGCCGGGCCGGCCGTCGAGGCCGGGTTCCTCGTCGAGCACCCGACCGAGGATGTCGTCGTCGCCCGGACAGTCGACGTCGTTCGGGAAGACCTCGGCGAAGCGGGCACCGGCGCCGGCCGCCGCCTCGAGCTGGATCTGGAGCCGATACGCACGCGACAGGTCGAGGACGCCGAAGACGAGCACGGCGAGGACCGGCGCGATCAGCGCCAGTTCCATGATCGACGCCCCGCGTTCGGACGCGGAGGACCTTGGTCGCACATGTCCTTGCATCGGCGTCCGGCGCTCCGGCTTGAGCAGATTTCCCGCCGGGCTGGCACACTGTGCGGCCGCGATGGTGAGTCGGACCGGTGACCGCGGTTCGTGCTCCGGCACGGGTCGAGGAAGGTCGGGGCTCCACAGAGCAGAGCGCTGGCGAGAGCCAGGACGGGGCGACCTGTCGGTTCAGGGCAACAGAGAGCAGACCGCCGATGGCGCCGCGACCCTCCGGGGACGCAGCGCACAGGTGAGGGTGAAACGGTGCGGTAAGAGCGCACCAGCGTCGGTGGCGACACCGGCGGCTCGGCAACCCCCGCTCGGAGCAAGGCCAAGCGTGCCGCGGGCTGCTCGCCCGATCGGCCAGGTGGGCTGCACAGATGGATGGTCACCCAGGGGGCTCCGGCCCCCGGACAGAACCCCGCCTACAAGCCGGCTCACCATCGCACCACTCCCGTTCTGGCAGGGCGAGCGGAACGGTCGAGGACTGGGTGCATCCGACCTGCGGGCCGCCCATGGGACGCACCCGGACGTCCGACTCGGTCGGGCTCGGTCAGCGCCGGGCCAGCACGGTGACGCGGCCCGGCTCGGTGGTCGTCCTCACGACGTCGAAACCGCCAGCGTCCACCAGTCGGACCAACGATGCCTGGTCGAAGAACCGGACGACCCCGGGCACCCGGTAGGCGCCGGCGGCGCGCCAACGCCAGTAGCGGCTCTGGTTCCGCACCGTCGCCGGATCCCGGGAGGGCGCGACGACGAGGAGGTGTCCGCCGGGGCGCAGGCAACGGCGGATCTCCTGGATGAACCGCTCGGGGCGGCGGAGGTGCTGCACGACGAGGCTGGCGAGCACGCCGCCGAGCGACGCATCGGGGAACGGGAGCGTGGCGGCGACGTCGCCGACCTCGAAGCGCGCCTCGACGCCGTCGCGGGCGGCGCGCGCCCGGGCGACCTCGATCATCCGGGGCGAACCGTCGAGGCCGACCACGTCGTGGCCGAGGCGGGCCAACGCCAGCGCGTGGGCACCAGGGCCGCAGCCGAGGTCGGCCACGGTGCCCGGGTGCGCCAGTGACTCGTGCAGGACGCCGACGGTCCGGTCGACCAGGTCGCGGTGCGCAGCCTCGTCGCGTCGCCGCCCCCACGCCGCGCTCTTCCGGTCGTACAGGAAGCGCCAGAACCACTGCGGTGCGGGCATGGACGAGACCGTAGGCCGCCGCCGTGGCAGGGTTTCCGGGATGTCCACGCTGCGGTACGTGACCCACCCCGAGGTCGCGGGCGATCCCGAGGTCCCGGTGCCCGAGTGGCCGCTCAGCGCCGCCGGGCGCCGGCGCGTCGCGGCCATGCTGGACCAGCCGTGGATCCGCTCGACCGGCCGGATCGTGTCGAGCCCGGAGCGCAAGGCGGTCGAGACCGCCACGATCGTCGCCGATCACCTCGGCGTCGGGGTCGAGATCCGTGACGACACGGGCGAGATCGACCGCAGCGCCACCGGCTTCGTCCCGCACGACCGCCACGAGACGCTGGCCGACCGGTGCTTCGCCGATCCGACGACGTCGGCGGACGGCTGGGAGACGGCGGTCGACGCGCAGCACCGGATCGTCGGCGCGCTGGAGGACCTCCTGGTCGACGACGACCGCGACGTCGTGGTGGTCGGGCACGGCGGCGTCGGCACGTTGCTGTGGTGCCACCTCGCCGGGACGCCGATCTCCCGGACGCACGACCAACCCGGCCAGGGCCACCACTGGGCCCTCGACCGCGCCACGGGCCACCTCCTCCACGGGTGGCTGCCGATCGACGACGTCTGACGGCGTTTCACCGGGCGGGCGGTGCGTCCCTAGGTTCGTGCGCCGATGCCCTCCCCCCCGGCGCCGGCCGACCTCGCCGCCCGCGACCACGCCACCGTGTGGCACCCGTACGCACCGATGCCGGGGGCCATGCCGATGATCTCGATCGCCGGCGCCGAGGGCACCCGCCTGCGCCTGGCCGACGGCCGCGAAGTGGTGGACGGCATGTCGTCGTGGTGGGCGGCCATCCACGGGTACCGCCACCCGGACCTCGACCGGGCGCTCACCGAGCAGCTCGACGCGACCGCCCACGTCATGTTCGGCGGCCTCACCCACGCGCCCGCCGTCGAGCTCGTCGAGGAACTCGTCGGGCTCGCACCCGACGGCCTGGCCCACGTCTTCCTGGCCGACTCGGGGTCGGTGTCGGTCGAGGTCGCCATCAAGATGGCGCTGCAGTACGCCCGGGGCACCGGCCGACCCGGGCGCACGCGCCTCCTCACGGTCCGGTCGGGCTACCACGGCGACACGTTGGCCTGCATGTCGGTGTGCGACCCGGTCAACGGGATGCACTCGATGTTCGCCGACGTCCTCCCCCGCCAGCTGTTCGCGCCCGCACCCGAGCCGGCGTTCGGCGAGCCGTTCGAGGCCCACCACGTCGCCGAGTTCGCCGACCTCCTCGCCCGACACGCCGACGAGGTCGCCGCCGTCATCCTCGAACCCGTGGTCCAGGGCGCGGGCGGGATGCGCTTCTACGCCCCGGCGTACCTCGCCGCCGTCCGCCGGCTCTGCGACGAACACGGCGTCCTGCTGATCCTCGACGAGATCGCCACGGGCTTCGGGCGGTCCGGCACCATGTTCGGCGGCGACCACGCCGGCGTGTCCCCCGACATCATGTGTGTCGGCAAGGCCCTCACCGGCGGCTACCTGTCGATGGCGGCGACACTGTGCACGCCCGAGGTCGCCGCCGGCGTCTCCGCCGCCGAGTCCGGCGCCCTGATGCACGGTCCGACGTTCATGGGCAACCCCCTGGCGGCCGCCGTGTCGCTCGCGTCCCTGCGCCTGCTCCAGCGCCGCCCCTGGCAGGACGAGGTCGGGGCGATCGAGGCCGGGCTGCGCGCCGGCCTCGAACCGCTCCGCGGCACCGAGGGCGTCGCCGACGTCCGTGTCCTCGGCGCGATCGGTGTCGTCGAGCTGGCCGAGCCCGTCGACATGGTGCGATCCCAGGCCGTGCTGCTCGACCACGACGTCTGGCTGCGCCCGTTCGGCCGGCTGCTCTACACGATGCCGCCGTACGCGACGACGGGTGACGAGATCGCGACGATCACCGGCGCCATGGCGGCGGTCGTCGCCGACGAGGCCGAACGGCGGCCCGGGACGGGCCCGGCGTCGTGAAGCCCGCCGCCTGGATCGCCGACCAGCTCCACGCCGTCCGGGCGGCCGGGCAGTGGCGGGAGACGAGGTCGTTCGACGCCCACGGGCCGGCCGGCCGGCGCGACAGGCGCGACGTCGTGTCGTTCGCGTCCAACGACTACCTCGGCCTGTCGACCCACCCGGCGGTCGTCGCCGCCGCACACCATGCGATCGACCGGTGGGGCACCGGCGCCACCGCCAGCCGCCTGGTCGTCGGGACGCGCCCCGTGCACCACGACCTCGAGGACGCGCTCGCGTCCTGGAAGGGCACCGACGCCGCGGTGGCGTTCCCGACCGGGTACGCCGCCAACCTGGGCGTACTCGCCACGCTCGGCGGACCCGACTGCACCGTCGTGAGCGACGAGCTGAACCACGCGTCGATCATCGACGGGTGCCGGCTCAGCCGCTCGGCGATCGCGGTCGCCCGCCACGGCGACGTCGACCACGTCGCCGACCTCCTCGCCCACCGCACCACGGCGCGGGCCCTCGTCGTGGTCGACGCGGTGTTCTCGATGGACGGCGACGAGGCCCCGGTCGGTGCGCTGGCCGAGGTGTGCGCCCGTCACGACGCGATCCTGGTCGTCGACGAGGCCCACGCCGTGCTCGGCCCGGCGATGGACGCCGTCCTCGCCCACCCCGACCTCGAACTCGTCCGCGTCGTGACCCTGTCGAAGGCGCTCGGGGCGCTGGGCGGTGCGGCGTGCGGGTCCCGCGACCTCGTCGACCTGCTGGTCAACCGCGCCCGTCCGTTCATCTTCACGACCGGGCTGGGTCCTGCCGATGCCGCCGCCGGTCTCGCCGCCGTGGAGGTGGTCCGGGGCCCGGGCGGCGCCGCGCTCGTCGACCGGTTGCGGACCGTGACCGACCGGGTCGTGACGGGCCACCCCTCGCCGATCGTGCCCGTCGTGGTCGGGGCCGAGGACGACGCCGTCGCCGCGTCCGAGGCACTCCTCGCCCGCGGCATCCTGGTGCCCGCCATCCGACCGCCGACGGTCGCGCCCGGTACGGCCCGCCTCCGGGTCGCGCTGTCCGCCGCCCACACCGACGCCATGATCGACGACCTGCTCGCCGGCCTCGACGCCGTCGGTCTCCGCCCGTGAGCCCGACGCACCGGCCGGCCCGACTCGTCGCCGTCGTGGGCACGGGCACCGAGATCGGCAAGACGTGGGCGACCGCCCGGATCGCCGAGCACCTCCGCGCCACCGGTCGAACCGTCGCCGCCCGCAAGCCGATCCAGTCGTTCGCGCCCGACGACATCGGCCGCACCGACGCCGAGGTGCTCGCCGCCGCCACGGGCGAGGAGCCCGCCGCCGTCTGTCCGTCACATCGCTGGCTCGCCGAGCCGATGGCGCCGCCGATGGCCGCTGACGCCCTGGGCACCACCTGCCCGACGCTGGACGAACTGGTGGCCGAACTGCGGTGGCCGGCGACCGCGACCGACGTCGGCTTCGTCGAGACGGTGGGCGGCGTCCGTTCGCCACTGGCCGCCGACGGCGACAGCCGCGACCTCGTCCGCGCCGTCGGCCCCGACCGGGTGCTCCTCGTCGCCGACGCCGGGCTGGGCACGATCGACGCCGTCCGCCTCGCCACCGACGCGTTGGCGCCGCTCGACGTCGTTGTGCTGCTCAACCGGTTCGACCCCGACCACGACCTCCACCGCCGCAATGCGGCCTGGCTGACCGACGTCGACCACCGGACCGTCGTGCTCGACCCCGGAACCGCCGCTCGCGCCCTCGAAGCCTGATGCGTTTCGTGTCGCTCGCGACACGGAACGCGTTGGGCGGTCAGGTCAGGATCAGGGGTCGACCGGGGAGCGGCCGACGACGGCGCCGGCGCGCATGACCGTCACGGGGCCGTCCTCGCTCACGACGACCACGACGGCGTGGGGGTCGTCGTGGCTGTAGCGCAGCCCGGAGGTGTGGCGGGTGCCACCGAGCGGGCGGACGTCGGTCTCGGCGGCGGCGCTCGGGACGAGCCGGACGCCCATCGACACGAGCCGGCCGCCGGCGTCGAACACGGTCGCTCCGTCGGTCTGGGCCAGGCCGTGGCGGAGCGGCGCGAGGTCGTCGGGGCGGTCGATGTGCAGCTCGGGTGGCACGGGCAGCCGGTGCTCGTGCCCGCCGCCGAGCGCCCCGCCCGGGTGCATGATGAGCAACGACCCGATCCCCCGCGCCCCGAGGTCGTGGACGGCGAAGTCGAGGATCCGGCCGAGGACGGTGCGGTTGCCCTCCTTCAGGCAGCCGGGCACGCCGTCGATCCACGCCTCGAGCGGCGGCTCGTGGTGCCAGCCGGTGACGTCGGTGCGCACCACGCCGAACGACCCCACGATCCGCACGACGCCGGTCGGGTGGCGCTGCACGAGGCGGGCGCCGGCGGCGGCGG
>JBHIXO010000149.1:0-9045 GCA_041984725.1 Acidimicrobiales bacterium | reverse complement strand
CGCGGCCCGTGACGCGGGTGTCGACGCCGGACCACGAGGTGCGCCCGGGGTCGGGGGCGGCCGGCGGCGAGTCGGCGGGCGGCGAGTCGGCCGGCGGCGAGTCGGCGGGAGATCCGCCGTCGGGCGGCCCATCCGGCGGCGCCGTCGTCGGTGGAGTGCTGGACGGCGGCGCGCTGGGCGGCGCGATCGTCGGCGGCACCTCGGGAGCCGGGCCGGCCTCCGGGCCACCGCCACCGGGCGCACCGGCACCCGGACCACCGACTGCGGGGCCGCCAGAGCCCGGACCGCCGGCGCCGGGACCGGGAGCGCTCGGATCGGGCGGGGCGTCGACCGCGGTGGCGGCGACGTCGATCTCGTCGGACGACGCGGCACCGAGGATGCGCAGCCCGGCGAGGGCCACGACGGCGACCAGCGCGATCAGCAGCGCGATCTCGACCTGGCTCGCGCCCCGCTGTCGACCGCCGTCGCCGTCCATGCCCCTTCCGATCGGTCGGCGACGACGCCGTCGAATGGTCCGATCGGGTCAAATCGTGTCATGGCCCACCACCGGGCCCACCGGCGCCGGCCCCGCCGATCGGACGGCCGGTCAGGTCCGGTCAGGTCGGGTCGTGCCACCCCCCGACGTCGGCGGCGAGCCGGTCGGCGCCCGGCGGACCCCAGGTGCCGGCGTGGTACAGCTCGACCGGCGGGTGGTCGGTGAGCACGTCGTCGACGATGCGCCACTGCTGGTCGATCCCGTCCTCACGGGCGAAGCGGCGGGCGTCGCCGACCATGGCGTCCTCGAGCAGCCGTTGGTAGGCCTCGCGGTAGCGGTCGTCGTCCTGCTGGAACGAGACCGCCAGGGCGGCGTCCTCGGACACGAGCCGGTCGCCGGCCGCCTTCATCTGCAGCCCGAACGTCACGCCGGGGTCGCGGTTGAGCCGGAACCGGATGTGGTTGGGGTGCGGCGACGGGGCGTCCTCGGCGGCGAAGAGCAGGCGGGGCGGCGTCGTGAACTCGACGACGGCCTCGGTCTGGGTCGTGGGGAGCGCCTTGCCGGTGCGGATCAGCCACGGGACGCCGGCCCAACGCCAGGAGTCGATCTCGAAGCGGACGGCGACGAAGGTCTCGGTGTCGCTGCCGTCCTGCACCCCGGGCTCGTCGGCGTAGTGGCGGTACTGGCCCCGGACGATCTGGTCGGGGCGCAGCGTCTGGACCTGCCGGAAGAGCTTGACCTTCTCGTCGCGCAGCGACCGGGCGTCGGGACCCACGGGCGGCTCCATGGCGAGGAACGCCACGATCTGGAGCAGGTGGTTCTGCAGCACGTCCTTGAGCGCCCCGACCGAGTCGTAGAACGTGCCGCGGCTGCCGACCCCGAAGTCCTCCGCCATCGTGATCTGCACCGACGAGACGAAGTTGCGGTTCCAGACCGGCTCGAGCATGGAGTTGGCGAAGCGGAAGACGAGGAGGTTCTCGATCGCCTCCTTGCCGAGGAAGTGGTCGATCCGGAACACCCGTTCCTCGGGGAACGCCCGGTGCACGACGTCGTCGAGCTCGGCCGCCGAGGCGCGGTCGCGCCCGAAGGGCTTCTCGACCACGATCCGCCCGTGCTCGTGGAGGCCGACCCGGGCGATGCCCTCGATGACGTCGTCGAAGAGGCTCGGCGGGATGGCGAGGAAGAAGAGCGGCGCCTCGGCCCCGCCGACGGCGTCGCGGAGCCGGTCGAAGGTGTCGGCCTCGCGGTAGTCGCCCGAGACGTAGCAGCTGCGGGCGCAGAGGGCGGCGAGGGCCGCCTCGTCGACCTCGTCGGGATCGCCGGCGGCGGCCACCGACTCGCGGATGCGGGCGTGCAGGTCGTCGTCGGTCCACGAGGACGACGACACGCCGACGACGCCCATCCCCTCGGGCAGCGCGCCGTCGATCTCCATCTGGTGCAGCGCCGGGTACAGCTTCTTGGCCGCGAGGTCGCCGGTGGCGCCGAAGAGCACCAGCACGTCGCTCTGCGACGCGCTCACCGGGCTCCCTCCCCGTCCGGGCGCTCGGTCGCCGGCGCCTCCTCCGGGGTGGCGGGCACGACCGCGTGACCGCCGAACTGCTCGCGCAGCGCGGCGACGGCCTTCATGGCGAGGGACTCGGGGTGCTGGGACTCGAAGCGGGCGAAGAGGGCCGCGGCGATCGCCGGGACCGGCACCCCGGCGTCGACCGCGCTCTGCACGGTCCAGCGGCCCTCTCCCGAGTCCTCGGCGACGTCGTCGAGGTCGGCGAAGCCAGGATGGGCGTCGAGGCCGAGCACGAACAGGTCGAGCAGCCAGGACCGGATCACCGAGCCCTCCTGCCACGAGCGGAGGGCGGCGGGCACGTCGACGCCGATCTCGTGGCGGGCGAGCAGCTCGTAGCCCTCGCCGAAGGCCTGCATGACGGCGTACTCGATGCCGTTGTGGACCATCTTCGCGAAGTGACCGGTGCCGACGCCTCCGACGTGGGCCAGGCCCTTACCGGCGCCGTCGGGGTCGTCGGGCGCCAGCGTGGCGAGGACGGGCCACACCCGCGCGACGTCGTCGTCGGTGCCGCCGACCATCAGTGCGTAGCCCTCGGTGCGCCCCCACACGCCGCCGGAGACGCCGGCGTCGACGAAGCCGATGCCCCGTTCGCCGAGCGCGGCGGCCTGGTCGACGGCCTCGGCGAAGTGCGAGTTGCCGCCCTCGACGACGGTGTCCCCCGGGGCGAGCAGCCCGCCGAGCGCGTCGACCGTCGTCCGGGTCGGCTCGCCGGCCGGGACCATGACCCACACCACGCGGGGCGGGGCGAGCGCGGCGACCAGCTCGTCGAGCGACGCGACCTCGGATGCGGTGCTGAACGCGTCGTACCCGACGACCTCGTGGCCACCGGCCCGCAGCCGTTCGGCCATGTTGCCGCCCATCCGGCCGAGCCCGATCATCCCGAGTTGCATGGCCACTCCCTGCGGCGACGGTCGACTGCTCCGGTCGTGGGTCCCGGTCTACCCGCTCCGCCGGCTCCGGCGGTTGGATTCGCCGGTCCCAGCCGCCATGGTGGAGAGTGGAGCACCCGTCTGCATGCAGGAGAACTCGTGGGCACTGCCAAGGTCGACTCGCCGTTCAAGAAGGGCGACGCCGTCATCTACCCCCAGCACGGAGCGGGCAAGGTCGTCCGGATCGAGAAGCGCACCATCGGTGAGGTGGAGCGCGAGTACCTGGTGATCGAGCTCGAGCTCCAGGACCTCACCGTCTGGGTGCCCGTCGACGAGGCCGAACAGGTCGGCGTCCGCGAGCCGACCCCGGCCGACGAGCTCGACGACCTGTTCGAGCTGCTCGCCGACCACGACGTGCGCATCCCGGCCAACTTCTCGCGCCGGATGAAGAACAACCAGAGCCGCATGAACGACGGTGACGTCTGGCAGCTCGCCGAGGTCGTGCGCAACCTGGCGATCCGCCGGTCGAAGAAGCACCTGTCGCCGTCGGAGAAGACGCTGTACGCCCACGCCCGCAGCCTGTTGATCGCCGAGCTGGCGCTGACGATGAAGTCGACCCACGAGAAGGCCGAGGCGGCCATCGACGAGCGGCTCCCCGAGCCGGGCGAGGACGACTGACGGACCGAGCGTCGTCCGCCGCGACCCCGGCCAGTGGGGTCCCGGTCGTCGAACTCGAACGCGTCCCCGACGACGACCGCTCGGTCGTCGCCATCCGACGGGACGGTCGCCGCCCGGTCGGGGCGCTCGCCGCCGTCGCCGTGGCGGTGCTCGCCGGATGGGCGACGCTCACGCTGCGGCCGGAGGCGTCCGACCTGTGGCTCCCGTCGCCACTGCACGTCTGGGCCGAGGGCCACCACGAGGGCGCCCCGCCGCCGGGCTTCGAGATCCCGGAGCCGACCTGTCCGCTCGGGGACTGGCGCACCCCCTCGCCGGCGCAGGCGTGCGTGCTCGACGCGTACCGGAGCGGCGGCCGGGCGGTGGCCCTGCGTTCGTTCGAGTCGGCGTATCCCGACGCGATCGACGAGTGGATCGTCGTCGACAGCTCCGAGGCGACCGTCGTCACCCGGACCGTGTTCCCGGGTCCCGAACCCGCCGTCGATCCGGCCCAGGGGGCGATCGCCGACCACCAGCTCCGGGTCCTCGAGATCGGGTGGCACCGGCAGTTCTGCGATGCGCTGGTCGTGCAGGACCAGGGCTGGCTCGACTGCGAGAGCTCGCTCGCGGTCGAGATGGACGACGTCCACGAGGCCCGGGTCTCGGTGTCGAGGTCCACCCGGTCGCTCACCGACGCCGAGCGCGCCGACCTCGCGTGGCGCTACGCCTGCGTCCACGGCTGGGAGCCGGCGCCGCCGCAGTGCTGAGTCGGGTGTCCGGTCAGCGGGCGGCGGCCTCGACGGCGGCCTCGGCGGCCCGGGCCCCGATCTCGTCGACGACGTCGTCGGTGTGGGCGAGCCCGGTGAACAGGATCTCGTAGGCGCCCGGGGCCATCGCCACGCCGCGGGTGCGCATGGCGTGGAAGAAGCGGCGGTACGTGTCCTCGTCGGTCTGCTTGGCCTCGTCGTAGGTCCGGGGGGCGCGGTCACCGAAGTGGAGCCCGACGAGCGTCGAGACCCGGGGCACGACCGCCTCGATGCCCGCGCCGGCGAACGCCTTCTCGAGGACCCCGGCGAGGCGGGTGGCCGTGGCCCGGAGGCGCTCGTACGCGGCGTCGTCGAGCAGCTCGAGCGCGGCCAGGCCCGCCGCGGTGGCGAGCGGGTTGCCCGACAGGGTGCCGGCCTGGAAGACCGGGCCGTCGGGCGCCATCGAGTCCATGATCTCGGCGCGCCCGCCGTAGGCCCCGATGTTCAGGCCGCCGCCGATCACCTTGCCGAAGCACGTGAGGTCGGCCGCCACACCGAACAGCTCCTGGGCGCCGCCGCGGGCGACCCGGAAGCCGGTGATGACCTCGTCGAAGATCAACAGCGCGCCGACGCGGTCGCACTCGGCCCGCAGAGCGGCGAGGAACCCGTCGTCGGGGGCGACGAGGCCCATGTTGGCGGCGACGGGTTCGAGGATGACCGCGGCCGTCTCGTCGTCGAGCGTGGGGACCTCGTTGAACGGGACGACCCGGGTGTCGGCGACCGTCGAGGGCGTGACCCCGACCGAGTCG
The DNA here is from genome assembly GCA_041984725.1 of Acidimicrobiales bacterium. Taxonomy (GTDB): domain Bacteria; phylum Actinomycetota; class Acidimicrobiia; order Acidimicrobiales; family Salinilacustritrichaceae; genus Salinilacustrithrix. The sequence goes on along the minus strand of JBHIXO010000149.1, from coordinate 3,928 downwards.
GGGAGGGCGAAGACGGCCAGGGCCGAGCCCGACTGGGCGAGCAGGGCGTCGCCGTGGCCGTGGTAGTTGCCGGCGAACTTCACGATCGTGCGCCGGCCGGTGTGACCCCGGGCGAGGCGGATGGCGGTCATCGTCGCCTCGGTCCCCGACGAGACGAGGCGGACCTTCTCGACCGACGGGACGCGGTCGCAGATCTCGGCGGCGATGCGGACCTCGCCGACGGTCGGGGCGCCGTACGACGTGCCGCGGGCGGCGGCCGCCTGCACGGCGGCGACGACGTCGGGGTGGGCGTGGCCCGCGATGATCGCTCCGTAGCTCTGGACGAGGTCGAGGTACTCGGTGCCCTCGACGTCCCACACCCGGGCGCCCTCGGCCCGGTCGACGACGTAGGGCGTGCCGCCGACGGCTCGGAACGCCCGGATGGGCGAGTTCACCCCGCCGGGGATGTGACGCTCGCCGAGTGCGAACACGGCCTCGTTCGTGCGGGGCACGCCGAGTGTCGCGACGGGATCGGGATCGGTCGGGTCGGCCATGGGAGCGGTCCCTTCAGCGGTGGCGGTCGGCCCACGCCCGGGCGACGTCGCGCGCGGCGTAGGTGAGGATCAGGTCGGCCCCGGCGCGCCTGATCGCCAGGAGGTGCTCGGCCATGACGGCGTCGGCGTCGATCCAGCCCCGCTCCCCCGCCGCCTTCACCATCGCGTACTCGCCCGACACGTGGTAGGCGGCGAGCGGCACGTCGAAGGTGTCGCGGGCCAAGGCGAGGACGTCGAGGTAGGCGAGCGCGGGCTTGACCATCAGGAGGTCGGCCCCCTCGTCGAGGTCGAGGCGCATCTCCTCCATCGACTCCCGGACGTTGGCCGGGTCCTGCTGGTAGCCCTTGCGGTCGCCGGCCCGGCCGTCGGTGGCGACGATCGTGACGTCGACGGCGTCACGGAACGGGCCGTAGAGAGCCGACGCGTACTTGGCGGCGTAGGCGAGGATGGCGGTGCCCGGGTGGCCGTCGTCGTCGAGCGCGGCGCGGATGGCGGCGACCTGGCCGTCCATCATCCCGGACGGGGCGCAGATGTCGGCGCCGGCGCGGGCCTGGGCGACGGCGGCCGCGGCGTAGAGGTCGAGCGTGGCGTCGTTGTCGACGTCGCCGTCGGGGCCGACGATGCCGCAGTGGCCGTGGTCGGTGTACTCGTCGACACAGAGGTCGGCGACGAGGACGAGGTCGTCGCCGAGGTCGGATCGCAGGGCCTGCAGGGCGACCTGGACGATGCCCTCGGGGTCGCTGGCCTGGGAGCCGGTGGCGTCCTTGGTCGCCGGGACACCGAACAGGATGACCGCGGGGACGCCGAGCTCGACGAGCTCCTCGGCCTCGCGCCGCGCGCTGTCGACGGTGTGCTGGACGACGCCGGGCAGCGAACCGATCGACTGGGGCACGTCGATGCCCTCGCGCACGAAGAGCGGCGCGATCAGGTCGTCGGGGGTGAGGGTGGTCTCGGCCACCATGCGGCGCAGCGCCGGGGTGCGGCGGAGGCGGCGCAGGCGACGCTCGGGGAAGCTCACGGGTCGAGACTACGGGCGACCCAGGCATCGAGCGTGCCGAGGTCGAGGTCGGCGACCGATGTCACGACGTGGTCGGCGGCGGCGAAGCCGAGGTGGGCGGTCATGCCCCCGGGCACGGCGACCGAGACGCAGCCGGCCGCGTTGGCGGCGGCGATGCCGGGCTCGCTGTCCTCGAGCACGACGCAGCGGGTGGGGTCGACGCCGAGCCGCTCGGCGGCGAGCAGGAACAGGTCGGGGTGGGGCTTGGTCCGCTCCTTGCCCACGTCGTCGCGGTTCGCCCGCACCGGGAAGCGGTCGCCGACGCCGAACCGGTCGAGATGGCCGGTGATCCAGTCGAGCGGGCTCGACGAGGCGATGGCGACGCCCACCCCCGCCGCCGTGGCGGCATCGGCCAGTTCGATCACGCCGGGCCGCAGCGGCTCGCGGCTGATCCGGGCGTGGTGGCGGGCCCGTCGGGTCTCGAGCACCGCCTCGCGGTCGTCGAGCGGCCGGCCGAGCGCGACCTCGAGCAGCTCGGTCCAGTGCGGGTGGTCGGCGGTGCCGATGATCTTCACCCATTCATCGCGGGCGAGCTCGAGGCCGTGGTCGGCGAACGACTCGGAGACGGTCTCGAACTCGCTCGTCTCGGTGTCGAGGACGAGGCCGTCGAAGTCGAAGAGGATGCCCGCGAGGTGCACGGCGATCAGCTCCGCTGCCCTTCGGCCGCAGCACCGGACCCGACCGCCGCGACGATGGCGTCGACGAGCCCGTCGATCGTGTGGACCTCGGCCTCGATGGTCACGTCGAGGCCGTGCTCTCGCGCCGTGGCCGCCGTGATCGGACCGATGCACGCGACGACCGGGGGCACGACGTCGGACGCGTCGAGGAAGTTGCGGACCGTGGAGGACGAGGTGAACGTGACGATGTCGGCGGCGGCGACGGCCTCCCGTTCGGCCGTGGTCGGCTCCCCCGGGACCGTGCGGTAGGCGGGGACGACGTCGACGTGCCAGCCCCGCTCCCGGAGCGTCTCGGGGAGGACGTCGCGGGCTTCGGCGGCCCGGGCGATCAGGACGGCTCCGTGGCCGTCGGCGGGCGGGTCGGGGAAGGCGTCGAGCAGTCCCTCGGCGACGAAGCGGTCGGGCACGAGGTCGGCCTCGATGTTGCCCTCGCGCAACGCGGCGGCGGTGCCCGGGCCGATGGCGGCGACCTGCACGCCCCCGAGCACGCGGGCGTCGCGGCACGCGGCGAGCAACCGCCGGGCGCCGTTGGGCGAGGTGACGACGACCCAGTCGAAGCGGTCGATCGTGGCCACGGCGTGGCGCAGGGCGTGGCCGCCGTCGGCGGGGTCGGTGATCCGGATGGCGGGGAGCTCGACGGTCTCGGCGCCGAGCTCGCGGAGCCGGTCGACGAGGGTCGAGGCCTGGGCGCGGGCCCGGGTCACGACGACGGTGCGACCGAAGAGCGGCCGGCGCTCGAACCAGGCGAGGTCGAGGCCGGCGACCGCGCCGACGACGATGGTGGCGGGCGGTTCGAGGTCCGCGTCGGGCAGGGTGGCGAGCGTGGCCCGGACCGTCCGCTGCTGCGGTCGGGTGCCCCAGATCACGGCGGCGGCGGGCGTGCCGGGGTCGCGGCCGGCCGCGATCAGCCGCTCGCAGATGCGGCGGATGCGACCGACCCCCATGAGGATCACGATCGTGCCGCCGACCCGGGCGACGGCGTCCCAGTCGACGGACCCGTCCTCGCCGATCGAGGGGTCCTCGTGGCCGGTGACGACGGTGAAGCTGGTCGACGAGAACCGCTGGGTGACCGGGATGCCGGCGTAGGCGGGCACGGCGATGGCCGAGGTGACGCCCGGGACGAACTCGAAGTCGATCCCCGCCGCCTGCAGCGCCAGGGCCTCCTCCCCGCCGCGGGCGAAGACGGTGGGGTCGCCACCCTTGAGCCGCACCACGGTGCGACCGGCGGCGCCGAGCTCCACCAGGAGGTCGTTGATGCCCTCCTGGCTGAGCCGGGCCGAGCCGGGCTGCTTGCCGACGTCGATCCGCTCGGCCCCGGCCGGGGCGAGGTCGAGGAGCTCGGCGGCCGACAGGCGGTCGTGCACCACGACGTCGGCGCGCCCGAGCACCTCGGCGCCCCGCATGGTCAGCAGTCCGGGGTCGCCGGGTCCGGCGCCCACGAGGTACACGGTCACGGTCGGGACACTACGGCCCACCGGCCACCGGCCCGGAGGGCGATCTCGCGAGACTGGGCGTCGTGGCCCCCGACGAGCGCTTCACCGAGGTGACCGACCCGGTCGACGGGACCCGGTGGCGGGTCGACGTCGGGTTCCTCGGGTCGCGATGGCGGTGCCGCTGGGGTGACGGCTGCGTCGGCATCCTCGACGAGCCCGCCGCCGCGC
>JBHIXO010000148.1:0-9054 GCA_041984725.1 Acidimicrobiales bacterium | reverse complement strand
GCCCGCACCTTCGAAGGAAAGCTCGGCGAACCCGTCGGTCACCGATCCATCGTCACATGCGACGACCCCCGGACGGTGACAACAGGGAGGCCACCGTCCAGGGGTCGACGCGACCGGGACCGCTCAGGCCACGAGCGGGGCGAGCTGCTCCTCGACCAGGCGGACGACGAGATCGTCGAGGGAGAGGACGTCGTAGTCGACCTCGTCGATGTTCGAGCCCGACCCGACCGCGGCGCCGCCGGCGCCGTAGCTCAGGAACACGAACCGGCCGAGCGTCGCCTGCGCGACCTGGCGGAACACGTACTCGGCCTGGTCGTCGGTGCCGCTCGAGGCGATCGGGAACACCCGGATGCCGGCGGCGGCGGCGTCGCCGATCGTGTCGACGTAGCTCGGGCCTCGCCCGATGTGGGGCGGCGCGTCGGCGATCAGGACGACGAGGCGGACCACGCCCTCGTCCCGCCGCCACGACGGTCGGGCGACGGCCTCGGCGAAGGCCTCGTTGAACGCCTCGGGGTGGTCGCCACCGCCGTCGGCCACGACGCCCCGCAGCGACTCGACGAACGCCCCGACGTCGGCGGTGAAGTCGGTCGTGCGGGCCACGTAGGCGTCGCCCTCGTCGCGGTAGCTCGTCAGGGCGAAGCGGACGTCCGGCGACGCCTCCGACCCGGCGATCCGCTCGGCGACCCCGACCATGTTCGCCTTGAGTCGCTCGATCTCGTCGTCCATCGAACCGGTGGCGTCGATCAGGAAGTGCAGGTCGAGCCGGACGTCGCCGCCCGTGCTCGCGGTCACCGGGTCGACAGAGACCTCGTCGCCGAGGAGCACGATGGTCTGCGCCGGATCGGCGCCGACGGCGTGCTCGGCGGTGGCGCCGCCGTGCGTCACGACGGCGACCGGCTCGCCACCGGTCTGCTGCTGGCCGCCCGTGGGCCGGCCCAGGTAGACGGCCCGGCCGTCGGTCCCCGTCCGCAGGACCGTGTCGCCGATGGTGACGACCGCGTCGTGCACCGGCGCACCGGCGCCGTCGACGACGGTCAGGACCCGGCGACCCTCGACCGGCAGGTCGTCGACCGCGATGCCGAGCGACGCGAACGCCTCGCGGTACCGCAGGTACGCCTCCCAGTGCTCGTTGTCGTCCACGCTGCCGGCCTGGAGCCCGACCTCCTGCTGGGGTTCGGCGACGTCGTCGGCTCCGGCCTCGAAGCCCGAGGAGCTCGAGCCGGCGGTGGTGGTCGCCGCATCGTCGGCCTCGCCGTCGGCGACGTCTCGTCCGGCCGGCGCCGAGGCGTCGGTGTCGGCCGACTCGTCACCGCCGTCGCCGACCGTTTCCTCGGCGTCGCCCGCCGCGTCGCCGGCGGCGCTGGTGGCGTCGTCGTCGTCACCGCACGCCGCCAGTCCGAGCAGCACGGCGACCAGCAGCGCCGCGATCGTTCGTCGTCCCATGTCGAAGCTCCGTTCGTGTCCGTCCGGAGGTGTGACGACGCCGCACCCGGCGCTGGTTCCCGATGTTCGCGACGCGGCCCGAGCGCGGGCGGCGGGATCAGTCGGTGCGCGGGTCCCAGGCGGTGATGTCGGTGAGCCGCTCGTCGTTGGAGAAGACCTCGACGATGCGATGGTCGTCGAGGCCGAGCCGGCGCTGCAGCTGCTTGACCGACATCTCCTCGTTCCAGAGCAGGAGCGTGACGGCGACGCCGTCGGTGCCGGCCCGGGCGGTGCGCCCCGAGCGGTGCAGGTACGTCTTGTGGTCGGGCGCGGGGTCCCAGTGCACGACGCAGTCGATCTCGTCGATGTCGAGCCCGCGGGCGGCGACGTCGGACGCGACGAGCGCCTGGAGGCGGCCCTCGGCGAAGCGCTTGAGCGCCTTCTCGCGGGCCCGCTGGGGCAGGTCGCCGTGGATGGCGGACGCGCGCACGTCGAGGGTCTCGAGGTCGCGGGCCAGTCGGTCGGCGGCCCGCTTGGTGTTCGAGAAGATCAGCGTGCGGCGGTGGTTGCGCACCAGCGCGCCGGCGACCCGGGCCTTGTCCATCTCGTGGACGAGCAGGAAGCGGTGGTGCATCTGCTCGACCGTGACGGTCTCCGACACGACCTCCTTGGTGACGGGGTCGTGCTGGTAGCGGTCGATCAGCGCACCGACCGAGCCGTCGAGCGTCGCGGAGAACAGCAGCGTCTGGTGGCCGGCGGGCACGTGGCGCAGGACCCACTCGACCTGGGGCAGGAAGCCCATGTCGGCCATCCGGTCGGCCTCGTCGACCGCCACCATCTTGACCTCCTGGAGCGTGCCGTCGCCGATGCTCTTGATCTGCTTCTCGATCTTCTCGCCGCCGTAGACCGCGGTGATCGTGTGGCCCTTGACCTTGGCGAGGGGCTCGAGCACCTCGGCCACCTGGAGGGCGAGCTCCCGCGTCGGGCACAGCGCGAGACCGGCGGGCCCGTGCTGGATGGCGTCGGGATCGGGCAGGGCCATCACCATCGGCAGCCCGAACGCCAGCGTCTTGCCGGAGCCGGTCTTGGCCTTGCCGCACACGTCGCGGCCGGCGACGGCATCGGGGATGGTGAGTTCTTGGATGGGGAAGGGCCGCTCGATCCCGTCGGCGGCGAGGGCGTCGACCAGGTCGTCGTCGATGCCCAGTTCAGCGAAGGTCGTCATGTCGGACGTCACGCTACCGGCGGGCCCCACGAGCGCCGCGATCCGGGGCCGGCGCCGGGGTCAGCGACCGCGCCGCGCCATGCCCCGGACGGCCCGATCGGTCGTGGGGACCCCCTCGTCCGCGAGCCGGCGGCGGTGCTCGACCTCGTTCCCCGGCACGAGGCGCCCCGAGGCGTTGACGACCCGCCACCACGGCAGCCCGTGGTCACCGGTGGACAGCAGCCGACCCACGGCCCGGGCCGCGCCGGGCCGGCCGGCCTCGGCCGCGACCTCGCCGTAGGTCATGACCTCCCCCGCCGGGATCGCCGCGATGACGGCGACGACCGCGTCCTCGAACGAACCTGCGGACTCCTCCACGGTCGGCTGCCTAGCATCGCCGCCATGCGCGAGTTGTCCGACGCCGACGTCGACCGCCACGTCGCCGAGATCGACGATCGCGGCTACACCGTCATCCCCGACGCGTTCGACCCGTCGTTCGCCACCGAGGTCCTCGAGACCCTCGACGCGATCGTCGCCGACCACGGCATCGTCCCCGCCGACAACGGATTCGAGGGCCGCTCGACGTACCGCGTCTACAACCTGCTCGTCCACGGCGAGGTCTTCCAGCGGATCCCGGCCGCGCCGTGCGTGCTCCCGGTCGTGGAGCGCGTGCTCGACCGCGAGTGCCTGCTGTCGACGCTGTCGTCGATCGACATTCGCGGCGGGGAGGTCGCCCAGCCGATGCACGCCGACGACCAGGTGATCGGCCTGCCCCGCACGGGCTTCCCCGTCGTCTGCAACTCGATGTGGGCGATCACCGACTTCACGGAGGCGAACGGCGCCACCCGCGTCGTGCCCGGTTCGCACCGCGACCCCGCCTACCCCGAGTACGGCGCACCGATCGACAGCGTCCCCGCCGAGATGGCGGCCGGGAGCGTCCTCGTGTGGCACGGGAGCCTGTGGCACGGCGGCGGCGCCAACACCACCGACGATCGCCGGGTCGGCATCGCCGACAACTACTGCGGCGGCATGATCCGCCAGCAGGAGAACCAGCAGCTCGGCATCCCCCGGGAGATCGCCCGGACCTTCGACAAGCGCCTCGCCCGCCTCTGCGGGTACGGCACCTACCGGGGGCTCATCGGCCACATCGACAAGTCCGACCCGCTCCGCCTCCTCGACGGCGACGCCTCCCGTTCCCTCCACGACGGCGACCGCATGCTCTGGGACGGCAGCTGACGGTGGCCGCGCTCGACGCGATCGACGGATGGCCGGTCGACACCGCCGCCGGTGCGATCGTCGGGGCGGCCGGCGTCGTCGAGCACCACGGACCCGTCGACCGGGCCTTCCCCCTCGCCTCCGTGAGCAAGCCGATCGCGGCCGTCGCCGTGCTCGTCGCGGTCGAGGAGGGCACGGTGGGCCTCGACGACGCCGTCGACGGCGCACTCGCCGGGGCGACCGTCCGCCACCTGCTCGCCCACGCCGGCGGCGTGGGACCCGACGACCCCGCCGAGGTCCTCGCCGCGCCCGGGACCCGCCGCATCTACTCCAACGCCGGCTTCGACCTGCTCGGCGAACACGTCGCGTCCCGGGCCGGGATGACGTTCCCCGACTACGTGCATGCCGCCCTGGTGGAGCCACTCGGGCTCACGGCCACCGACGTCGCCGGGTCGCCGGCCCACGCCTACCGCTCGAGCGTCGCCGACCTGGCCCGCCTGCTGACCGCGGTCGTCGGCGGCGAGGTGCTCGCCGCCGGGACCCTGGACGAGATGACGGCACCGACGTACCCCGACGTCGCCGGCGTGCTCCCCGGCTTCGGGCGCCAGGACCCCAACCCGTGGGGTCTCGGCGTCGAGGTCCGCGGCCACAAGTCGCCGCACTGGACCGGTACCCGCAACAGCCCCCGGACCTGGGGCCACTTCGGGCGGGCCGGCACGTTCCTGTGGTGGGACCCCGACGCCGCGACGGGCCTGATCGTGCTCACCGACCGCGACTTCGGCCCGTGGGCCGCCGAGGCCTGGCCGCCGCTGGCCAACGCCGCCCTCGGCTGACCTCCACTGGCAACGGTCAGCGGTAGATGTCGACGGCGGCGTCGAGCCCGATCGTCGCCGGATCGATACGCCCGGTCGCCGCGAGCACGAACGGCAGGGGCGCACCGGTCAACTCGCGACCACCACCCGACACCTCGAAGCGCTCGACGCCGTCGAACGCGAGGGTCGCCGGACCCCAGCCCTGGTCGGTGAGCACGGCGGCCACGTGGCTGAGCGAGGCGCGGACCGCGTCGCTCGACACCGACGGACGACCCAGGGCGGCGCGGATGTCGTCGCCGTGGACGAAGGCGTCGTACCAGAGCGACTCCACGCCCCAGCCGACCGTGCGGGCCACCCCGGCGGGTGCCTCGGCCTCCCAGGCCTCGTCGTCGAAGGCCCGGAACAGCGCCTCGGCGCCGGCGGTCACCTCGGCCAGTTCGTCGGCGAGCTCGGACGCCGACCGACCCCGCCGCTCGTCGACCTCGCGCTGGGTCACCTCGGGCGTTCCGAGGCCGTCGAAGCGACCGGCGACGATGTCGGCCAGCGTGCCCGCGACGTGGGCGGCCACGTCGCCGACGGTCCAGCCTTCGCACCGGGTCGGGGCGGCCAGTTCGTCGGCGGCGAGCGGCCGGACGAGGGCGGTGAACGCCCCCATCTCCTCCACCAGCCCCTTCTCGATCTGATCGCGTGGCAAGGTCATCGGATTCCCCTCCGTGTCGGATCCTGCGACACTTACATGCAGGCTGCACGCATCTTCTCCGAGGTCGAGGCCGTGGTCAACGAGCAATCGAGTGACACATCCCACACCGCGTCCGGACGGCGGTCGCAGGCGTCCCGATCGGCCGCGACCCGGGCCGCGCTCGTCGACGCCGCCGGCCGCCTCTTCGCCGAGAAGGGCTATGCCGACGCCGGCCGCGAGGAGATCGTCGCCGCGGCCGGCGTGACCCGCGGTGCGCTCTACCACCACTACGCCGACAAGGCCGACCTGTTCCGGGCGGTCTTCGAGGCCACCGAGGAAGCGGTCATGGGGCGCGTTGCCGCGGCAGCGATGGCGGCCGACGACCCGCTCGAGCAGCTCCGGCTCGGCTGTCACGCCTACCTGGACGAGGTCCTCGACCCGGGCGTGCGCCGCATCTGCCTCATCGACGCGCCCGCCGTGCTCCCCGACGACGTCCGGATCGAGGTCAACGACCGCTACGCGCTCGGGATGGTGCGCGAGACGATCGAGGCCGCGATCGACCGTGGGCTGCTGCGCGACCAACCCGTCGACGCCCTGGCCCACGTGCTGCTCGCCGCGGTCATGGCCGCCGCGCAGTTCGTCGCCACCGCCGACGGTACGGCCGCGGCCCGGGCCGACGCGGGGCGCACGATCGACGCGCTCCTCGGCGGGCTGCGCGCCTGACCGACTCCGGACGGTCGGCCGTGGGTCAGGTCGTCGACGACGCGCGACCGGCCAGCACGACCAGCCACCCGAACAGCACGACCTCCGACACGCGTTGGTACACGCCGCGGTCGCGCCGGGCGCCGACCGTCGCCAGCGCCATCGAGGTGCCGTGCACCGCGATGCCGGCGCGCGCAGCCATCCGGACGGCGCGGGACGGCCCGGCACCGAGGGCGACGAGCGCCAGACTGATCCCCCCGCCGACGTACTCGGCGGCGCCGGCGAGATTGTGGACCGCCTGGGCGGTCGTCCCGTTCGTCGGGCAGCCCTCGTCGCACGGCGCGACCGCAGCGACGACGTAGGCCGAGCCGAGCGTGCCGAGCGCCCATGCGGCGGCGCGGTGGGCTCGCTCGTGACGCAGGCGCGGCGCGGCGAGCACGACCGCACGCCCCGCCAGCAGGCCCGTGGCGGCGAACGCGACCCGGGCGACGGGCTCGCAGGGGGCACCCCGCTCGCCGAGTTCGGAGAGGTACTGGGACCGGTGCGAGTATCCCGCCCGTCGCCGACCGAGCAGCACCGACGTCACGAGCACCGTCGCCGACGCCGCGATCGCGTGGACCAGCGGACGACGGTCCGTGGGAGCTGGCTCGGGCCGGTCTGTCTCGGGCCGGGCTGGTTCGGTGCGGGCTGGTTCGGTGCGGGCTGGTTCGGTGCGGTCGCTCACGGCGTCTCCCGGTAGGCGGCCGGGGTCTGCCCGGTCCAGCGCTTGAACGCGCGGGTGAAGGCGGTCTGGTCGGAGAACCCGGTCAGGAAGGCCACCTCGGCCACCGAGTGGTCCCCGGCGCGCAGCAACGTCTCGGCGGCGGCACGACGGGCGCCGGTGACGAGGCCCTGGAACGACTCGCCGTGCTCGGCCAGGCGCCGGTGCAGCGTGCGTTCGCTCATGCCGAGCCGGCGCGCGACCTGCGACTTGCTGGGCTGGCCGTCGGGCAGGGCGTCGGCCACCGCGGCCCGGACATCGGCGACCAGCGAACGCTCGGCCGACCGCAGGCGGAGCTCGTCGAGTCGGGCGAGCAGGTAGGCCGACAGTCCCTCGTCGCCGAGACGGGTGGGGCGGGCGAGGTCGTCGGTCGCGACCTCGATCCCGTCCAGCGCAGAGCCGAACCGCACGGGACAGCCGAAGTACTCCTCGTGCCGGCGGGCGGTCGCGGGTGCAGGGTGCCGGAAGGTCACGGCCCGGGGCGCGAGATCACCGCCGACGACCTCGCGCACGACCGACGCGACAGCGGCGAGCGCACACTCGTTGGCGAGCGCGGCGCCGCGCCGGTGGTGGGGCCGGCCGGTCAGCGCGAAGACCCGCCCCCATGGCTCGTCGCGCAGCTCGTACTCCAACGTGTCGCTGAGCACGAGGATGTAGCGCACGAGGCGGTGCAGGGCGTCGCCGAGCGTCGGCGCCGTCTTCACGGCGAGGCCGAGCGCACCCAGGTCGTCGCAGCGGAGCGCGTCGCCGTAGCGCATCGGGAAGTCGGCGTCGTCCGGCCCGACGATCCGCTCGATCAGGTCGTAGTACGCGACCTCGTCGATCGACTCGCCGTTCCACCCGGCCGGCTCCGGTCCGGGCGTCAGTCCGACGGTCGACAGCAAGACCTCGGGCGGGTCCGGGCATCGCGCCACCTGCACCATCCGGCGGACGACGGGCGTCCCGACCGAACCCATGCGGCGGGTCTACCACGACGACCCGGCGCCGTCGGCCGGCTGGCCCGAGCGGTCAAGAAGCTGGCCTGCGGGGCCAAGACCCGTCGGCGGGCCCGTTCGTACCGTCCGCAGTGACCTCGCCGACCGACGTTCCGGGAGCACCGATGACCACCACCACGAGCCCACCCCCCACGACCACCACGTCGCCGCCGACCGCCCGCGGCTCGTCCCGACGCGTGGTCCGCCGCACCGGCCTCGCCTATCTCGGCATCATCGCCACCGGCATCGCCGCCGAGTTCGTCATCCGTGGCTCGCTCGTCGTCGACGGCGACGCCGCCACGACCGCCCGCAACATCGCCGACGCCCCCGGGCTCTTCGGCGCGGGCATCGCCGCCGACCTCGTGATGGTCGCCCTCGACGTCACGGTCGCGATCGGCTTGTTCCGCCTCCTGCGCCACGTCGACCGGCGGCGGGCCACCGTCGCCGCCGTGCTCCGCCTCGTCCAGGGCGTGATCATCGCCGCCAACCTGGTCAACCTCGCCGTCGCACTCGGCGCGGCCCGGGATGCGGTGGCGTCCGACGGTTCGATCCTCGCCGGCCCCGCCGCCGACGCACTCGCGGCGGTCGAACGCCACGCCGTCGGCTACGACCTGCGCCTTGAGGTGCAGCCCGGCGTCGTCCACCCCGGTGCCGCGGCCGACCCAGCGGGAGCCGCCACCGCCCAGCAGCGCCGCGCACAGCGCCGCCGCCGCGGTGGTGTTGCCGATGCCCATCTCGCCCACCACCAGAAGATCGGCCTGTGGGTCCACCGCGGTCCAGCCGGTTTGCAGCGCCTGCAGCAGCTCTGCCGCGCTCATCGCCGGGGCCTTGGTGAAATCCTCGGTCGGGCGGTCCAGATCCAGCGCATGCACATCCATCCGCGCGCCAGCAAGCTTGGCAAGCTGGTTGATCGCAGCGCCGCCATGTTCGAAGTTCAGCACCATCTGCGCGGTCACCTCCGCCGGGAAGGCCGAAACCCCCTGCGCCGTCACGCCGTGGTTGCCCGCAAAGATGATCACCTGCGGCGCCTTGATGTCGGGACGGTCGCTGCCGCGCCAGCCCGCGTACCAGATCGCCAGGTCTTCGAGCCGTCCCAAGGCCCCCGGCGGCTTGGTCAACTGGCCATTGCGCTCCTCTGCTCCGGCCCGGGCAGCGCCATCGGCGGCGGGGGCGGCGACACCGGCGCGCGGGGCGAATAGCGACTGCCGCTCCATCACCCGCGTTTCGGGCGCGGCGTGGGGCCAATCGTCGACGGGCGGGGCGGCGGCCAGGGGCGGCGCGATGTT
>JBHIXO010000147.1:0-9077 GCA_041984725.1 Acidimicrobiales bacterium | reverse complement strand
CGCCGGCCACGCCCACGCCGACACGGAAGTCGACGTTCGGCTCGGCCAGCACCACGGTGCGCATGACCCACTCGAAGGTGGTGCGGCGCACGGGCAGCATGCGGAGGTCGTCGTCGGCCGCGAGGACGGCGAGGGTCGCCTCGTCGAGCTCCATCGGGCCGCCCTGCGAACCCGGCGCCGGCGGCACGATGCCGAGATCGGTGAGCGCCTGCAGCACGTCGGGGAACCGGTCGCGCAGGATCGTGCGGGCCAGCCCGAGGAAGACGTGCGGGTGCCGCACCTGGGGTGCGCCGCGGCGGTCCCAGTCGAACGCCGCCTCGGCGTCGGGCGGCATCGGGGTGTCGTCGCGCTCGACGACGGTGACGCGGTGGCCGGCCCGGGCGAGGGCGAGCGCGGAACCGAGCCCGCCGATGCCGGCGCCGACGACGACGATGTCGAGATCGTGCATCAGGCCGCACCTCCCGTGCCCGTGCGAGCGCTGCGGACGAGGCGCCCCGGACGCTCACCGGTGTCGGCGTCGTCGCGCCGGACCACGGCCCCGTTCACCATCGTGGCGACGTAGCCGGTGGACGGCTGCAGCACGCGGTTGGCACCGGTGGGCAGGTCGGCGCGCACCTGTGGCGCCTGGATCGTGAGGTTCTCGAGGTCGATCACGTTGAGGTCGGCACGCCGGCCGGGCGCGAGCACCCCGCGGTCGGCGAAGCCGTAGAGATCGGCCGGCGCGCCCGTGAGCTTGTGGACGGCGGTCTCCAGGGGCACGCGCTCGCCCTTGGTCCGGTCCCGCACCCAGTGCGTGAGGTGGAACGTCGACGACGAGCAGTCGGAGATCATCGTGACGTGGGCGCCGGCATCGGACAGGCCGCTCACCGTGTTGGGGTCGAGCAGCATCTCGCGGCACGGCTCCAGCGTCCCGTTGCCGAAGTTCGAGCCGAGGATGGCGAAGAACGTCGAGCCGTCGCCTTCCGTGAGCAGGTCGTACAGGTGGTGAAGCGGGTCCTTGCCCAGCGCCTTGGCCTGGGCCTTCACCGACTGCGAGGTGTCGGGCTCGTAGTCGACCGGGAAGGCGAGGGAGAACATCCGGCCGACGCCACGGCCGAGCATCATCGCCAGCATGGCGCCGAGGCCGCCGGTGAAGACGTCCTGGTCGGCGAGGATCCGCTCGCGGACCTCGGGTCGACGCATGGTCGCCGCCCGGTCCGCGAGCGGGAGACCGGCCAGCTCCTGGTAGGCGGGCCGGTTCTGGAACGGGTGGTACGTCGCGAGGCTCGTCATCATCGTCACCGAGCGCGGGATGATCTGGGGCCGCAGCCGGGCGCCGGACGCGTTGTGCGCGGCGACGCCGTCGAGGACCCGCCGGTAGACGTCGGAGGTCGGGTCGACCTGGAACGTCGAGAACGTCAGCGGCCGCCCGGAGTCGCGGGACAGCCCGGCGAGCATGTCGAGCTCGGGCATGCCGTCGGTCTCGGCGCCCGGCGTGATCGTGCCGTCGGCGATCGCCTGGATGATCCCGTGGCCGGCGCGGCCGGCGGCCTGCGTGATCGCCGCGAGCTCGTCGACCGGGGCGAAGGTGCCGGGCACGACCTTCCCGCTCCGCGACATGTGCCCACGGAAGCGGTTGGACGAGAACCCGGCCGCGCCCGCGTCGAACGCCTCGCCGACGATGCGGGCCATCTCGGCGACCTCGTCGGCCGTGGCGTCGTGGTCGTCGTAGGCCCGCTCGCCCATCACGTAGTAGCGGACCGGGCCGTGCGCGATGTGGGCGGCGACGTCGGTGGCGTAGCGGCGGGATCCGATGACGTCGAGGTACTCGGGGAACGTCTCCCACTCCCCCCACGGCATGCCGTCGGTGAGCGCGGGCCCGGGAATGTCCTCGACGCCCTCCATCATGTCGATGAGCTGCTCGTGGTCGGCGGGCCGCACCGGCGCGAAGCCGACGCCGCAGTTGCCGAGCACGACCGTGGTGATGCCGTTGGTGGCCGACGGTTCGAGCGCGTCGTCCCACGTGACCTGGCCGTCGTAGTGGGTGTGCAGGTCGAGGAAGCCGGGAGTCACGATGGCGCCGTCGGCGTCGATCGTCTGCTTCGCGGGTTCGTCGACCGTGCCGACGGCGACGATGCTCCCGTCACGGATGCCGATGTCGGCCGTCACGGGGGCGGCGCCGGTGCCGTCGACGACGGTGCCGCCGCGGATGATGGTGTCGAGCATGGGTGCTCCTCAGGGACAGGGGACGGAGTGGGGGTGGATGTTGCGGAGCAGCGAGCCGTCGCGGGCGAGCTGCCAGTCGGGGGCCAGGAGCCGGAGGTAGCGCTCGACGTAGAGGACCTGCTTCGACACGAGGACGAGCTCGCGTGGGGCGACGGCACCGAGCGTCGTCATCCCGGACAGGCTGAGCTCGAGCAGGTCGCCGAGGCCGACCGTCGAGATGGTGTGGTCGAGCATCGGGGCCACGAGCGCACCGAAGACCCCGGCCATGGCGTCCTGATCGATGGTCTCGACGTCGAGGACACCGAGGCGGGCGAAGTCGGCGACGAGGCGGCCCCAGTCGCCGTCGACCATGACCGTGGCCAGGAGCCCGCGGAACGCGGCGCGCCACTCGTCGCCGAGGTCGCCGGTGATGCCGAAATCGAGGAACGCGATGCGACCGTCGTCGAGGATCCAGAGGTTGCCGGCGTGGAGGTCGCCGTGGAACGGACCGTGGACGCACACCGCTTCGAGCCACGCCTTGACCGCCGCTCGGAGCAGCCGTTCGCCGAGGGCGGGGTCGCCGGTGAAGCGGTCGACGGGCGTGCCGTGCAGTCGCTCCATGCAGATGACCCGCCGGCCGGAGAACTCGGGGATCACCTCGGGTGCGGTGACCTCCTCGTTGTCGCCGAAGGCGTGGAGGGTCGCCCGGAAGCGCTGCTGCCGCTCGGCCTCGTGGCGCAGGTCGAGCTCCTCGTTGGTGACCCGGTGGAGGTCCTCGATCACGGCCACCGGGTTCGCCATGCGCACGTACCGGTTCCCGGCCACGCGCCGGGCGACCTGGTAGAGGATGCGCAGGTCGCTGTTCATCCGGCGGCGCAGGCCGGGCCGGCGGACCTTGACGACGGCCTCGCGCCCGTCGGGCAACGTCACGGCGTGGACCTGGGCGATCGACGCCGACGAGAGCGGTTCCGGATCGAAGCGCCGGAAGAGCGTGCGGGGTGATGCGCCGAGGTCGCGCTCGATGACCCGGGCGATCGTGCGGGCCCGCTCGGGCGCCACCTCGTCGAGGGTGCGGCGGCACGCGTCGGCGAGCGGTTCGGGGAAGAGCCCGGGCGACGACGCGATGAGCTGGCCGAGCTTCACGTAGGTCGGGCCGAGCTGTTCGAAGGCCTCGACGAGGGCGAGCGACGCGGGGCGGACGACCTGGCCCTCCCGGAGCGCCCGGGTCGGCAACCACACCAGCCGACCGCCGACCGTGCGGGCCACGGTGGTGGCGCGGGTCACCTCGGCGCGCCCGAAGCGACGCAGCGGCGGGGGGCGGTGCGGGGTCATCGTCGGCCGCCGATCAGGAACCGGACCGGAGGGTCCAACGGATCGGGAGGTGCTTCACGCCGCCGACGAACGCGGCCGCGGTGCGCTCGACCGGGCCGTCGAGCTCGATGTGGTCGAGCCGGGGAACGAGCTCCTCGAGCAGGACCTGGATCTCGAGGCGGGCGAGGTGGGCGCCGAGGCAGTAGTGCTCGCCGACGCCGAGCGCGAGGTGCGGGTTGGGGTCGCGGTCGACGAGGAACTCGTCGGCTCGCTCGAACACGGCCTCGTCGCGGTTCGCCGACGGGTAGAACATCGCCAGCGTCTCCCCCGCCCGGACCTGCCGACCGCCGAGCTCGACGTCCTCGACCGGTGTCCGGCAGAACTGGATGACCGGGCTCGTCCAGCGGATGATCTCGTCGGCCGCGGTGGCGCACGCGCCGGGGTCGTCGCGGAGGCGGGCGAGCTGGTCGGGGTGCTCGAGGAGTGCGAGCAGGCCGCCGGCGAGGGCGTTGCGGGTCGTGTCGTGGCCGGCGGAGGTGAGGATGAGGAAGTACGAGACGAGCTCGACGTCGCCGATCGGCTCGCCGTGCACCTCGGCGTTGACCAGCGCGGAGTAGAGGTCGTCGGTCGGGTGCGCCGACCGGTCCTCCTTCAGGCGCCGGTAGTACTCCATCATCTCGAGGGCGAGGCTCGCGAGCTGCGGTCCGAAGTCGGGGTCCTCGAGGCCGAACACCGTGTTGGCGATGCGCAGCACGAGGTCCTCGTCCTCGGGGGCGGCGCCGAGCACGTCGCAGATGACCTTGAGCGGGTGGAAGGCGGCCAGGTCGGCGACGAAGTCGAGCCGGCGCTCGCCCGTGTGCCGGTCGAGCAGCTCGGTGGTGACCGCCCGCACGGTCGACTCGAGCGACCGCACGGCGCTGGGCTTGAGGAACGGCGCGGCGAGCTTCCGGTAGTCACGGTGCTCGGGCGGGTCCATGTTGATGAGCGTCCGGGGCTGGGCGGCGGCCGACGTCGCCTCGAGGTGCTCGGAGAACAGGATCGTGCGGGGGGCGCTCAGGAAGCGGTCGGGGTGGGTCGAGAGGTGGCGCACGTGTTCGTGCCGGGTGACGGCCCAGAACGGCCGGAAGCCCGGCGGCTCGCACCAGTGGACCGGCGACTCGCGCCGCAGCGTGGCCCACGCGTCGTGGGGGTAGCCCTGGCTCGCGTATCGCGCCGCGTCGACCAGCGCGCCCGTGTCGACCACGTCGGGCTGGTCGTCGTGGCGGAGCGGGTCGTGAGCGACCGACGGCACGATGGTCATCGCGATGCCCCTCCCCCCGGGTCGAGGACGGGGAGCAGCAGGACGTCGAGTGCGTCCACGAGGTCACCCGGCGGCGGCGCGAGCAGCGAGATCATCCCGATGCGGACGATCCACCGGGCCAGGTCGAGCGGATCCTGCCGGCGCACGAGGCCGGCGTCCATCGCGGCCTCCAGCAGCGGGGCCGCCGTCTCGGCCGCCTGAGCGAGCCGCTCGTCGAGCGTGCGGGTGGCGAGGCGGCCCATCCAGTCGACCTCGTCGCGCAGGACCTTGGCGACCATGGCGTTCTCGGCGGTGCGGGTGACGCAGTGCGCGAGGAAGACCGTGATGACCCGGGGCCCCTCGACGCCGGCGATGACGTCGGGGATCGACTCCAGCATGCGCTTGCCCTCGCGGGCCATGATCAGGAGGGAGGCGTTCTCGACCGACCCGACCTTGCGGTACACGGTGCTCGGCGCCACCCCGAGCTCGCGGGCGATGTCGCTCAGCGACGTCTTCGACAGCCCGTGTCGGGCGAAGCACTCGACCGCGGCGTCGAGCACGGGGTCGAGCGAGGCCGGCGGCGGCTCCGGCAGCCGGGCGGCGAGGAGCGGCAGCGGGATGACCTCGGCGACCTCGTTCTGCATGGTTGCAAAGATTACTCCTGTTCTTTGCAACCGTGCAAGGGTCGAATCTCCAGGTGGCCTGTGCCGTTCAGCCGGTCGCGAACTCCCCGACCGGCACGATCTCGGTGGTGACGCGACCGGCGTCGAGGACGGCGACGGCCATGGTGTGCACGGGTTGCCGGCGGCGCTGGGTCGGAGACCCGGGGTTGAGGAGGCGCTGGCCGTCGACGCCGGGTTCGTCGACGGGCGCGTGGCTGTGCCCGAAGACGACGAGGTCGGCGCCGGGGAACCAGCGCCGCATTCGGGACCCCCGACCCTTCGTCGGCCCGCTGTCGTGGACCATGGCGACGCTGACGCCGTCGACGATGCGTTGCCAGCGCTCGGGCAGGTCGACCCGGCCGATGTCGTTGTTGCCGAGCACCGCGACCACGGGCGTGACCGCTCCGATCCGCGTCAGCAGGTCCGGGGTGACCACGTCGCCGGCGTGGAGGACGAGGTCGGCGGCGCGGATCTCGTCCCAGACCCGGTCGGGCAGGTCGCGGGGCGACGTCGGGGTGAGGTGCGTGTCGGCGATGACGGCGACGCGTGTGGGCACGACCCCATCCTGCCGAGCGGTCGGGCTCACCCCGACCCGCACGCCCCCGAATCTGGCGTCGATCGTCGTCCAGGGGTCACGACGAACGACGCCAGATCGGGCTCAGAGGGCGTCCACGCCCCGCTCCCCCGTGCGGATCCGACGGATCCCGTCCACGGGCGAGAGCCGGACGTGGCCGCCCCCGGCTGCCGACACCGCCACCAGTTCTGCGAGCCGCTCGGCGTCGAAGGTCTCGACGACGACCTCGACCCGCAGCCAGGGTCGGTGGTCGATGGCGCGAGTGGCCCCGCGATAGCGCTCCACGCGCGCGCCGCCGACACCGAAGCCGAGCACCTCAGTGACGGTCACGCCCCACACGCCGGCCCGGCGCAGCTCGTCGATGACCTCGTCGAGCGACGCCGGGGCCAACTCGGCCGTGAGCAGGTGGAGCAGGTCGGTCACGACCGCACGGATGCCGGCGACGCACCCGGTGCGGGTGCGATCGACGGCGCCGACGGGATCCCGGTGGCGAAGCTGCCGAAGCCCTCGCCGTAGCCGGGCGAGCCGTGCTCCTCCACGTCGAGGCCGGCGAGCTCCTCCTCCTCGCTGACCCGCAGCGCGCCGGCGGCCTTCAGGACGGCGAACAGCGTGAACGCCGTGACCGAGACCCACGCGGCGATGGCGAGCACGCCGAGCACCTGCGCGACGAGCTGGTCGGTCCCACCGCCGTAGAGCAGACCCTGCTCCCAGAACCCCTCGGCGTCCTGGCGGGCGAACAGCCCGACGCAGATCGTGCCGAACGCCCCGCACACGCCGTGGACGGCGACGGCGCCGACGGGGTCGTCGATCTTCAGGACGTTCTCCACGAACGAAACGGCGAAGACCACGAGCACGCCGGCGATCCCACCGATGATCAGCGCCGCCTGCGGGGTCACGGCGGCGCAGCCGGCGGTGATGCCGACGAGGCCGGCGAGCAGGCCGTTGCCGGTCATGCCGACGTCGGGCTTGCCGCTCCGCAGCCAGATGGTGGCCATGGCGGTGATCGCACCCATCGCACCCGCGGCCGTGGTCGTGACCGCGATGCCGCCGATCGCGCCGTCGGCGGCCAGCTCCGAACCCGGGTTGAAGCCGAACCAGCCCACCAGGAGGATGAAGCAGCCGAGGATGGCGAACGGGATGTTGTGGCCGAGGATGGCGCGAGCCTTGCCGTCGGGGCCGTACTTGCCGATACGGGGGCCGAGCGCACGGGCGCCCCAGAAGGCGGCCACACCGCCGACCATGTGCACGATGCTCGAGCCCGCGAAGTCGTGGAACGGCGTCGGGAGCCCTTCGCCCTGGAAGAGCCAGCCACCGCCCCACTGCCAGCGGACCACGACCGGGTAGATGACGAGGCTGATCACGAAGCTGTAGATGAGGTAGCCCTTGAACTTCGTCCGCTCGGCCATGGCGCCGGAGACGATCGTGGCGGCCGTGGCCGCGAACGCGACCTGGAACGTGAAGAAGACCGGCACGGTCAGGGTCCCGTAGGTGAAGGCACCGTCGCCGAGGAAGAAGCCGTCGGCGCCGAAGAACTTGCCCGCACCGTCGAGCGACCCGCCGTAGGCGATGGCGAACCCGACGGCGAGGAAGGCGACCGCGCCGGCGCAGAAGTCCATGAGGTTCTTCATGAAGATGTTGGCGACGCTCTTGGCCCGAGTCAGACCGGCCTCGACCAGGGCGAACCCGGCCTGCATGAGGATGACGAGCACCGCGGCCAGCAGGATCCAGACGTTGTCGAGGTTGACCTGGACCGGATCCACCTCCTGCGCGCCCGCCGGTTCGGCCAGCAACAACGCGCCGGCGACGATGGTGGTGGCCACGACGAGACGTCGTGACCACCGTCGATGGGAAGATGACATCGAGCTCTCCTGCTCCGGGGCACCCGACGAGGGTGCTGCCGTGCCCCGGCGGTCGCCGGACACCCTCCGTGCGGAACCAGCCCCGCTACACGAAGTGCGCGCAACCTCCCACGGACTCGTTTCCCGATCGTGTGGGCTTCGTGAACGGCACGTGAACCGCGAGAAGTCCGCAAATCGGGCCTTGCGCGAAACTACGATGCTCCGGTAGGAATTACGGCCATGGAAGAACTCCTGGCTGTGGCGGCCGCCGGATTCCTGGCCTCGGTCGTCGACGGTGCACTCGGCATGGGCTTCGGCCCGACCTCGTCGGCGATCCTGCTGTCGACCGGCGTGTCGGCCTCGTCGGCGTCGACGATGGTCAACATCGCGAAGGTCTTCACCGGTCTGGCGGGCGCGGTCGGCCACTGGCGCTTCGGCAACGTCGACCGGCGGCTCGTGCTCCGCCTCGCGGGGCCGGGCGTGATCGGTGCCGTCACCGGTGCCCTCCTCCTCGCCGTCGTCGACGGCGACGACCTCCGGCCCTGGTTGGCGGGAATCCTCGTCGTGATCGGGCTCCGGATCCTCGTGCGGTTCGCCTCGGTCCTCCCCCCGCCCTCGGAGCGCACCCCGGCGACCGACACCCGCGGCGTGGAGGTGGCCGGCGCCGCCGGTGGCCTCACCAACGGTCTCGTCGGCGCGTGGGGCCCGGTCGTCACGCCGTACCTCGTGCACCGGGGCATGGCCCCCAACATCGTGGTCGGCTCGGTGAACACGGCCGAGGTCGTGGTGGCGGTCGCCGCCGTCGGCTCACTGCTCGGGGCGATCGGCACCGGCGGCATCGACGTCGCCCTGGTGGTCGCCATGCTCGCCGGCGGCATCGTCGCCGCCCCGGTGGCGGCCTTCACGGTGAAGCGGGTGCCCGCCCGCATGCTCGGGCTCGGCGTCGCCGGGCTCCTGCTCGTGACCCAGCTCCGCGAGCTCCACCGCGCCGACGTCTTCGCGGTCCCGCCGCTCGGGTCGGCGGCGCTGGTCGCGGTCGCCGTGGCGATCGCCGCCGCCCGGCCCCGGGTCCGTCACCGGGTCCACACCCGGCGGGCTGCCCGCGCCGGCAGCTGACCCGGCCGCCGGGTCAGCGCGACTGCCAGGCGTCGGGTTCCTCGACCAGCGCGCGGACCTCTTCGGGCAGGTCGCCGGCGACGACGTCGGCGATCGTGACCTCGTCGAGGACG
>JBHIXO010000146.1:0-9103 GCA_041984725.1 Acidimicrobiales bacterium | reverse complement strand
GGGACGGTCGACGGCCCCGTGCGAGCAGCGCCACGAGGCCGAGCACGACGACCGGAGCCACCGTGCCGCTGAAGAACCGACCCTCGACCGCGACCCGCTCGCCGCCGAACCAGCTCCGCAGGACCGGGAAGAGCGTGCCGAGTGCCACCACGGCGAGGACGAGCGCCAGCACCACCCGGGCGCCGAGTCGCGACGCGTCGCGGTCCGGGCCTGCGGGGCCCGCACCGCGTGCCGCCCGCACGGCCCCGCCGACGGCGACTGCGACCACGACGACCAGGAGCGTGGTCAGCGCTCGTCCGATGTCACGCGCCTCGGCGAACGCGTGGACCGACGACGTCGCGCCGGACCGGGTCAACGCGGCACCGAGCAGGGCGAGCAGGAACGGCCCGACCACGACGAGACCGGCGACGGCGGGACGCACTGCCCGGTGCCCAGTGTGGAGGGCCAGCGTGACCGCCAGCCACGGCAGCAGCGCGGCGTTCTCGACGGGGTCCCAGGCCCAGTAGCCGCCCCACCCCAGCTCGACGTAGGCCCAGTGCGCGCCGATCAGCATCCCGGTGGCCAGCAGCGCCCACGACGCCACGAGCCACGGCCGCACCGAGCGCCACCACTCGCCGTCGAGTCGCCGGTCGGCGAGCGCGCCGACGGTGCGGGCGGCCGGCACGACGAGGACGGTCATGCCGGCGTAGACGAGCGGCGGGTGGATCCGCATCGCCCAGTGCTCGAGGATCGGGGTGAGCCCGGCACCGTCGAGCGCGGGGATCTGCAGCGTGGCGAACGGGTCGGCGAAGGCCCGCCCGATGAGGACGAGGACGGCGACGACGCCGGACGCGAGCGCGACGGCGACCGGCTGCGCGCGCCGCCCCGACCCGAGCGCGGCGAAGCCCGCGACCGCCGCCGTGAACAGCAACAACGACCCGGCCATCCCGCCCCAGAGCCCCATGACCCGGTCCCACGTGCCGAGCGCCCGCCGGCTGTGGTCGACGACGGCGACGAGGCGGTGGTCGCCGACGGCGAAGGCGCGCCCCAGCACGACGACCGCGGCCACCGACGCCCCGGCCGCGATCCTCAGCCCGGCGACCCCGATCGCCGTGTCCGGCCGTCCGCGCACCGCCGCCACGGTCGCGGCCCCACACCCGACGACGGCCCCGATCGCCGCCACGGCCAGGAGCACGCTCCCCACCTCGGCCACCCGCCGAGCCTACCGATCACCGGGTTCGCCCGATCCGCGGGCGCGGTGACTACGACCGGGGTCGCAGGGAACCGAGCTCGTCGAGGCTGGCCGCGTCGGGGCGGGCGGCCTCCTGGTTCTGGCGGACCAGCTCGGCGTAGACCTCTTCGCGGTGCACGCTCACCGACCGCGGGGCCTTGATGCCGAGGCGTACCTGGTCGCCGCGGACCTCGAGGACGGTGACGACCACCTCGTCCCCGATCATGAGGCTCTCGTTCGCGCGACGGCTGAGGACGAGCACGGGGAAACGCTACCCCGCTGCCAGCGGGGCGGCCGCCGAGTGACGGTCGGGGTCGAGGACGGCCTGGGTCCCCTCGAGCGTGTGCACGTTCACGACCAGCGGCCCGAGCAGGTTCGCCGTCGACGACGACACCGGGCGGCGGACGGTCACGATCACGAGCAGCATGGCGTCGTCGGCCGACTCGATCCCGATCTCGGACGCGGTGTCCTCGTGGATCACGGGTTCGTAGTCGGGGAAGAACAGCGTCGGCGGCACGACCACGAAGGAGAGATCCTCCTCCTCGAGCGAGCGCAGCACGGAGAACGGGCTCGACTCGTCGCCCCACTGCACCAGCGAGAAGCGTTCACGCCCGGGGAAGCCCGGGAGCCCACCGCGGATGCGGATCTCGGGGACATCGACGTCGCCGTCGGCGACCACCGGCTCGGAGATGCTCATCGGAGGAAGTCGAGCAGACTCGGCTGCACGGAGCGGGCCGTGGCCGACAGCGCGGCCTGGTAGGCGGTCTCCTGCAGCTGGAGCTCGACGATCGTCGCGGGCAGGTCGATGTCCTCGAGCTCGCTCAGCTTCTCCTTGCCGAGCATCAGGTCCTCGTCGGTCCGGTCACGCATGGTCTCGACCTGAGCGTACCGGGCACCGACGGTCGACCACGCGTCCTTGATGCGGGTCAGGTGCACGTCGACGGCTTCGAGATCGGCCTCGAGCTGGGTGCGGTCCGTGCGGAGGTGGTCCGAGACGTCGGTGAGGAACTGGAACAGGTCCGAGCCCGGTGCCCCGAACACCTCGGGCCCGCCCACGGTCACCCCGACGGTGACGCCCGGCCGGACCGAACGATCGACCGACGCCGTGTTGCCGACGAACGCGCCGGCGTCGTCGTAGGCCTCGCCGCCGGCGGTCGTGCCGCCGAAGATCGGGCGCCCGAGGTAGCTCGAGTTGCCGAGCGCCAGGAGCTGGTCGCGCAGTGCGTCGATCTCCTGGGCGATCGACTCGGCGGTCGCCTCGCCCGTGACCTGGTTGTTGGCCTGCACGAGCAGCTCGCGCACGCGGGCGACGGCGCTGTTGATGTCGTTGAGGGAGGAGTCGGCGGTGGCGAGCCACCCGAGCGCGTCGTCGGCGTTCCGACGCAGCTGCTGGTTCCGGTCGATGTCGGCGCGGTGGCGCAGCGCGGCACCGGTGCCGGCGGGATCGTCCGACGGCGCCTGCAGCAGCTTCCCCGAGGACAGGCGGCCCTGGGTCCCCTGGATGCGGGTGAGGTTCCGCTGCAGGTTGTCGAGGTTCGACGTGAACAGGGAGCGGTGGGTGACGCGCAACGACATCGTGATTCCTCCTAGCGGCCGACCTGGCCGGTGCCGTTGACGAGCGTGTTGAGCATCTCGTCGACCGCCGAGATGAAGCGGGCATTCGACTCGTAGGCGCGCTGGAAGCGGACGAGGTCCGAGAGCTCCTCGTCGAGGTTGACGCCGTTCGACGCCTCCTGCTCGAAGGTCACCTGCTGCACGACGGAGTCCTGCAGGTCCTGGCGGCGCTGGGCCGCCTGGCTCAGTACGCCGAGACGCACGATGACCTCGTTGTACGTCTCGTCGACACCGGTGAGCCCCGCGATCTGCAGGGCGACGGAGCCGTCGAGGTCGCCCGCCGTGTTGGAGGCCGCGATCAGCTCCGGGTCGTCGAGGATGGCGGGGTTGATGGCGAGGCCCTCGGGGGTGTCGACGAAGAAGTCGAGACCGGGGTCGCCGTTCAAGTCGAAGCCGGTCACGTGGACGGCGTTCACCGTGTCGCGCAGGTCGGCGGCGATGGCGTCGACCTGGGACTGGTAGTCGGGGATGAGGCTGTTGATCGTCTCGAGCAGACCGGCGGCCTCGCCCCCGAGCCCGACGTCGCGACCGTCGAGCGGCCAGACGACCTCGGTCGCGCCGCCGACCTCGTTGACCTCCATCGCGTAGGAGTTGCTCCCCCGGATGAGGGCGACGCTGCCGACGAAGAACGTGACGGAGCCGTCGGGCTCGTGGCGGGCAGTGCCCCCGACCTTCTCGGCGATGCCCTGCAGCAGGGCGTCGCGCTGGTCGAGGAGCTCGTTGGCGTTGAGACCCGACGCTCGGGCCGTCTGGATGGTGTCCTGCAGCCGGGCGACCTGGGCCGCGTCGACGTTGACCTGCTCGATGATGCTCTCGACTCGCGAACGGTTCACGTCCTGCAGCGTCGACAGCGAGCGGCGGATCTGGTTGATGTCGGTCGCGAGCGTCCGGCCCCGCTCGGCGAGCTGGGCGCGGGCGGCGACGTCGTCGGGGCTGTTGGCCACGTCGTCCCAGCCGGCGAAGAAGTCGGCCAGCACCGACGAGAGTCCGCTGTCGCTGGGCTCGTTGAAGATGTCCTCGATCGAGCGGAAGGTGTCGGTCCGCGCCTGCAGCTCGGACCGACGGGCCGTCTCCTCGTGGGACCGGCGGTCGAGGAAGATGTCGCGCAGCCGCTGGAACTCGACGGCGCGCACGCCGAGACCGGTGCCGTTCCACGTCGAGTGCAGCGCGGGGCGCACCTGGCCCGCCGCCGGCTCGATCGACACCCGCTGGCGGGTGTAGCCGTCGGTGTTGACGTTGGCGATGTTCTGGCCGGCCACCTCGACGCCGCGCCGCTGGGCGCCCAGGCCGGAGGCGCCGATGAAGAGGCCCCCGAAGCTGCCCACGTCAGAACACCTCGTCCAGGACGATGGCGCCCCCGCCGGGCGGCGGCGTGCGGGTGGGGCGGCCGTAGTCCACGGTGTCGCCGGCCCGGCGCCCGTAGGGCGCGCCGCTCAACTCCTCGATGAGGTCCCGGGTGGCCCGCTGTTCGCGACCGAGCAGCTCGCGGTTCGACGCGGCGATCGTCTGCACCTCGTCGGTGAGCGCGAGGAAGGCGCGGCGGTGCTCCTCGAAGATCTCGTCCCACGGCGCCGGGGCGGCCTCGGCCACCTCGCGCAGCGACGGGTCGCCGCCGAGACGCAACTCGGCCGCCGCGTCCTGGAGCACGACCGACCGCACCAACTCGGTCTCGCGCATCTCGTCCAGCACGGCCTCGACCTCGTCGGTCGCGCGCGCGAGCCAGCGCACCTGGCGGCTGGCGAGCAGCGTCTGTTCCACCGACATGCGGAAGAGCAGCAGGTCGAGCAACTGGCGCTGACGCCACAACACGTTGGAGAGCTCTGCGAGGGCCACGGCACGTCCTTTCCGACCGCTCCGATCGGCAGGACGCACCCGCGGTTGAGCAGTCAGTGGAGCAGACCCAGCTCCAGCGCCCGCCCGACGGCGCGGTGGCGGTCGTCGACCTCGAGCTTGGCGTAGATGCGTCCGAGGTGGGTCTTGACCGTGGACTCCCCGACGAACAGCGACGCGGCGATCTCCCGGTTGGACCGACCACGGGCCAGTTCGGCCAGCACCTCGCGTTCGCGCGGTGTCAGCAGCGACTCGGAGTCGTCGGTGCCGGGGACCGGGTCGCTGCCGTTCTCACCGCCCCCGTAGAGGAGGGGCAGGAACCGCTGGTCGATGATGCGGTCGCCCGCGACGATGCGGGCGAGGCCGTCGAGCAGGTCGTCGTCGGACACCCGCTTCGCGAACACCCCGCGGGCACCGGCCCGCAGGAGGGCGCGCAGGTCGTCGGCCCCGACGTCGTCGGTGAGGGCGACGACCACGGGGGCGCCCGACGTGACCGATCCGGTCCCGAGCAGCGTGGTGACGGCGGCCGCACCGTCGCCGCCGGATTCGAGGCCCACCACGACGAGGTCGACCGGGCGGGAGCCGAGGATCGCGGTCGCCGCGACCACGTCCTCGACGTCGGCGACGACGTCGTGGCTCGCCGACAACAGACCGTCGAGCCCGCGTCGGAGCACGGCCCAACGCTCGGCGATGACGATGCGCGCCCGCTCCATCTCCCGAATCGGCCTCTCTCGTCGGTCCCTCTCCGAACACGATCGCCCGGGGTCGACGCCCCGGCGATCACGCGTGCGCGAGCGTAGTCCCCGTGCCCGACGCGATCCGTGGCCGTGCGTCCCCGCTACGTGCCGGAAGGTGGTCCGCGCTCCGTGGCCGAACCGTCGTCCGGCCCCCACGGTGCGATGTGACGCGACACCGGATGGTGTCGAAATCACGTCGTTGTGGTCCCGAGGACCATGACACCGCCGGGCGACCGGACCATCCGTCCATGGTCAACCGGTCCGATCGGGCGGCGGTCCATGGTCGGGACGGTGGACCCTCGGGGGACGAATCCTCCCTCTGCGGGATTCCCACTCTTCGTGTCCGACCAAATACTGAGCGTCATGACTTCGGAGAGGGCGATGGTGCGGAAGCGTCGGGCGAACCGGTCGGGAGACACGGTGGACCGCGATGCATTGATCCAGCAGGCGATGCCGCTGGTGGGGTACTGCGTGTCCAGTGTGGCCGCTCGGGTCCCCCGCCACGTGCGCCACGACGACCTGGTGTCGGCCGGCATGCTCGGCCTCGCCCAGGCGTCGAAGCAGTGGGACCCGGAGCGGGGCGTCAGCTTCGAGCACTTCGCCCGCCGCCGGATCGAGGGTGCCCTCCTGGACGAGCTCCGCAGCCGCGACTGGGCGAGCCGCTCGGCCCGCCAGGACACGCGGCGTCTCCACGTCGTCACCGAGGAGCTCACCGGCCGGCTCGGGCGGGCGCCCGAGACCGGTGAGGTCGCCAAGGCCCTCGGCGTGAGCGACACCGACGTCGAGCGGATCCGCGACGACGTGCGCCGCTCGACCGTGCTGCACCTCGACGCCTTCGAGCCCGGGACCGGTGGTGGCGACTCGCTCGCCGACGAGCCCTCGGCCGACCCGATCAACCAGCTGCTCGGCCAGGAGATGCGCGGCTACCTCCGCGACGCCGTGTTCACGCTGCCCGAGCGGCTGCGCAAGGTCGTCGTCGAGTACTTCTTCGAGGACCGCCCGATGAAGGACATCGCCGAGGACCTCGGCGTGACCATCTCGCGGGTCTCCCAGCTGCGCGCCGAGGCGATCACGATGCTGCGCGACGGCATCAACGCCCAGTTCGAGAACGACGGCGACCAGGCCGACGCCACCAAGCCGGCGCCCAAGTCGAGCGCCGAACGCCGCAAGGCCGACTACTACGCCGCCATCTCGGCCGCCTCGGACTTCGGCACCCGCGTGTCGGCCGCCGCGCCGACGATGACCGAGCGGGTCGCCCGAGCCGTCTGACCGTCCGGCCCACCACGCCAGCCACCGGCGCGCTTCGAATCCGATCGGATTCGGAGCGCGCCACCGGCGCGCTTGGGCTCCGATCGGAGTTGACGCGCGCCGAGAGCGCGCTTCGGATGCGATCGGAGCCGACGTGCCAGGTCAGCCGGGCGTGATGACGGGGAGGTAGACGGCCATGGCGTCGAGGTAGCGCTCGGCGCAGCGGTCGAGGGCGGCTGCGTCGCCGTCGGCGATCGCGGCATGGACCTCGCGGGCCAGCGCCATGGCGCCGAACCCGTGCGCCGGGTCGACCGTGCCGGCCGGGGCGACCTCGACGTCGCGGTCGGCATCCCGGGTCCAGGCTTCGGGGAACACCACGCGGTTGAGCCAGCGGAGCACGGCGCGGGCCGGGTCGGCACCGACGGCGGCGGCGACTCTGGCGACCGCGGCGGGGTCGTCGACCACGAGGCGCAGCCCGACCTCCCAGCCCGCCTCCTCGAACACGTCGACCCAGAACGGCAGCGTGACGGCCAGGTCCGGGTCGTCGACGACGGCCGGACCGTCCAGGACCGAGAGCGTCCGGACGATCGCCGATCGACAGGTCGCCGCCACCGAGTCCACGGGCGGTGGCGGTCCGAGGTCGGAGCGGCACGTCCCCATCTCCGGGAGCAGTCGGTCGAGCGCGTCGCCGACCGCCCGGGCCACCGGACCCCGCTCGGTCGCGGCGCGGCGACCGCAGACGAACGTCACGGTGCGATCCGGGTCGCCGTCATCGCCCCCGGCGAGTGCCGCCTGCAGGCTCGGCGTCCACGGCGCGGCCTCCATGTGCTGCCGGCCACGTCGACCGACGGCGGCCAGGGCATCGGGGTCGGCGAGCAGGTCGACGACCGTGTCGACCAGTCGGTCGTAGGTCGCGAACACGGCCGCGTCGTCGAAGCCGGCGGGGACGTCGATGCCCGGCGCCGTCTCGCTCACCACCGGCACCCCGTTGGCGAACAGGTGCGACAGTCGCACCATCTCGAGGATGCGGGCCTCGTAGTACTGGATGTTGAGGACGAGGCGCGACCGGGCGATGAGCGCGTCGCGCTCGGTGCCGTACACGCCGAACCCGACCTCGACCCCGACGCCCTTGCGGCGCAACGTGTCGAGGACGCGCTGCCGGCGCTCGTTCACGCTCCCGTAGAAGAGGACGTCGATGTCGGGCTCGGCGACGCGGTCGATGACGCGCATCCCCGGCGACCAGCCGATCGGCACGTGCGTCGCCCGGATCCCGTGGCTCGCCCAGGCGACCACGTTCCGGGCGCTGTAGTCCCACACCTCGAGCGCGCGGAACGCCCGGAGCCGGGCCGGGCCGAGCATCGATGTCTCGTCGATCTGTTCGTGGTTGTAGACGATCGAGCCGGCGGGGAGTGCGGCCAACTGGGAGTCGTCGAGGAGGTGAGCGCCCAGCAGCAGGTTCCGTGCGCCGGTCCGCAGCGTCGGCGCCCGGTCGACGTCGTGGCCGAGCGCGCCCAGCGCCTCGGTGAGGGAGCCCGCCACCTCGTCGAAGGCGCGCGTGTGGTCGTAGCCCTCGGCGGCCAACTGGACGACACGGAACGTCTGCACCACCCTCTCCCCATCGGCCGGGCGGGGGGCGACGTGAGCCCGGCTCAAGGTGGCCACGGTCCGGTCGATCGGAGAGTCGTGAGCAAACCGCGCGTCTCGTTGTGCATGATCGTCAAGGACGAGGAGGACCACCTCGCCCGCTGCCTGGCGACCGCTGCGCCGCTCGTCGACGAGATGGTCGTCTACGACACGGGGTCGACCGACCGGACCGTCGCGATCGCCCGCGAAGCCGGCGCCCGGGTGATCGAAGGGCACTGGGACGACGACTTCGGCCGCGCCCGCAACGCCGCGCTCGCCGAGTGCTCGGGCGAGTGGATCCTGCACCTCGACGCCGACGAGACCGCGGACTTCGACCGCGCCGCGCTGCGACGGGGCCTCGACCGCGCCGCCGGCGTCGACGTGCTCCTGCTCGAGATCCGCAACGTCGGGGCCCGAGGCGGCGACTACGCGCACGTCAACCGTCGTCTCTTCCGGCGCCGGGCTGCGCACTGGGTCGGCCGCCTCCACGAGCGGGTGGAGGCCCGCGACGGGCGCACGCTGCGCGAGGCGAACCTCCTCGGATGCGGCATCACCCACTACGGCTACGCCGACGACATCGTCGCCGCCCGCGACAAGTCGGCCCGCAACATCCGCATCGCGGAGGCCGAACTGGCCGCGGCGGGACCCGACGACGACCGGGCCGCGCTGCTCGTCAACGTCGGCCGCTCCCACGGATCGGCCGGCGATCCCACCGCCGCCCTCGCCCACTTCCGCCTCGCCCGCGACGCCGGCCGGGACGAGAGCCGGGAGAACGGTCGCGCCGAATCGCTGCGGGTCGCGCTCCGGCTCGGCGCCGAGCTCCTCACCGACCAGCGGGACT
>JBHIXO010000145.1:0-9127 GCA_041984725.1 Acidimicrobiales bacterium | reverse complement strand
GGGCTCGTCGCGGCGGGTCGGGTGCCCGGCCGCGTTGCCGGGTCAGCCCGACAGGCCCTCGGCCACCAGCGGCTCGAGCGTCCACTCGGGGTGGTCGGACTCGACCCGCTGCAGCCAGTACACGGACTCGAACAGCGCGAGCAGCGTGCCATCGGAGCGTTCCAGCACCCGGACCCCGCTCATGCCCCGCAGCGACGCCATCGTCTCCTCGTCGGTCCGCCGGGCGATCGAGAACCGGGTCATCGAGATCTCGGCGGGCGCGCCGAACTCGTCGGCGAGCCGGGCCGAGGCGACCTCGAACTGCATCTGGCCGACGGCGGCGAGCATGGGCTCCTGGTCGCCGAGGTCGCGGTCGCGCAGCACCTGCACCACGCCTTCCTCGTCGAGCTGGGCGATGCCCTTGCGGAACTGCTTGAAGCGGCCGACGTCCTTGGGTCGGGCGATGGCGAACAGCTCCGGTGCGAAGGCGGGGATGCCGGGGAACTCGACCGGGTCGTCGAGGAACAGCGTGTCGCCGACGCGGACCTCGGTGGCGTTGACCAGGCCGATGACGTCGCCGGGGAACGCCTCGTCGAGTGTCTCGCGCTCGGCGCCGAAGACCGAGTGGGCGTACTTGGTGGCGAACGGCTTGGCGGTGCGCCCGTGGGTGACGACCATGCCGCGCTCGAATCGACCCGAGCACACCCGTAGGAACGCGATCCGGTCGCGGTGGCTCGGGTCCATGTTGGCCTGCACCTTGAAGACGAACCCGGAGAACGGGTCGTCGAGGCCGCGGACGTCGCCGCCGACGTCGGGGCGGGGTCGCGGCGACGGGGCGAGGTCGACCATGGCGTCGAGCAGGAGGCGCACGCCGTAGTTGGTGAGCGCCGACCCGAAGAAGACGGGGGTGGCCTCGGCGGCCTCGAACAGCTCCCGGTCGAAGTCGGAGCCGACGGCCTCGAGCAGCTCGATCTGCTCGACGGCGGTGGTGTAGGCGTCGCCGTCGACCTCCTCGGCGCGCTCGGGGTCGAGGATCTCCTCGCCCGCCTCGGTGGCGCCGCGGGCCGACCGTGTGAACCGCACGTAGTCGCCGGTGCGCCGGTCGATCAGGCCGCGGAAGTCGCCGGCGATGCCCACCGGCCACGAGATCGGCATCGTGGCCAGTTCGAGCGTGTCCTCGATCTCGTCGGTGAGCTCGAGCGGGTCCTTGCCGGGCCGGTCCCACTTGTTGATGAACGTGACGAGCGGGATGCGGCGCTCGCGACACACCTCGAACAGCTTGAGGGTCTGGGGTTCGATGCCGGAGCTGGCGTCGAGGACCATGATCGCCGTGTCGGCCGCGGCCAGCACCCGGTAGGTGTCCTCGGAGAAGTCGCGGTGGCCGGGCGTGTCGAGCAGGTTGAGCACCCGCTCCCGGTACGGGAACTGCAGCACCGTCGACGTGATCGAGATGCCGCGCTGCTGCTCCATCTCCATCCAGTCGGACCGCACGCGCCGGCGTTCGCCCCGGGCCTTGACCTGGCCGGCGTCCTGGACGGCCCCGCCGTAGAGCAGGAACTTCTCGGTGAGCGTCGTCTTGCCCGCATCGGGATGGCTGATGATGGCGAACGTGCGGCGGCGTTCGGCCTCGGAGGTGGGGTCGCTCACAGGGCAAGTGAACCGGCGCGGACCGGGCCCGGCCAACTCGCGCCGGACCCGGTCGCCGTTTCGGTGTTCCGCTCGTCCTGCCAGAACCGAGGGGGTCAGGCCTTGGAGCGTTCGTAGCGGCGCACGGCCAGCGGGGCGAAGATCGCGACGGTGGCCACGACCCACAGCAGCGTGTAGAGGACGGGGTTCTGCAGCGACCACGCCGTCGGCTCGGGCGTCCCCGGTGGGATGTTGCCGAACAGCTCGCGGGTGGCCTGGGTGACCGACGAGACCGGGTTCCAGTCGGCGACGGTCTCCAGCGGGCCGGGCAGGGTCTCGGACGGCACGAACGTGTTGGCGATGAACGTCATCGGCATGATCACCATGAACGACGCGTTGTTGATGACCTCGACGCTCGGCACGACGAGGGCGATGTAGGCCATCACCCACGAGAAGCCGTAGGCGAACAGGAGCACGAGGGCGAACGCCCCCAGCGCCTCGAGCAGCGAGCCGCGGATCCGCCAGCCGATCAGCAGGCCGGTGAGCACCATGATCACCAGCGACAGCAGGTTGTAGATGACGTCGGAGGCGGTGCGGCCGGCGAGCACGGCCGACCGCGACATGGGCAGTGACCGGAAGCGGTCGATGATGCCCTTCTGCATGTCCTCGGCGATGCCGGTGCCGGTGAACGTGGCGCCGAACATGACGGTCTGGGCGAAGATGCCGGCCACGAGGAACTCGCGGTAGGTGCCGCCGGGGATGTCGATCGCGCCGCCGAAGACGTAGGCGAACAGCAGCACGAACATGATCGGCGAGAGCAGGACGAACACGAGCACCTCGGGCACCCGCGTGATCTTGATGACGTTGCGGCGGGCGACGACCGAGGCGTCGGCGAGGACGTGGGTCACGGCGGTCATGCCGGCACCCCCTCGCCCTCGGGCGACACGGTTCGATCGCGGCCCGGGCCGGCTCCGGGGGCTGGGTCGTCGGTGGCGCCGTCGGTCGCGACCCCGTCGGCGCCGTCGCCCGTCTCGGTGCCGTGGCCGGTGAGCGTGAGGAACACGTCGTCGAGGGTCGGGCGGCGCATGCCGATGTCGGTGAGGGTGACGGCCCGCTCGTCGAAGGCGCGCAGGACCTCGCCGAGCACGCTCGGGCCACCGCTGATCGGCGCCACGAGCGTGCGGGTGGCGGGATTGACCTCGACCTCGCCGACGCTGACCGCGGCCATCACGGCCCGGGCCACCTCGAGGTCGCCGGCGTCCTCGACCGTGGCGGCGATGCGCTCGCCCCCGACCTGGCGCTTGAGCTCGTCGGCCGTGCCGCGGGCGATCTGGCGGCCGTGGTCGATGACGAGGATGTCGTCGGCGAGCTGGTCGGCCTCCTCGAGGTACTGGGTCGTCAGCAGGAGCGTGGCGCCCCGGTCGACGAGCTCGCGGATGACCGCCCAGAGCTCGATGCGGCTGCGCGGGTCGAGGCCGGTGGTCGGCTCGTCGAGGAACAGCACCGGCGGCTCGGCGACGAGCGCGCCCGCCAGGTCGAGCCGGCGGCGCATGCCGCCCGAGTAGCCCTTGACCGGGCGGCGACCGGCCTCGACGAGGTCGAATCGCTCGATCAGCTCCTCCGCGCGAGCGCGGGCCCGGCGCTTGGGGAGGCGGTAGAGCCGGCCGATCATCTCGAGGTTCTCGAGACCGGTGAGGACCTCGTCGACCGCGGCGTACTGACCGGACAGGCCGATGCGCTGGCGCACGCCCTGGGGATCGGTGCGCAGGTCGGCGCCGGCGATCGTCGCCTCGCCCTCGTCGGGCTGCAGCAGCGTGGTGAGGATGGACACCGCCGTGGTCTTGCCGGCGCCGTTGGGGCCGAGCAGGGCTAGGACGGTGCCCTCGGGCACGTCGAGGTCGAGGCCGTCGAGTGCGGTGAGGTCGCCGAAGCGCTTGGTCAGGCCGGTGGCGCGTACGGCGCCGCCGTCGGTGGAGCGGGGGGAGGTGGTTGGTGATCGCATCGTCTCGGTGGGGGTCGCGAGCGGGCGGGACGCCTGCTCCATCGTCGGGGTGGGCATGGATCCGACGGTAGGAATCACTGCGGACAGATCCTGTCCGCAATCGCGACGGCCTTCGGGGCGGCCCTCAGGTGGTGCTGCGGGCCAGGCGGTCGGCCGTGGTGGCGACGACCTCGGCCAGCTCGGCGCTGCCCTCGATCGTCAGGTCGAAGCGCACGGCGAGCGTGGTGACCTGGGTGAGCAGCCAGCCGAGCGAGTCGGACCGTACGCGGACGCGGCAGCGGTCTCCAGCGAGTTCCTCGACGTCGCTCTCGATCCAGCGGGCGACGTCGGCGACCTCGGCCGCCGGGGCGTGGACGACGACGTCGGCGGTGTGGGGCATGGGCGCCTGGCGCAGGGACCGGGCGACGAACTCGGCCGGGTCGCCGCCGGGGAGGTCGAGCGGGGCGAACCGGGCGCCGGCCAGGCGGGGCGTGTCCATGCGGTCGAGGCGGAACGTGCGCCAGTCGTCGCGCCGCACGTCCCAGGCGACGAGGTACCAGCGCCGGCCGACCGACACGAGCCGGTGCGGTCGGACGAGGCGGGCGTCGCTCTCGCCGTCGCGCCGCGTGTAGTCGAAGCGCACCTCCTCGTGGTCGCGACAGCCCTGGGCCAGGACGCCGAGCGCCTCCGGGTCGACGAGCGAGTCGGTGCCCGACCAGCGCAGGACCGCCGTCGAGTCGTGCAGCGCGTTGACCCGCCGCCGGACCCGGTCGGGCAGGACGGCCTCGAGCTTGGCGAGCGCCTGGAGCGCCGTGTCCTCGATGCCCGTGATGGCCGCACCGGCCGCGCTGCGCAGGCCGACCGAGATCGCCACCGCCTCGTCGTCGTCGAGCACGAGCGGCGGCAGGTGGGCGCCGGCGGCGAGGCGGTAGCCGCCGGCCGCACCCGGGGTTGCGTCGACGCCGTAGCCGAGCTCGCGCAACCGGTCGATGTCCCGTCGGAGCGTGCGGGAACTGACCTCGAGCCGTTCGGCCAGCTCGGTCCCCGGCCAGAACCGGTGGGTCTGGAGCAGCGAGAGCAGCCGGAGCACACGGGCCGTCGGGTCGTTCACCTCGCCAGTCTGCCCGTCATTGCGGCCGGGACCTGACCGCAATGCGCCCGGTCGACCGTCAGCTCCGATCGGAGCTGAAGCGCGCCGAGGGCGCGCTTCGGATCCTCCAGCCCGGCTGCTCGAGGATCCGACGCGCGCTGTGGGCGCGCGTCGACTCCGGTCGGAGACGACGTGCCACGGTGCGGGGTGTTCCGCTGGTCCTGCCAGTTCCGGACGGGGGTGGCCTGCGGACCGGGGCTACTCGTAGCGGAGGGTGTCCACGATCTCCATGCGGGCCGCGCGGCGGGCGGGGGCGACGGCGGCGAGGCCGGCGACCACGACCGTCACGAGCCCGAGGGGCACGACCAGGCCCCACGGGTACTGGTAGCTGATGCCGGCGGCGATCTGCTCGCGCTGCACGTTGATGATGCCGAACGCCAGCATCCCCCCGAGCGGGACGGCCAGCACGTAGGCGACCGCCGCCATCGTGGTCGCCTCGACGGTGACCATGGCCCGGATCTGGCGGCGACGGGCGCCGGTCGAGCGCAGGATCCCGATCTCCCGGGTGCGGTCGAGGATGGTGACGACGAGCGTGTTGGCCAGCCCGAGGAGCGAGATGACCGCGGCGACGACGAGGATCGCGTACGCCATGCCGAAGAACCCGGCGAGCTGCGCCTCGGCGTAGGCGCGGGTGTCGGCGGGCGAGTCGACGATGAGGATGCGGTCGGCGGCGACCGTGTCACGGATGGCCTGCGCGACCACCTCGGGGTCGCTGCCGTCGGTGCCGACGAGGAACCCGTTGACCCGTCCGGCGCCCAGGCGATCGAGGTCGGCGACGCCGGCGACCGCGCCGAACCCGCCCCCGACCACGGCGTAGACCCCGACGACCTCGAACGTCTCGACCCCGCCCCGGGTGGTGACGAGGACGTCGTCGCCGGCCCCGACGCCCAGACGGTTGGCGTCGCCGGCGGGCAGCACCAGGGCGCCGCCCGCCGTGAGCGCGGCGAGCGTGGTGTCGTCGTCCCCCTCGGTGTAGGGCAGGCTCGACACGGCGAAGAACGTCGCCGGATCGATGACCTGGAGCGATGCCGGCGAGAAGTCGGCCGGCTCCGTGGCCGCTCCCTCGGCCGGTGCGGCCAGTTCCACGGCGCCGAACCGGACCGGACTGATCGTGCCGGTGCCGGGAACCGCGGCGAGGTCGCCGGCGACGTCGTCGGCCACCGCGCCCGGCGCGCCGACCTGGATCGCGCTCGCCTGGCGGTCGAGGATCGTGTCGAGCGTGACCGACATGGCGAGGTTGGTGGCACCGACCGCGATCACCGTGCCGAGCGCGACCATGACCAGCGCGAGCGTGAAGGACGACCTCGTGCGCTCGAGGCGCAGGTGGCGCACGGCGATGCCGCCGGTGCCGGGGGCGAGGCGGGCGGTGAGCGACCCGATCGCGCCGGCGACGGGTCCGACCGCGAGGTGGACCGACAGCACGGCGCCCGCGAGGACGACGAGCATCCCGAGCCCGTGCAGCGCGATCGAGGGACCCGCGAGCAGGTCGACCCCGATCCCGACCGCCAGCAAGCTCGGCCCGATCCAGCGGCGGGGCGTGCGCTCGATGGCGAGGGCGCCGCCTCGCATCGCCGACACCGGGTCGACCCGGCCGGCGCGCCGCGCCGGGATCCACGCTGCGGCGGCGGCCACGACGACACCCACCACGACGCTGAGCACCGCGGCGCCGAGCGGCAGACCGACCGCGCCGAGGTCGAGGCCGAGCAGCGACCCGAGCGCGCCGACCGCGACCGAGGCCAGGCCGTAGCCGAGGACGACGCCGACCACCGCGCACAGCGCCCCGAGCGCGACGGCTTCGACGACCACCATGCGCAGGACCCGGCGCCGGGGTGTGCCGAGCGCTCGGAGCGTGCCGAGCACCCGGGTCCGTTCCGCGACGGCGACCGAGAACGTCAGGTAGACGAGGAAGCCCCCGATGAAGACGGCGATCGCCGCCACCACGGTCAGTGCGCCGTTCACCGCGTCGATGAAGGACCGGAATCCGGCGGCGAGGTCGGTGGCGTCCTGGACCGACACGCCGCGCAGGGCGGCGCGGTGCTCGTCGATCCAGGCCGACACCTCGACCCCGTCGGCGAGCACGACCTGGAGGCTGCCGTCGCCGGACCGCCCGGTCAGCGCGTCGACGGTCGCCCGGGTCGTGTAGAGCACCGCGCCCTGGTTGGCGTCGGCGGCGCCGGTGTCGGCGAGCAGCGCGACGATCTCCACCGGCGCCGGGCCGGCGGGCGTGGCGACCTCGATCCGGTCGCCGAGCGCGAGGTCGAGGTCGTCGGCCAGCCGCTGGGGTGCCATCGCCTCCGCCGCCCCGGGCGTCGGGTCACGCCCCTCGGTCAGCTCCAGTCGGTTGACCGTGGCGAAGTCGTCGTCGACGCCGGTGACGAACACGATGCGGTCCCGCACGGTGTCCGGGTCGCCGGCGACCGGCGTGGCGAGGCCGGGCTCGCGCACCGCCGAGCGGAACCCGGTGGTGGCGACGACCCGGTCGACGCCCGCCAGCCCCCGGACCAGGTCGGCCGTGCCGTCGGGCAGCAGCGAGTCGAAGGCGCCGGTGGGCGAGACGACGACGTCGGCGTCGCCGGTCGCGCCGGCCAGTTCGGCGGCGAGCGCGTCGCGGCTCGCGGCGCTGGTGACGAGCACGGCGAAGAGCACGGCGACACCGAGGCTGGCGCCGATGCCGGTGAGCAGGTGGCGGCGGGCCGAGCGCCGGAGGGTGCGGATCGAGACGCCGCCGAGCGACCGCACGTCAGCCCTCGATGGGCGTGGCGCGCAACGGGGCTCGGCGGCGCCGGACCCCGTTGCGCCCGTCGGCAACCTCGACCGCCGGCTCGCTCGCGCCGGAGAGCAACGCGAGCACGGCGCGGGTCCGGGCGTCGGCATCGGCGATGGGCCGCAGGTCGAGCTCGTGGGCGACGACGCCGTCGCGCAGGAACAGCACCCGATCGCCGCACGCCGCGCTGCGGGGATCGTGGGTGACCATCAGCAACGACTGGCCGAGCGCGCAGCGGGCGTCGACGAGGAGGCCGAGGATGTCGGCACCGGTCTCGAGATCGAGGTTGCCGGTCGGTTCGTCGGCGAGCACGAGCGTCGGCTCGAAGAAGAGCGCCCGGGCGATCGCGATCCGCTGCTGCTGCCCACCCGAGAGCTGCGACGGCAGCTTGTCGGCGTGGTCGGCGAGGCCGACGAGGTCGAGCAGCTGGGTGGTCCGACCCCGGTGGTCGCCGGCGCGGTCGCCGGCGATGACTGCGGGGAGGGCGACGTTCTCGGCCGCGGTCAGGACGGGGACGAGGTTGAAGAACTGGTAGACGATGCCGACCCGCTCGGCGCGCAGGCGCGTACGGGCATCGTCGTCGAGTCCCGACAACGCCTCCCCGTCGAGCTCGACCGCGCCCTCGTCGGGGACGTCGAGCCCGCCGAGCAGGTGGAGCAACGTCGACTTGCCCGACCCCGACGGGCCCATCACGGACACGAACTCACCGCGCCCCACGGTCACGTCGACGCCGTCGAGCACCTGAAGGGTGGTGTCGCCCTGCGGGTAGCGCTTCACCAACCCACGGCCGACGGCCGCCGCGGTTCCCTCCATCGTGTGCTCCCCCTCGTTCGCCCGCCGGAGCCTCCCACACGGGGTCGCTGATCATGGTCCGATTTGTCCGGCTCCGATCGGGTCCGAGCTCCCTGGTTCGAGCTCCCTTGGTTCGACCGCAGGAGGATCCGACGCGCGCTCTCGGCGCGCTTCAGCGCCGATCGGAGCCGACGTGCCACGGACCCGGCGCCGCTGCGGGGCTGCCGACGTCGGTCAGAGGTCGAGGGGGGCGACGTAGAGGCGGCGCTCCCCGCACGAGTAGTCGAAGCACCCCGCGGGCCACGCGTGGTAGCTCAGCCACCAGTTCCCGGCGGTGTCCCGGGCCGCGGTGCCGCCACCGGGGCCGGCGACCGACCCGTAGGTGGTGAGCAGCGGCTGGGGGCGGGTGGTGCACGGTCCGGTCGGGCCGGCGCACTCGGCGACCCCCGTCGCGTACGAGTCGTTGCCGACGTAGTCGCCGCCGGTGTGGAACAGCAGGTACCGGCCTTCGACGAGCACCATCTGGGGGTTGTCGACGGTCGTCTGCCAGGGGTACCGGGTCGTGTCCTTGGTGAGCACCTCGTGGTACCCGCCCACGGGAAACACCCCGGCGTCGTCGAGGCGCACGGCGAGGACGCGCGACACCGCCGACGCGTCGTTGGTCGGCGTGCCGAAGCCGTCGTTGGTCTTGAAGTGCAGCCAGGGCGTGCCGCCGGCGTCGACGAAGGGGTGCGGGTCGATCACGCCGTCCTCGTGGTCCTGGCACACGATCGGCCCCCGGCCGTGGGTCTGGTCGGCGAAGGGGCCTTCGGGTCGGTCGGCGACGGCGATCACC
>JBHIXO010000144.1:0-9137 GCA_041984725.1 Acidimicrobiales bacterium | reverse complement strand
CTCGACGACGGCGAACTGCTCTTCGACGAGGGCGATCTCGGCGACGTCGTGTACGCCGTCGAGTCCGGGGGCAGCGAGCTGTTCCGCCGCCACGACGGCGATGACGAGGTGCTGCGTCTCGTGGGGTGCGGCGAGTACTTCGGCGAGCTGGCGCCGCTGTTCGGCCAGCGCCGCAGCGCCGCCGCTCGCGCCCGCGGTGTCACGACGGTGCGGGGCCTGTCGGTTCCCGAGTTCCGGGAGCGCAGCCGCCGCGAGCGGGGCGCCGTCCTCCCCGACCGCGCCCCACCCCGAACCGTTCCGGGCCCATGATCGGAGAGCCCGTTCTCTGATCCTGGGCCCAGAACCGGAATGTCGGCGGTGCGGGCCGGGGTTCTGGCTCGGGGATTCGGGGTGCGAGGATGCCGGGGTGGTCGACGTCCTGTTCCTGTGCACCGGCAACGCGGCGCGCAGCGTGATGGCGGCGGTGTCGCTCGGGCAGCGACGCCCCGACCTGCGGGTGGCGACGGCCGGGACGCTCGTGGTCGACGGCCAGCCGATGAGCGTGCGGACCCGCACCGCCATCACGGCGCTCGGCCACCCGTTGCCCCGCCACGCCAGCCGGCAGGTGCACGTCGCCGACCTCGACGCGGCGACGGCGATCGTGGGGTTGGCGCCCGAGCACGTCCTGTGGGTGCGCCGGAACCACGCCCCCGCCGCGGCCCGCACGGTCACCCTCCCCCGCCTCGTCCGCCACGTCGGCCCGGCCGAGTCGCTCGCCGCGCAGATCGACGCGCTCGACCCGGCGGGCGTCGACCTGGAGGACTGGGAGGAGGTCGTCGACCCGGGCGGCGGCGAGACCGACGTGTTCGTCGCGTGCGCCCGGGAGATCGACGACCTCGTCGGCCGGGTCGCCGACCGCCTCGCCGGACCTCAGCGCACGTGATGCGAGTGGTACGTGATGCGGTGCGGGCCGACCTGGACCTGGCCGCCGGGGCGCAGCATCCGGGGTGAGCCGGGCACCAGTCGTTCCCAGTTCTGTCCGCCCGGCTCGAGCACCCACGTCCCGTTGGCCGACTCGCGGTCGACGGCGACCACGTCCCAGCCCTGGAGCTCGACGGCGGCGTGCACCCGGCTCACCGACCGGTCGGGATCCTCGAGCGGGAGGGCGCGGTGGCTGCCGTCGGCGACGTCGGGGGCGCGGTCGGGGGCCCGGCCGAGCACGTAGCCGCTGTCGAGCGTGAAGGTCGCCTGGCCGTTGACCACGAGCACCCCCAGCGGCGGCCGCGGGCCCTGGACGAGCACGTAGCTGTCCTGGACCATGGCGAGGCCGCACCACGCGCAGTTGGCCGCGTCGGGGTGGTTGAAGTGGCCGCGCCGGCAGCGGAGCCCCTCGACGCGCACGGCGTCGTCCTCGACCGGCACGTCGCCGTCGGTCGACTGCTCGTCGTCGGCGGACTCGACGGGCAACGGCGCGACCTCGGGGGCGGCGGCCGGCGGGTCGAGCAGCGACACCGACTCGAACGCCGGGGCGGCGCCCTCGGGCGGTGGCGGTGGGGCCGCCGGGTCGTCGGCCGTGGCGACGGGCGGTGCGGCCACGGAGCCCGGCGCACTGCGCACGACCCGCACCACGACGCCGCCGCCGGGCACCACACCGTCGACGAGGTCGAGGTAGGCGGGCGCACCCGGCCGGCCGGCACCGAGCACGATCGAGTCCACGCCGTCGGGCAGCCGCGAGACCAGCACGCCGCCGCCCTCGGTGCCGCGGAGCTGCATGGCCGCCCCGGGGGCGGTCACGTGGACGTCGACCTCGCCGTGCAGCACGGCGTGCGGGTCGTCACCCATGACCACGACCCCGACGGCCGGTGCGCCGGCCCCGGCCTGTTCGAGGACGGAGGCCACGGCCGCCACCGGGTCGGCGGCGTCGGCGCACTCGAGGACGCCGGCGAGCAGGCCCCCGATGCTGTCGTCGTCGGCACCGGCGATCGCAGGTACCACCACCGCGACGTCGTCGCGGCGGGCCACCGCTCCGTCGCCGGCGGCCACGGTCACACGGACGTGCTGCATCACGCCACCTCCCCGGCGAGGGCATCGAGTCGTTCGGCCAGCGCCTCGGCCGTGGCTGGCCGGTCGGCACGGGCCGGCGCGAGACACCAGCGGATGGCGTCGGCCACGCCCGTGGCGACGTCGTCGCCGATCACGGGCGCGTGGTCGAGGACGTGGCGGAGGGCGGCGAGCACGTCGGTGTCGGGGAGGCCGTCGTGCACGCCCCGCCCGGTGAGGGCGTGGTGGAGGGTGACGCCGAGCGACCAGATGTCGGACGCCCGTCCGGCGCGCTCGCCCCGCACGACGCCGGGTTCCATGAAGGCGATCGACCCGATCGGGCCGGTGCCCGTGACGGTCGCGCCCGGCTGG
The DNA here is from genome assembly GCA_041984725.1 of Acidimicrobiales bacterium. Taxonomy (GTDB): domain Bacteria; phylum Actinomycetota; class Acidimicrobiia; order Acidimicrobiales; family Salinilacustritrichaceae; genus Salinilacustrithrix. Next base: position 6,746 of record JBHIXO010000144.1, on the reverse strand, counting down.
AGGGTGGAGGCGAGGCCGAGGTCGGCGAGCACGGCACCGTCGTCGGTCAGCAGGACGTTGGCGGGCTTGATGTCGCGGTGGGCCACCCCGACCTCGTGTAGGGCGTGGGCACCGCGCGCCGCGTCGGCGACCGCTCGAACGACCCCGCCGGGCTCCAGCGGCGCGGCCGGACGGGCGAGCGACCCCTGCGGGTGGAAGCGGACGGCGTAGTAGAGGCGGCTGCGCTCGTGACCGGCATCGAACAGCTGCACGAGGTGCGGGGACCGGGCCGAGGCGAACAGCTGCAGCTCGTTGGCCATGCGGCGGAACTCGTCGTCGGTCGCCCGCCGGTCGAGCACCTTCACGGCGCAGAACTCGTCGGCGACGCCGAGCCGTTCGGGCGTGCGCGCCTTGAAGAAGACGCCGTGGTTGCCCTGGCCGATCCGGTCGACCAGCTCGTAGTCGGCGATGCGTTTCATCGGGTGGCCTCCGGGGTCGGGGTGTCGGGTTCGTCGCCGGCATCCCGGTCACCGGGCTCCCGGTCGTCGGGCACGCCGAGGCCGCGCCGGTAGTCGTCGGCGACGTCGAGCCGGGCGCGGGTGACGGTGCGGTCGAGGTCGACGCGCACGCCGACGAGGACGTGGCGGTAGCGGCTGGCGAGCAGCAGCGCACCGATCAGGGCGGTGCCGCCGAGCACGGCGAAGACGGCGAGCCCGGCGTCCTCGCGCAGCTCCTTCAGGAAGACGACGGTCGTGAGGACCTCGGCGGCGGCGAGCAGCACGACGAAGCGGGCGAGCTGGCGGCTCGTGAGCCGCGAGGCGAAGGCCGACCCCAGGGGCGCGCCCCAGCACACCACGGGCACGGCGGCCAGCCAGAGCCCGAACAGGTCGGCCCGGGAGGCGTCGATCGGCTCGGCGAGGGTGTCGCCGCCGACGGCCACGACCTGGTCGCCCACGACGGTGACGTCGAGCTGGCCGCCCGCGAGGCCGAGCACCAGGAAGCCGGCGATCGAGACGGCGGCCATCACCACGACCGAGCTGGGCACGGCGATCTTGGGTTCGAGGCCGAGCACGACGACGAGGGCGACGTAGAAGAACACGTCGGAGCCCGACCCGACGAGCGACGACGCCACACCGCCGAGCAGCGCGGCCACGACGACGACGCCGATCTGGCGGGGACCGAACGGTTCGACCGAGGTACGGACCTCGCGCAGCGGGCGCTTGCTGCCGAGGTACACGACGAAGGCCATGCCCGCGACGAGCAGGGTGAACGACACCTTCACGTACGGGCCGGGCAGGGTGCTCGGCAGGAACGGTTCGTCGCCGTCGCCGAGGAGCAGCACCCCGGCCCCGAACCCGACGAGGGCGGCGGGCAGCGACAGCAGGATGGCGCGGACGTCGATCGTGCGGCCCCGGATGATGATGGCCGCCGAGGCCGCGCCCATGCCGATCGTCTGGATGCACAGCGAGAAGGTGCGGGCCACCTCGGCGGGGACCTCGAGGCCCTTGGTGAACACCGGGAAGGCGACGGCGCCGCCGCCCTGGGGTGTCGACCCCGCGACGAAGGACCCGAAGATCATGGTGACGGTGGCGACGAGGTTGTCGACGACCCGACCCCAGTTGCCCGTGGCGGTGACGCCGACGAACCACACGACCGTGACCGCGACCGACACGCCCGTGGCGATCCGGCCGCGCCGGCGCTGGTCGGCGGACCGGACCGCGCGCGCATCGTCGAGGAAGCCGAGATCGCGGGAGCCACCGTCGGGTGGCTCAGACGACCCGGCCACCGCGGTACCGCCAGCGCGGCAGCAGGACCCGGAGCGGGCCGTTCGCCACCAACCACATCAGCAGCCACAACGTGGCGAAGTGCACGACCACGGCCGAGTTGACCGGCTCGTCGACGGCGGACAACCCGATCGCGACGCCGATGAACTCGTTGACGATCGTCACGAGCCCGAACAGGGTCGGCCAGTCCTTCTCCCAGCGGTACTGCTGGATGCGGTGGTAGACGAACTCCCACCCGACGCCGATGACACCGACGAGCACGAGCGCGGTGAACGCCGTGCCGTAGACGTCGCCGGTGGTGCCGTCGACGAGGCCGGCGAGGAACGGGCCGACGAGCAGCGTCCACGGGACGCCCACGATGACGAGGAGGAGGAACCGGGTCTGGATCCGGCCCACGAGTGTCGGCGTCACGGCGTCTTCCCCCTGGCCCAGCGGAGCCACTGCGAGACGGAACGGCCGACGCCGAGCTTCGGGACGAAGCCCTGCGCGCTCAGTTCGTCGGTGATGGCGAGGGCGGCGTACTGCAGCCCGAGGAACGAGTCGACCGGCGCGTACGGGCCGCCGAGCGTGATCGAGCCCGACGCGTACACCCGGCCCGGCTCGGCCCGAGCGCCGAGCAGTTCGAAGCGGTCGTCGATGTCGAGCCGGCCCATCGGGTTCTGCCCGGCCCCGGTGTGGGTGAGCACGTCGTCGAGCAGCTGTGACTCGCGCACGTCGCCCTCGAGGCCGGTGGCGTCGATGATGAAGTCGGCCGGGATGGCGAACTCCTCGCCGCCGTCGTTGCGGATGCGGGTGGCGATGCGCCCGTCGGCGCCCTGCTGCACGTCCTGCACGACCCCGACGGCCACCTGGTAGGCGCCCGAGGTCTTGGCCCGTTCGATCTGGTCGACCCACTGCGCCCGGAAGGCGGTGTTGGTGCCGCCCATCGCCTTGATGAGGTCGGCGCGCTCCTTGCCCTGGAGCGGGAGGAGCTGCTCGCGGAGCTGCCCGCCCCACGCCGCCTTGGGGTAGTTGAACGCCTGGTAGGTCCACCCCGCCTTCGATTCGCGCCGGAACGTGGGCGGCCCCGACGGCCCGTCGCGGTAGGTGCGGAACAGGTGCCAAACGCGGGTGCGGGCGCCGCGCTTCTCGATGTCGTCGAGCAGGCGCTGCAGGACCCGGGAGGCGACGATGCCCGAGCCCCGGACGACGACCTCGCCCCCGTTGCCGATGAGCGACTCGTAGACGTGCTCGTGGGGCTCGTAGGCGTTGACGACCCGCTGGAAGTCCTGCGTGCGCTGGCGGTACTCCTGCAGGTCGTCGAGGAACTTCACGCCCGGGTAGCCGACGGCGAGGTGGACCCAGCGGGCCCGGTAGGCGACCCGGCGGGTCGGCGTCGACCCCCGCGGCGGCGTGAGGACGACGTAGTAGCCGCCGCCGAAGCGCTTGCGCACCATGCGCACCCGGCCCCGGGCGACCATCTGGTCCCAGCCGATCCGCTCCGCCTCCTTCGCTGTCGTCCGGTACACCTGGCCGGCGCGGGGCGTGTAGTACTCGGCGAAGATCGGCTCGGTCCCGACGCCGAACAGCGGCTTGAACGACTTGTCCTCCCACGCCTCGCGGACGGCGTAGCTCGGGAAGCCCCAGATGTTGTCGGGGCACGACCCGGAGTCGGAGCGGATCCGCTCGTGCTCGGGGATCTGGGAGTTGGTCGCCAGGTAGCGGTACTGGGCCCACGGGTGCTCGAGCTCGGTCAACACCCGGATCTGGTCGGTGCCGGCGCCGGCGATGCGGAGGTGGTCGGCGAGCACGAACGAGCCGATGCCGCCGCCGACGGTCACGAGGGGGACGTCGACGACCGGGATGCCCGCGCCGCTGACCATCTCGTCGGTCCACTGCGACGTCTCGCGCAGCTCGGGCGTGAGGTCGCCGCCCCCCGACGGGGCCGGACCCGGCGGGGGCGGGGCGGGCGGGGTCGGGCCCGGCGAGGCCCCGGCCGGAGGAGGCGGGGGCGGCGCGGCCCCGGCCTGGGGTGGCCGGTTCACGTGCGCGGTCCGCTCGGGATCGTGGGGTGCGGGGTCGTGGGGTCCGGGTCCGCTCACGGCGTGACGGTCGCCTCTCGGGTCGGGACGGGCGCTCGGGTCGCGACGGGCGGGCACCCACTCATCGGTTGCCGGCTCCCGCGACGAGGAGCTCGGCCTGGCGCGTGGTGAGGAAGTCGGAGAACGACTTGTCGATCGGGCTGATGCCGAGGTGGCCGATGACCACGAGCACGCGGCCCTCGCGCAGGTAGCTGATGTCGCCCTCGACGGTGCCGCCGGCCGACGAGAGGAACTGCGTGTACCCGTCGGACTCCTCGGCGGCCGTCGTGACCGGGACGTAGGACGCCGTGTTGTCGAAGCCGTCGTCGTCGACCCAGCTGTCGCAGTTCAGGCTCCCGAAGATCTCGAGCACGTAGGCCTGGGCTGCCTCGGGCGTGGTGAACACCGCGGCGGCCGACAGCACGTAGGGGCCGACCTCGGACGCCTGGTAGGCGATCGTCTGGAACTGCTCGATGGCCGTGTCGTCGACGAAGTTGTTGCAGAAGCCCTCGGCCGGGCTCACCTCGGCGAGCGAGGGGTCGGCGAGGAGGTACTCGGGCGGCAGCTCGACGATCGGGAAGAGCAGGTCGCCGGCGGCAACGTCCTGGGGTGGCGCCGTGGAGGGCGGCGGTTCGGTGGGCTCGGGCGACTCGGACGTGGTCGTGCGCTCGGTCGTCGTGGTCCGCTCGGTGGTCGTCGTGCGGTCGCGCTCAGGCTCGTCGCCGGCACCGCCCCCGCCGGCCACGGCGAAGCCGATCCCGGCGAGCGCGAGGACGGCGACGACCGCGGCCGCGATCATCGGCAGCCGGTTCCTGCCCGACGGCGCCGGCCCGTCACCGGACCGCTCGGGCGACGGCGTCCCGGGTGGGGGCGGCGGTGGGGTCGCCGCGCCGGAGGGTTCCGGCGCCGGCGTCCCGGGCGGGGGCGGCGGCGGGGTCGACGCACCGACCGGCGGGGGTGGCGGCGGGGTGACGGCGCTCGGAGCCGGGCGGTCGGGGCTCGGCGTGGGGGCCTGTGCGACCCGACCGACGATGGTCGAGTCGATGTCGGGACCGGAGTCGGGGCGCGTGCCCGAGCGGGAGCCGTCGCCCACGACGCGCAGGTCGCCCCCGTCGAGACCCATGCGCCGCCGGGCGTCCTGGACGGCCTCGCCGAACGCCATCGCGGACGCCGGGCGGTCGGTCGGTTCCTTCGCCATCCCGGCCGCGACGACGTCCCACACGGCGTCGGGCATGCCCGAGGCGCGCAGGTCGGGCGGCGGCTCGCGCATGATCCGGTTGAGGAGCGGGAGGATCGACGTGTCGTCGTCGCGCTGGAACGGGGCCCGGCCGCTGACGAGCGCGTGGAACGTCGACGCCAGCGAGTAGACGTCGCACGCCGGGGCCGGCGCATCGCCGGCGACGAGCTCCGGGGCGACGTGGGCGGGGCTGCCGGTGAGCGCGCCGGTGCGGGTGGTGGACGCCTGCGTGTTGATGCGGGCGATGCCGAAGTCGGTGAGCTTCGGCGTGGCGTAGGCGTCGGCGAGGATGTTGTCGGGCTTGACGTCGCGGTGGAGGATCTCGGCCCGGTGCGCGGTCTCGAGCGCGCCGGCGATACTCACGACGACGGCGCTGGCCGCCTCCCACGTGAGGGGGCCGTCGCGCCGGACGGCGTCACCGAACGAGCCCCGCTCGCAGAACTCCATGATGAGGTAGGGCCGACCGTCGCCCGTGGTGCCGTGGGCGTGCACGGCGACGATCGACGGGTGGCCCGACAGCGTGCCGACGGCCTGCAGCTCCCGTTGGAAGCGCCGGACGGCGTCGTCGTCGAGGTCGGGCAGGTCGAGGACCTTGACCGCGACCGTGCGATCGAAGGCCGACTGGCGGGCGCGGTAGACGACGCCGAAGCCACCCCGTCCGATCTCGGTGGCCTCGGCGATCCCGTCGATCCCGAGGTCGTTCGGTCCGCCTGACATGCCCCTCGGAAGCTAGTCCCGCGGGCGCGGCGAACCGGGCGCCCGACCGGTTCGCGGCGTTCGCGAACGCGCCGTCCGTGTGTCAGTTCCGGCCGTTGGACCCGACCGACGCGACGGGGATCGGCGCCTCGAGCGTCTCGGGTTCGGTGCGGATCCAGACGGTGCGCTGCGGGAACGGGAACTCGACCCCACGGTCGTCGAGGACCTCCTTCACACCGAGCCGCAGGGCGCGGCTGACGTTCCACTGCAGCCCCGGTTCGGTGCGGGCGACGAGGCGCACGACGACGGCGTCGTCGCCGAGGTCCTGCACACCCCAGATCTCGGGGCGGTCCTGGAACTTGTGGGCGTGCTCCTCGTCGTCGGCGACGCGACCGGCGGCGTGGAGGATGAGGTCCTGGGCCTCGCGCACGTCGGTGTCGTAGGACACGCCGATGTCGAGGACGGCCCGGCCCCAGCCCTGGTTGGCGTTGGCCGTCCGGACGATCTCGCCGTTGCGGATGGTCCACAGCAGGCCGTCGAGCGACCGGATGCGGGTGGTGCGCAGCCCGACCTGCTCGACGGTGCCCGACGTCTCGCCGACGTCGACCCAGTCGCCGACGCCGTACTGGTCCTCGACGAGCATGAACAGGCCGGAGACGACGTCGGACACCAGGCCCTGCGCGCCGAAGCCGACGGCGAGGCCGATGATGCCCGCACCCGCGATGAGCGGCGCCAGGTCGAAGCCGAACTCGCCGAGCACGAGCAGCACCGCCAGGCCCCAGATCACCACGGAGGCGCCGGCGAGCAGCACCTCGGAGATCGTCTCGCCCCGCGTCTCGGCCCGCGCCCGGGCGTTGTCGTCGTGGCCGGGCCGGTGGGCGATGCGGGTGACGAGGCGCCGCACCACGAGGCGGGCGACGAAGGCGGCGGCGATGGCCAGGGCGACGATCGTGCCGACCCGGATGAGCCCCTCGGTGGCGTTGGCGGAGA
>JBHIXO010000143.1:0-9244 GCA_041984725.1 Acidimicrobiales bacterium | reverse complement strand
ACACCACCGCGCCGGCGAGCACCAGCACGACCGAGGCGTGCCTCGCGTTGCGCTATCAGCCCTGCGGTCGCGATCCCGCCCCCAACACCGACGGTCGCCGGTGCATCGACGACACCGCCGACTACGACGGCTTCACCACCAACGGCTGCGAGGCGGAGCCCGACCGGGTCGACGGCACCGAGCTCGTCGACCGCATCGCCGCGACGATCGTCCCGGCCGACGACGTCGACCGGTACCCGTTCCACGTCGACGACGAGGGCGACTTCGGCTGCAACAACACCTTCCGCCTCGAGCTGACCGCGCCGCGCGGCGTGACGCTGCGCCTCGTGGTCCTCGACGACGACGGCGACGTCGTGGCCGAGACGACGTCGGCCGACGGCATCGCCGGCGAGATCGCGATGCAGGACCCCCGGTGCTTCCGGGGCGACGACGGCGACTTCGTGGCCGAGGTGCGGGCGACGGGTTCCGACCGCACCGCCGACCGCTACGTGCTCACCCGCTCCGGGAGCTTCTGACCGGGCGGTGCTGTCCAGGTACACCGCAGCTCCCGGTCGCGTGGGGCAGCATGCGGACGTGCGACGGACCGCCGCAGCCCTGCTCCTCGCGCTCGCCGCCGCGGGCGCGTGCACCCTCGACGAGGCTGCGCTCGTCGACCCGGGCGGCGACGCGGTCACGGCCGCCACCGGACAGCTCCGCGTGCTGAGCCACGACGACGACCCGACCGCGGGTGACGACTGGCGCATCGTCCTCGCCCCCGATCCCACCGTCGTCGACGTGGCCGGCACGTTCCGGGAACGCGACTCCCGCACGATCGACGACGACGAGCCCGGCGAACTCCGCCGGCGCGTCGAGGCCGTCGGCGCCGGCAGCACCCTGCTGGTCGAGGTGAACTGCGTCGGCTGTCGCGACGGCGTACCGACCTCGGCCCCCGACGCCGACGTGCTCGTCTGGCGGTTCGTGGTCGACGGCAGCGACGCCGTCCCCTCGACGATCGACGACTTCCCGATGACCGTCGACGTCGGCGACCCGGTCGTGATCGTGCGCGACGCCGCCGAGGGCGCGGGCACGCCGCAGCACCACGGGGTCCTCGCCCGCGTCGGGAGCCACACGCCCGACGACGGCGCCGACCTCTACGTCGACGTGTTGGTCGCGGTCGAACCCGGTCCGACCACCATCGTCTACGAGACCGAGGCGGGCACGCGCCACGACCTGCCGGTCACGGTGCGGGGCTGAGCCCCAGCCGCTCGACGGGGAGGGTCAGCGGCCGAGGACCCGGCCGAGGAGACCGCCGCCCGACGGGGGCTCGTCCGGCACGAGGTGGGGTGCCTCGTCGTACAGGGCGGCGACGACCCGGTCGGCGCTCGGGTTGACCATGCGGGCCTCGCCGACGACGACGGTGGGCACGGTCTCGTTCCCGCCGGCGATGCTGCGCACGACGGCCGCGGCCTCGGGGTCCTCCCAGATGTTGTGCTTGTCGAGGGGGATGCCGAGACGCTGGAGCGACCGGTCGAGCATCATGCAGAAGCCGCAACCGGGACGCCAGTAGAACGTGACCGCGTCGGGCGCGGGCGGCGCATCGGGGGGCGGGGCGGTCGTGTCGTCCACGCGTGCAGGAACGCCGCCGACGGACTCGGCATTCCCGGTCGGGGGTCGGTACGGTCCCGCGACCATGGGCATGGAGTCGTCGGGGTTCACGTTCGCAGGCATCATGGCGCTGGGTCCCCAGCTCGCCGTGGAGACGGCCCGGGAGGCCGAGTCGCTCGGCTACCGGTCCTACTGGACGGCCGAGACCACGGGGCCCGAGGCGTTCTCGGTCCTGGCCGCCGCCGGGGCGGCGGCACCCACGCTCGGGCTCGGGACCGGCGTGCTCGCGCTGCAGTTGCGCACGCCGATGGTGGCGGCCATGGCGGCCGCCACGCTCCAGGCGCTCCACCCCGAGCGCGACGTCTACCTCGGCATCGGGGCGTCGTCGCCGGTCGTCACCGAGCGGTGGCACGGCGTCGACTACGGCGAGCGCCCGCTCGCCCGGTGCCGCGAGTACGTCGAGGTCGTGAAGCAGATCTGGGCCGGCGACGCCGTGACCTTCGAGGGCGACTTCTACTCGCTGCACCGGAGCCGGCTCGGCGTCCGCCTCGGGGAGAAGAAGCCCAAGATCGTGCTCGCCGCGCTCAACGAGAAGATGCTGGCCCTCGGCGGCGAGGTCGCCGACGGCGTCTGCCTCAACTACCTCCCGTCCACGCACGTCCCCTGGTCGGTGGAGCAGATCCGGGCGGGTCAGGCGAAGCGGACCGACGGCGTCGTGCCCGAGGTCATCGCCTACGTCCACGCCGGCGTGACCGACCGTGAGGCCCACGCCGACCGCGCCCGCAAGGATCTGTTCTCCTACGCCGTGGTCGACGCCTATGCCCGCAACTTCGAGCGGGCCGGCTTCGGCGACTCGATCGGCGAGCTCCGCCAGCGGCACGCCGCCCGGGACCGGGACGGCGCCGTGGCCGCGATCAGCGACGAGATGGTCGACGCCATCGACTTCCTCGGTTCGGCCGACGAGGTCGGCGCGTTCGCCCGGGCCTACGCCGACGCCGGCGTCGACGTCCCGGTCCTCATGCCCCTCCCCTGGGGCGACGACCGGCGCGCGGTCATCTCCGACACCATGCGGGCGTTCGTAGGCTGAGCCCGCCCGGTCCGCCCCGGAGCAACCCGGTCCGCGCCGAAGCCACCCGGTCCGCCCCGGAGTCACCCGGTCCGGTGCGGCGGTAGGTTCCGGCGGGTGGAGCTGCGAGACGCGAACGTGGTGGTCACCGGCGCCGGCAACGGCATCGGGGCGGCACTGGTCCGGCGGTTCGCCGCCGAGGGCCCCCGGCGCATCGTCGTCGCCGACGTCGACGGCACGGGCGCCGACCGGGTCGCCGCGGAGGTCGCCGAGCGGACCGAGGCCGTGCCCGTGCGCGCCGACCTCGGGACCGAGGCGGGCAACATCGAGGTCGTGCGGGCGGGCGAGGCCGGCGGGCCGATCGACCTGCTCTTCTGCAACGCGGGCATCGGCACCGGCGGTGGCGTCGAGGCCGCCGACGAGGACTGGCAGCGCATCTGGGAGATCAACGTGATGGCCCACGTGTGGGCGGTGCGGGCCGCGCTGCCCGCCATGCTCGCCCGCGGGCAGGGCTACATCGCCACGACCGCGTCGGCCGCCGGGTTGCTGACCAACATCGGCACCGCGCCGTACAGCGTCACCAAGCACGCCGCGGTCGGCCTGGCCGAGTGGCTGGCGATCACCCACGGCGACCAGGGCATCACGGTCTCGTGCCTGTGCCCCCAAGGCGTGCGCACGAAGATGCTGTTCCCCGACGACGACGGCATCGGCGGCACCGCGCTCGACACCGTGCGCTCGCAGGGCGTGATCGAGCCCGACGACGTGGCCGAGGCCGTCGTCGAGGGCCTGCGCACCGAGCGGTTCCTGATCCTGCCCCACCCGGAGGTCCAGGACTACTTCCAGCGCAAGGCCGCCGACCACGACCGCTGGATCGCCGGCATGCGCAAGCTGCAGGCCCGGATGCAGTCCTGAGCGCGGTGACCGACACGTGGCTGCGGTCGCTCGGGCTCCGCCCGGGCGACGAGATCCGCTTCCGGCGCGACGGCGCGACCCGCTGGCTGGCCGGCAAGGTCATGGGCCGCGAGGCCGACGGCTCGGTCGACCTGCGCGACGCCCGGGGCCGCTCCCGCGCCATCGCCGTCGAGCGCATCGAGGTCGCCGAACGAGGACCCCGGGGCGGGCGGGTGTGGACGCCCCTCGCCGACATCGTCGCCCGGACCGAGCAACTGGACCTCTTCGACGACACCTGACGCTGGGAGCGACCCGTGCTGGACCTCAGCCGCCTCGACTGGCCCGAACTCCCGATGGCGTTGGCCCGGGCGCATCGCGCCCGCCGCACCGGCGACGAGGAGGTGCTGCTCGTGCGGGAGGACCTCGCGACCGGCATCGTCGACGACGCGCTGCTCGGCGCCGGGTTCGAGCCGTACCTGAGCGCGGCGCGCACGATTCCGCGGCACGGCACCCGCCGGCTCCGCGTGGTGCGGGCCCGCACGCTGCCCGACACGGTCCACGACCGCATGCGGGCGCTCGTGTGCGGTCTCAACCCGTCGCTGCACGCGGCCGATGCCGGCGTCGGCTTCGTCACGCCGAGCAACCGGTTCTGGCCGGCGGCGGCCAAGGCCGGGCTGGTCGGCAACGTCCGCGACCCGTTCGACGCCATCGAGCAGCACCGCGTCGGCATGACCGACCTCGTGAAGCGGGCGACGACCCGGGCCGACGAGTTGACCAACGACGAGTACCGGCACGGTCTGCTGCGCGTCGAGCGGCTGTGCGCCCGCTTCCGGCCGGGCGTGGTCGTGATGGTGGGCATGGCCGGGTGGCGAGCCGCCGCCGACCGCACCGCACTCGCCGGCGAGCAGGACCGCACGCTCGCCGGGTGTCCGGTCTACGTGATGCCGTCGACATCGGGGCTCAACGCCCACAGCCGGCTCGACGACCTCGTCGAGCACCTGCGGGCGGCCCGGCGACTCGCCGCGTGAGCCGGCCCGGCGACACGCCCTACTGCGGTGCCAGGTCGCGGATGGCCTGGCGCACGTCGTAGCCGAACGGCAGCGGCGCGAGCGCCGGCGTCGTCACGCCGTTGGCGACGTAGCGCTGGATGTGCTCGCGGCACTTCTCGGGCGGGCCGTGCACGATCAGCTCGTCGACGACCGAGTTCGGGATCGCGGCCAGCGCGCCCTGCCGGTCACCCTCGGACCATTTGTCCCACATCGGCTGCAGCTCGTCGCGACCCAGCCACTCGTGGAACGCCCGGTACACCGGCACGTTGAGGTACGCAGCGATGGCGAACTTGGCTGCGCCGTAGACGGTCTCGGGGTCGTCGATCGGTGCGCAGAAGATGCGGGCCACGACCTCGCGGGGTGAGCCGTCGGGCGACGCGCCCTGCACGATCGGCGCCACGGTGGCGACGTCGTCGGCGGACAGCCAGTTGATGATGGCGCCGTCACCCTCGCGCCCCGCCATCTTCAACATGCCGGAGCGGAGGGCGGCGACGAGGATCGGGACGGGCTCGGGCGGCAGGGCCTTGAGCTGGAAGCCGTTGACCGTGAAGGTCGCGAAGTCGTCCTTGATCTTCTCGCCGGCGAGCGACCGGCGCAGGAAGCGGACCATGTCACGGGTCTTCTGGAACGGGTCGTCGAAGTCGATGCCGTTCCACCGCTCGACGATCACGTTCGACGACGAGCCGATGCCGATGGCGAACCGACCCGGCGCGGCCTGGGCCAGCGAGCCGACCGACTGCGCCAGGCACGCGGGCCCGCGGGTGTAGGCGGGGATGATGGCCGTGCCGAGCCGCAGCGTCGGCGTCCAGACCGACGCGAGGGCGAGCGGGGTGAAGCCGTCGTGGCCGTCGGCCTCGGCCGACCACACGTCGGTGTAGCCGAGGTCGACCAGCTCCTCGAATTGCTCCCGTTGGCTGTGGAGCGGACCCGAGAGCGGGATCGTCATGCCGTAGCGCTGCATCCCGGCATCGTGCCACGAACCCGCCCCACCCGTTCCGTGGTGCGTTCCGTCACGCACTCGACACGAAATGCGCCTCGGAACCGGTTGCGTTTGTGGTTACCGAGTATGCATACTCAGTAACCATGGCAGTGCGCGAGGGCCTCCTCGTCCTCCTCGCCGGCGGTGAACGCCACGGCTACCAGCTCAAGACCGACTTCGAATCGGCCACGGGCGGGGTCTGGTCGCTCAACGTCGGGCAGGTGTACACGACGCTCGACCGGCTCGTCCGTGACGGCCTCGTCGCCGTCGAGGAGACCCACGACGAAGGCGCCGACAACGGCGGGCCGCAGAAGACCTACTCGCTGACCGCCGTCGGTCGTGAGGAGCCCGCCGACGATCCCCCACCCCGCGAGGAGCTGCTGCTCAAGATCCTCCTCGCCGCGACGCGTGGTCCCGACCACGCGCTCGATGTCATCACCCGCAACCGCACCGCCCTCACCGGCGTCCTGCAGTCCCGGCGCCGGGCGGGCCGGGCTCGGGCCGCCGCAGCCGCTTCGTCGCCGTCCGCGACGAGCGACGGTGCGGACCCCCTCACCGAACTGGCCACCCGGATGGTCGAGGACGCCCTCGTCATCCGCACCGAGGCCGACCTCCGCTGGCTCGACCAGTGCGAGGCCCACGTCATCGCCGCCCGGGCAACCGCCGACGGGCACTGAACAGGAGCACCCACCCGTGTCCCAGACCCCATCCTCCCCAGGCTCCCCCTCCCCCACCCCGGCGCTCGAACTCCGCAGCGTCGTCAAGATCTACGGCTCGGGCCGCACCGAGATCCGGGCGCTGAGCGACCTGTCGCTGACCGTCGCCCCCGGCGAGCTCGTCGCCGTGATGGGCCCGTCCGGGTGCGGTAAGTCGACGCTGCTGCACCTCGCCGGCGGCCTCGAGCAGGCCGACGCCGGCGCGGTCCTCGTCGGCGGCTCGGACCTCGACGGCCTCGACGCCAGTGGCCTCGCCCGGCTCCGCCGCAGCGACATCGGCTTCGTGTTCCAGCGCCTCAACCTGGTCCCGACGCTCACGGCGATCGAGAACGTGACCCTGCCCCTCGAACTCTCCGGCCAGCGTCCCAAGGCGGTGCGCGAGCAGGCGATCGAGGCGCTCGCCGCCGTCGGACTCACCGAACAGCTCGACCGCTTCCCCGACGACTTCTCCGGCGGCCAGCAGCAGCGCATCGCCATCGCGCGCGCCATCGTCGGCGACCGCAAGCTCGTCCTCGCCGACGAGCCCACCGGCGCCCTCGACACCACCACGTCGGACAACGTCATGGACCTGCTCGCCACGCTCCCGGCCCGCACCGGTGCCGCGGTCGTGCTCGTGACCCACGAGCCCCGCTTCGCCGCCTGGGCCGACCGGGTCGTCTTCCTGCGCGACGGCCGCGTCGTCGACGAGTCCGTGGCCGCCCCGCTCCCGGCCGGGGTGGCCTGATGGGCGCCTGGGCCGTCGCCCTGCGCGTCGCCCGCCGCGACGCGCGCCGCCATCCGTGGCGCTCCCTCCTGGTGATGGCCCTCGTCGCCATCCCCGTGGCCGGCATGGTCGTCGCCACCACGTACATCCGCACCGACGACCGCACCGCGCTCGAGCAGTGGGACGACGAGTACGGCACCGCCGACCTCATCGTTCCCGCCATCCCGGACGAGGCGGGGATCGACGGCGCCGAACTCGACGCCCTCCTCGACTCGGCCGACGTGTCGAGCACGGTCATCCGCCGCACCTACGGCGGCTTCCGCACCGCCGGCGAGACGGCCCGCAACGAGGTGGTGCTCCTCGACCTCGACCACCCGCTGTGGGCCGACCGATACGACCTCACCGACGGATCCGGCGCCGGACGGGCGCCCCGGTCCGCCGACGAGATCGCGCTGTCGACCCGGCTCGCCGACCGGCTCGGGGTGCACGCCGGCGAGACGCTCGAGCTCGTGCACCCCGACGTCGACCTACAGGTCACGGCCGTCGTCGAGGACCGCGAGTGCATCCTGTGCGACGCCATCTACGGACCGCTCACCGACGACACCCCGCTGGTCACCGCGTTCGGCGGCACGTTCGACCTGCGCGTCGTCGACCTCGGCGAGCCGACCGCCGAACAGCTCCAACCCGCCCTCTTCGCCGGCGCCGACGTCCGGCCGCTGCCCGAGCTCGCCGAGTTCACGAGCGACGGGGACCGCACCGGCGCCATCGCGTGGTCGGTCGTCATCGGCGCCCTCACGCTCGCCGTCGTCGGCATCGTCATCGCGGCCGCGTTCGCGGCCGGCGCGCGCGGCCAGCTCACGACGCTCGGCATCCTGTCGGCGAGCGGCGCATCGACGTCGGTCCTTCGGCGCACCCTCGTCCTCCAGGGCACGGTCACCGGGATGCTCGGCACCGTCCTCGGGTTCGCGGTCGCGGTGACGGGCCTCGTGCTCGGCGACGGGCTCGCCGAGCTCGCCTTCAACCGGCGCGTCGACGGCTACGAGTTCGGCCTCACCGAGCTGCTCGCCATCGCCGTGGTCGGCGTCGTCGGCGCCAGCGTCGCCGCCCTCGTCCCGTCCCGGACGGTGGCCGAGGTCCCGACCCTCGTGGCCCTCGCCGGACGCCGGCCCCAGCCCCCGGTCGCCGTCGGCTTCACGATGCGGGGCATCGTCGCCATGGTCCTCGGTCTCGCCTGCCTCGTGGTCGCCGCCTCCGGCGCCAACGGCGGCACGGCCGGCGGTGTCTTCGCCGTCGTCGCCATCGCTGGCGGGTGCGGGATGCTCTTCGGCGCCGCCGCCCTCACGCCGGCGCTGGTCGACCGCATCGAGCCGCTCGCCGGCCGGTCCCGGGGAGCCGCCCGCCTCGCCGGCCGCGGCCTCGCCCGGAACCGGGTGCGCAGCGGCGCCATCATCGCCGCCGTCGCGGCCGCCGGGGCGCTCGCGGTCGGCGGCACGGCGACGGCCCGGGCCACCGAGGCCTACGACTGGGGCTACGTCCGCCTCGCCGACGGGGTCGTGCAGCTGTCCTCGGTCACCTACCGCGACGACACGAGCCCCGAGCTCGGCACGCCTCCCGAGCGGGTGACCGACGCGATCGCCGGCGTCCTCTCCGACCCCGAGGTCCTCCGGCCCGACATCCTCGGCGTCGAGGTCGAGGTCACCGGGACGGGCTACGGCTACCAGGGGCGCGAAGCCCTCGTCGTCGACGACACCTTGGCCGCGGCCCTCGGGCTGTCCGCCGCCGCCCGCGACGGGCTCGCCGCCGACGGGGTCGTGTTGCTGTCGTACTCCGAGGAGAGCACCGGACGCGTGTCGGTCCGGCTCGGCGACGACGACGGGGGCCGGCCCGCCGATCTCGTCTACTCCCCCAACGGCACCTTCGTCGCCGACGGCCTGCTCGTGTCGCCCGAGGTCGCCGACCTGCTCGGTGCACCGCGCACCCCCGGGCCGGTGTTCGTCCACGACCGGGACGGCATCACCGAGGTCGAGCGCTTCGACCTCGACCTGATCAGCGGCCGCTCCGGCGACACGTCGACCTCGGCCATCGCGGAGCTCGACCCGCAGACCCAGGCCGACATCCAGATCGAGTACGGGTTCGACGTCGACCGCTTCGACCGCTCCCTGGTCGAGCTGGCCCTCGCCGCGCTGTCGGTGCTCTTCGCGCTCCTGGTCGTCGGCATCGGCCTCGCCCTGGCCGCGGCCGACGACCGGACCGAGC
>JBHIXO010000142.1:0-9249 GCA_041984725.1 Acidimicrobiales bacterium | reverse complement strand
CTGCGAGGACCTCCCGGAGGCGTCGATCGAGGACCCGACGCCGTTCGACCCGGCGCTGGTCGACGCGCTCGGTGCGCTGACGGCGGACCAGCGCGAGGTCGTGACGCTCCGTTTCGTCGCCGACCTGTCGGTGGCCGAGGTCGCCGAGTTGACCGGACGCTCCGCCGGCTCGGTGAAGATGCTCACGTCGCGGGCGTTGGCGACGCTCGCCGGAGCCCTCGACCCCGGGGCGGACGACGCCGAGATCTCCACCCACGACCGCGTGACCTGACGGCGTGCTCGTCCGATCACACCCGTGATGGACCAGCACGACGCCGCCGACCGACTCCGCCGTCTGGGGGAACGACCCGTTCCTCCCGAGGTGGCCGACCACCACCTCCGGCGCATGACCGAGGCGCTCCCCGAACCGTCGCGCCGGTTCGGCCGCATCGCGGTCGCGGCGGCGGCGCTCGCGGGCTTCGCCGTGGGATCGACCGGCTTCGCGATGGCCGGCGCCCTGCCGGGCCCGGCCCAGGAGGTCGCCCACGACGTCCTCGGCGCGGTGCGGATCGAGGTGCCCGACGGCGGCACCGACCCGGACGCGCCCGTCACGGCCGCCGCCGCCGACGAGGACGTCGAGGACGACCTCACCGTCGACCCGGAGCCCGACGCCGAGGAGTCGATCGAGGACGCGGGCGAGGATGACGCGGGCGAGGATGACGCCGGCGCCGACGAGACGACGGGTGACGACGAGACGGGCGAGGACGAACGGGTCGACAACCGCGGCCGGTGCGTGTCGGAGGCGGCCACGACCATCGACGACCCGGCGGAGAAGCACGCGGCGATCGACGAGTGCCCCCAGGGCCCGTCGAGCACGCCCCCGGCCAACGACGACGACCCGTGCACCGGTCCCCCGCCCTGGGCCGGCCAGCCCGGGCTCGACCCCGAGGCCAAGCAGGCGATGAAGGACGCGCTCGCCGAGCGCTGCGACCGTGACGACGAAGCGTCCGAGGTCGACGACGCGTCCGGGGACCCCGACTCCGATCCCGGGGACGAGGACGTGTCGGGTACCGACGAGGGCACCACCTCGGACGACGGCGACGACGCCCCCGGAGCGCAGGGCAACGGTCGCCCCGACGACGCCGGACGTCCCGACGACGCCGGCCGTCCGGAGGGCGCCGGTCGCCCCGATCACGCCGGCGGTCAGGGCAACAACGGTCAGAACAACAACGGTCAGGGCAAGGGCGGCTGACGATCCGCCGCGGCGTCGACGACGCCGATGCCGAGTTCGCGGCGGGCCCGCCACTCGGCCTCGATCTCGAAGCGCAGCCGCCGGTACGCGGCCCAGTGCCCGTACCGGCGGAGGCGCCACCCCGCGTACTCGCCGAGGTAGCGCACGAGGAAGCCGGCGATGCCGAGCCGGTGGTACTGCAGCACGTGCTCGTACTCGTGGCGCCGGAGCCGCCCGCCGAGTTGCACGCCGCGCCGGACGAAGACGGTGCGACCGATCGTCGTCGCGGACGCGCCGGGGGCCGCGATCCCCTGGACGATCCGGATCTCGTCGATGGACGGGGGTGCGTCGCGCCCGCCGGCCCGCCCGCTCACGACGTCAGAACAGCGCCGTGCTCAGCTTCTTGCGGTAGTCGGCGGTGCGGGGGTCGGCCGGCCCCATCAGCTCGAGCGTGTCGAGGAACTCCTGCTTGGCGTCCTCGTCGTCCTTGACCCGGCCGAGCAGGTCGTCGAGCTTGTCGGTCACGTCGGGCGGCAGGTCGGGGTTCTCGGTCCGCGCCTGGGCGGCGATGTGGCGGGTCTCGGCGGTCTCGGGGATCTTGGCCAGCAGGTCGAGGGCCTCGGCCTTGTTGATCGGGTCACCGGACTCGACGAGCGCAGCGGCGAGGGCGGTGATGACGTCGGCGTTGTCGGGCGCCTTCTCGAGGGCGGCCCGCAGCGACGCCTCGTCGCCGGCGGCGAGGAGCTCGGCGACCTCGTTCTGCTCGGGCGTGGGGACGAGCTGGGCGACCCAGGCCTCGACCTGCTGCTCGGGGAGGGCGCCGACGAACCCGTCGACCACCTTGGCGTCGACCATGGCGTAGACGGCCGGGATCGACTGGACCTGGAACGCCCGGGCGATGCCGGGGTTCTGGTCGACGTCGACCTTGGCCAGCACGACCTGCCCGTTCGTGGCGTCGATCACCTTCTCGATGATCGGCCCGAGGGTCTTGCACGGCCCGCACCACTCCGCCCAGAGGTCGACGACCACCGGCACCTGGGTGCTGCGGTCGATGACCTCGGTCTGGAAGGTCGCATCGGTCACGTCGACGTACACCATGGCCGCGACGCTACCGGCCGGGCACGTCGGCTCCGACCGCAGCCGAAGCGCGCCCGGAGCGCGTTTCGAATCCCGCACCGGTCCGACCGGTAGCGTCGACGGGCCGCCGACCGACACACGAGGGAGCGCCCGTGGGGGACGTACAGGGAATCGACGTCGAGGCCGTGACCGGCTGGTACCGGGAGCACGTGCCGGGCACCGAGCCGCCGCTCGACTTCCACCTGATCGCCGGGGGCCACAGCAACCTGACCTTCCGGGTCACCGACGCCGCCGGCCGCCAGAGCGTGCTCCGCCGCCCGCCGCTCGGCCAGGTCCTCGCCAGCGCCCACGACATGGGCCGCGAGCACCGGATCATCGCCGCCCTCGCCGACACCGACATCCCCGTGGCCCCCGCGCTCGGCTACGAGGCCGGCGACGAGGTCAACGGCGCCCCCTTCTACGTCATGGACTTCGTGCAGGGGCACGTGCTGCGGGACAAGGCCTCGGCCATGGCGCTCGCGCCCGAGGCCCGGACCCGGGCCGGCGACTCCCTCGTCGAGGTCATGGCCGCCATCCATGCCGTCGACCCCGACACCGTCGGCCTCGGCGACCTGGGCCGCAAGGAGGGCTACATCGAGCGCCAGCTCAAGCGGTGGTACGGGCAGTGGGAGAAGTCCAAGACCCGGGACCTCCCCGCCATCGACCGCGTCCACGACGCCCTCGCCTCCGCCGTCCCCGACCAGGGTGCGGCCGCCATCGTCCACGGCGACTACCGCCTCGACAACTGCCTGATCGACGACGACGGCAACGTCGTCGCCGTCCTCGACTGGGAGCTCTGCACCCTGGGCGACGCCATGGCCGACGTCGGCCTGCTGATGGTGTACTGGTCCCAGCCGGAGGAAGCGGCGGCCGCAGGCGGGGGCGCCACCACGGCCGACGGCATGCGCACCCGGGCCGAGCTGCTCGAGCGCTACTCGGCGGCGTCGGGGCGCGACGTCTCGAACGTCGACTACTACACGGCCTTCGGGTACTGGAAGCTGGCCTGCATCGTCGAGGGCGTCTACGCCCGCTACATCGGCGGGTCGATGGGCCAGCGCGACGCCAGCTCCTTCGACGGCTTCAAGGTCCAGGTCGAGGGCATGGCCGCAGCGGCCGAGGCCGCCGTCGAGCGGCTCGGCTGATCGGGGACCCATGCCGCTGCACGAGCTGCACGCCGAGCCCGACCTCCACGAGCCCGTGCTCGTGGTCGCGCTCGAGGGGTGGATCGACGCCGGTGGGGCGGCGGCCCGGGCGGTCGAGACGATCGTCGGGCAGGTCGACACCGAGCTGGTCGCGACCTTCGACGCCGACTCGCTCCTCGACTTCCGGGCCCGGCGCCCGACGATGCACCTCGTCGACGGCGTCAACACCGGCTTGACCTGGGCGGCCACCGAGCTCCATGCCCTGCGCTCCCCCGGCGGGACCGACGTCCTGTTGCTGACCGGCGCCGAGCCCGACCACGCCTGGCTCGCCTTCCGCGACGACGTGTGCGGCCTGGCGCTGCGCCTCGGCGTCCGCATGGAGGTCGGCATCGGCGCCTACCCGGCCGGCGTGCCCCACACCCGGCCCGTGCAGATCTCGGCCACGGCGTCCGACGACGCGCTCGCCGCCTCGCTCGGCTTCATCCGCGGCACGATCGACGTCCCCGCCGGTGTCGAGGCCGCCATCGAGCAGGGTCTCACCGAGGCCGGCCTGCCCGCGGTGGGCATCTGGGCCCAGGTGCCGCACTACGTGTCGGCCATGCGCTACCCGGCCGCGTCGATGCGCCTGGTCGAAGCGTGCAACCAGGTCGCCGGCACCGACTTCTCGACCGACGAGCTCGTCGACGAGGTCCGGGAGATGCGCGACCGGATCGACGCCCTCGTCAGCGGCAACCCCCAGCACCTCGACATGGTCCGCCAGCTCGAGGAGTCCTACGACGCCGAGGCGACGCCCAACCCGGGCCTCGACCCCGCCGATCTCCCGAGCGGCGACGACCTCGCCGAGGAGCTGCAGCGCTTCCTGCGCGAGCAGGGCGACTGATCGGCCCGCTGCCGGACCGCTGGGCGGCCGGGAGGGACGCACTTGACCGACCAGTCAAGTTAGAGTGCGCGCCATGAAGATCGACGGTGGCATCTCGTTCTCGCTCGACAAGGCCGGCACGGCCGCGAAGGAAGCGGAGGACTTCGGCTACGACGGCGCGTGGGTGCCCGAGACCTCCCGCGACCCGTTCCTGCCGATGGCGATCGCCGCCGAGCACACCCAGACCATCGAGCTCGGCACGTCGATCGCCGTCGCGTTCGCCCGGTCGCCGATGACGCTGGCCAACACGGCCTACGACCTGACGCAGTTCTCGAAGGGTCGCTTCATCCTCGGCCTCGGCAGCCAGATCAAGCCGCACATCACCAAGCGGTTCTCCATGGAGTGGTCGAAGCCGGCGGCCCGGATGCGCGAGATGGTCCAGGCCATGCACGCCATCTGGGACTGCTGGATGAACGGGTCGAAGCTCGACTTCCAGGGCGACTTCTACACGCACACGCTCATGACGCCGTTCTTCAACCCCGGCCCCCACGAGCACGGCATCCCCCGGGTGTTCCTCGCCGGCGTCGGCCCGCTGATGACCGAGGTGGCCGGCGAGGTGTGCGACGGCTTCTTCTGCCACGGCTTCACCACCGAGAAGTACCTGCGCGAGGTCACGATCCCGGCGCTCGAGGCCGGCCGGAAGAAGGCGGGCAAGACGCTCGAGGGCTTCGAGATCAGCGGCCCGAGCTTCGTCGTCACCGGCAACACCGAGGAGGAGATGGAGGCCGCCAAGGTCGGCACCCGCCGCCAGATCGCCTTCTACGGGTCGACGCCCGCCTACAAGCCCGTCCTCGACGCCCACGGCTGGGGCGACCTCCAGGGCGACCTCAACCGGCTCTCGAAGGAGGGCAAGTGGGAGGAGATGGGCACCCTGATCGACGACGAGATCCTCGAGACCTTCGCCGTCGTCGGCGAGCCCGAGCGGGTCGGCCCCGAGCTGCAGAAGCGCTACGGCGACGTGATCACCCGCCTCAGCTTCTACGCCCCCTACGAGTCCGACCGCAGCCGCTGGCAGCAGGTGCTGGACGACATCCGCGGCTGACCGCGCTACGCGTTGAGCAGCAGCAACAGCCCGCAGACGGTGTAGGCGACCATCACCCCGAGGAGGGGGTACTGGCTGCGGACGGCGACCCGGCCGGCGTAGCGCTCGACCGCGTGGTCGTGGGCGGCGACGACCCCGAGCACGTGGCCGACCACGATGGCGGCGACCTGGACGTAGGCGATCTGGTTCGGGGACACGACCGTGAAGTCGATCGTGTTCTCGGCGGTGCCGAACAGGTCCCAGCCCTCACCCAACGGGTCGGAGAGCAGGGCGAGGAACGACTGGCCCTCGAAGACCAGCAGCGAGAAGTAGTGGGCGACGGAGTAGGCGAGGACGATCGGGATCAGTGACGGCGCCCAGCGCCGGGCCTGGGCCCACGGGTCGTCGTCGCCGGCGAGCATCCCGACGAGGCGGCAGGCGCCCGCGTACGCCAGCGAGACGGTGGCGATCACGAGGAGCAGGCCGACCGTGTTGGCGACGGTGAGCGCCCACTCGCGCCGGGCGCCGACCACGTCGCTCCACCACTGCGTCCGGCTGAGCCCGTCGAAGGTGGTGCCGCCGAGCAGGACGAGCACCACGCCGAGCGTGCCGGGCCGGACGTCGACGGTCGCGAGCCCCGATCCGGGGACGCGCAGCCGCAGCCGCCCCTCGGCGTCGGGGTGGAGCGGCGCGAGCGCGGCGAGGAGGGAGAACAGCACGGCGAAGCCGTCGCCGGTGCGCACCCAGCCCGCACCGAACACCGACCCGCCGACCAGCATCGCGACGACGTAGCCGGTCAGGAAGACGGCGATCGCCGTGAGCGACGCCGGTTCGTGGAAGGCGAGCTCGAGCCACTGGAACGCGAGCAGGCCCGCCGCCGCCGGCCAGTGCGACGACCAGATCCCCGTCGCCGTGGAGGTCTCGACGTCCCGGCCGCGCAGCCGGTCGATGCCGGCGGCGAGCAACCACAGCGGGTTCGCCCGCCGCCACACGTCGCCGGCGACGGCGCTGAGCACCTGCAGGCCGACCCAGAACACGACGTAGAGGGCCGTCGGGGCGAGGTTCTCCGACACGTCGTCGACGCCGAACCAGACCGCCGCCATCGTCGTGGCGAACAGGGTGGCGGCGACGCCCTGCCCCACGAGGCGGACGACGACGGCGCCCCGGTCGACGGCGGCGGGCACGGGCCGCCCGGCCGCCCACGCCCGCAGGCGGGGCGACGGCCACAGCAGCAGCAGCGCGAGGAACGAGATGACGAGTGCGAACCCGGCCGAGTAGGCGAAGAGCCAGACCGGGAGGGGCAGGTCGGCACGACCGCCCACGCCGTGGGCCCAGGCCGGACGGGCACCGACGACGACCCCACCGGCGACGAGTCCACCGACCGCCGCGAGACGGCCCCGTCGGGTCACGAGATCTCGAGCTCGACCAGCGGCAGGTGCTCGGCCTCGAGTTCGACCTCGAAGACGCCGGGGATCTCGGCGGTGAACGAGAGGACGCCGGTCTGGCCTTCCTCGACGTCGGCGAAGAGGTCGTAGCCGTGCAGGTGGATCTCGTCGCTCACGTCGCTCGTCACGAGGATGGCGACGCGGTCGCCGAGGGGCACGGACCGGCGGCCGCCACCGGAGACCACCACCCCACCCTCGACCACGACGTCGACGATGGTGTCGGCGCCGACGGCCTCGGCGGGCAATGGCGGCTGGGTCGACGACACCGGGCTCGTCGTCGTCGGCGCAGCATCGTCGTCGCCGTCGGCATCGTCGCCCGCATCGTCGTCGGGGTCGTCACCGGCGTCGTCCGGGTCGTCGTCGCTGGCATCGTCATCGTCATCGTCGCCGGAGCCGCCATCATCATCGGCGTCGGAGCCGTCGTCGTCCGCGGTCCCGTCGTCGGTCCTCGCGTCGTCGTCGGTCGTGGAGGCGTCGCCCGGAGCGTCGTCGTCGTCGCCGCATGCGGCGGTGGTGACCAGGGCGACGATCGCCAGGGCGGCGACCAGGAGTCGGGCGACTCGGTGCATGGGGCTGCTCCTCGTGGGAACCCGGGCGATCCGGGGGGACGCGGAGGGTACCGAGACACCCGGAGCCCACCCCAGCCGCCCGACCGTCACCACTGGCACGCCGGATGCCACGATGGACGCCGATGTCCGATGCGCCGTCCGCCGGAGAGACCGCGAAGGAGACCGCGGCCCGCTACCTCGACGGGCTCGCCGAGGAGCTGATCTGGGTCTCGCACCAGATCCACGAGCACCCCGAACTGGGCTACGAGGAGACGTTCGCCGCCCAGTTGCTGGCCGACACGCTCGAGACCCACGGGATCGCCACGCAGCGGGGCGCCCACGGGATCGAGACGGCGTTCCGGGCCGAGGCGGGCCGCACCGGCCCCCACGTCGTCGTGTGCTGCGAGTACGACGCCCTGCCCACGATCGGGCACGGGTGCGGGCACAACATCATCGCCGCGGCCGGGCTCGGCGCCGGCCTGGCGCTCGCCCGGGTGGCCGACGGACTCGGCGGCCGGGTCACGATCCTGGGCACTCCTGCCGAGGAGCTGAGCGGCGGCGGCAAGATCCGTCTCCTCGACGCCGGCGCCTTCGACGGCGTCGACGCCGCGATGATGATCCACCCCGAGCCCGGCAACGTCGAGCGGGTGCCCTACCTCGCCAACGACGTGCTCGAGGTCGACTTCCACGGCACCGCCGCCCACGCCAGCTCGTCGGCCTGGCAGGGCCGCAACGCCCTGGACGGTCTCGTGCTCGGCTACACGGCGCTCGCCGCGCTCCGCCAGCACCTGCCGCCCGACCACAAGGTGCACGGGATCATCACCGACGGCGGAGACGCCGACAACACGATCCCGGCGTTCGCGGCGGGCCGGTTCCGGGTGCGCGCCCCCGACGAGCGACACCTCGCCGGGCTGCGCGACCGGGTCCTCGCCTGCTTCGCCGGCGCTGCCGACCAGTCCGGCACGCGGCTGGAGCACCGCTGGCTCGGCGGGTACAGCGACCTGGTCGCCAACCGCCCCCTGGCGCGGGCGTTCCGCCGCAACGGCGAGTCACTCGGTCGCACGTTCGTCGACCCGCGGCTGATCCCCGCCCACGTGGCGGGCAGCACCGACATGGGCAACGTCTCGAAGGTCGTCCCGTCGATCCACCCGGTCGTCGAGGCGTGTCCGTTCGGCACGCCGGGCCACAGCGAGCAGATGCGCGACGCGGCCCGGCTCCCGCAGGCCGACCGGGCCGTGATCGACGGCGCGAAGGCGATGGCGATGACCGCGATCGACTACTGGACCGACGAGGCGCTGCGCGCCGAGGTGCGTGCCGACTTCGAGCGGCGCGTCCTCGCCGTCACACCGTGACGAGCTCCAGGCGGCCGTCGAGGTAGTCGCGCCGGCAGGCCGCCCGCTGGAGCTTGCCGCTGCTCGTCTTCGGGATCGTGCCCGAGGCGACGAGCACGACGTCCTTGGCCGGGACACCGGCCGCGGTGCGGATGCGGGCCTGGGCGGCCCGGCGGACCTCGTCGAACTCGGGGCTGGTGGGGTCGATGCGGGTCTCGGCGACGACGACGAGCCCCTCCTTGCCCTTGTCGGTGTCGACGCCGAAGGCGATGACGTTGCCCGCGCGGATGCCATCGACGTCGTGGCACGCCCGTTCGATGTCCTCGGGGAACACGTTGCGGCCACCGACGATGATCACGTCCTTGATGCGGCCGCAGAGGACGAGCTCGCGGTCGCCGCGGTCGTCGCTCACCAGGTAGCCGAGGTCGCCGGTCCGGAGCCAGCCGTCGTGGAACAGGTCGGCGTCGAGCTCGGGGCGCCCGTAGTAGCCGGCGCACACCGAGGTGCCCCGGATCTC
>JBHIXO010000141.1:0-9257 GCA_041984725.1 Acidimicrobiales bacterium | reverse complement strand
TGATCGGCTTCGTGGAATAGGTGTCGGTGGCACAGACGCTGGCCGCCAAGAAGCGCCAGCGGATCAACCCGGACCAGGAACTGATCGGCCTGGGCGCCGCCAATGTGGCGTCCGGCATGACAGGCGGCTATCCGGTGACCGGCGGCTTTGCCCGATCGGTGGTGAATTTCGATGCCGGGGCGGAGACCCCGGCCGCCGGGGCCCCCGCGGACGACACGTCCGACGACACCGCCGGCGACACCGCCGGCGACACCGCGGCCGCCCCCGAGGCGACCGCCACCGACGACACCCCCGAGACCGATGCGGCCGACGCTCCTGCCGACGCCGCCCCCGACGAGAACCAGGAGAGCTGATCATGGCTGCAACCAAGGAAGAGATCCTCGACGCCATCGCCAACATGACCGTCCTCGAGTTGAGCGAGCTGCTCAAGGACTTCGAGGAGAAGTTCGGCGTGGAGGCCGCCGCCCCCGTGGCGGTCGCCGCGGGCGCCCCGGCCGCCGGTGGCGGCGACGCCGGTGGTGGCGACGACGAGAAGACCGAGTTCGACGTGGTGCTCAAGAGCGCCGGCGACAAGAAGATCGGCGTCATCAAGGAGGTGCGCGCGCTGACGAGCCTGGGTCTCAAGGAGGCCAAGGACCTGGTCGACGGCGCCCCCAACACCGTGCTCGAGAACGCGTCCAAGGAAGATGCGGAGAAGGCGAAGGAGGCCCTCGAGGGCGCCGGCGCCGAGGTCGAGCTCAAGTGATCGGTCGCCCGTCCCCCCGGGACGGGCGACACCGACCCTCGAACTGGCAGGACCAGCGGAACGCGTTCCGCAGGTCCTGCCAGTTCCGCGTCCGGGACCGGGCAGCCACCGGGAGTGGCGGGAAACCTTGACCGGGCTGGCCGTTCGGCTTACCCTCGCGCCGATCTCTTCCGGCGCTCCACCGTCCCGACGGTGTGGCGAACCGGGGGAGGGGAAATCGAGGGCACGGCTCCGCCGGGTCGACGCACCGATCGTCGACTCGCGGGAGTGGGTTGCCCTCAGTTGCGCGACCCCGGTATCGTGGCCCGGTCGTGCGTGGTCAGGGTCCCTCCGGTGTGCATCCGGAGCCGAAG
Organism: Acidimicrobiales bacterium; assembly: GCA_041984725.1. GTDB lineage: Bacteria > Actinomycetota > Acidimicrobiia > Acidimicrobiales > Salinilacustritrichaceae > Salinilacustrithrix. The sequence goes on along the minus strand of JBHIXO010000141.1, from coordinate 8,159 downwards.
TGCAGTCCATTCCGGTTCCTCCTGCTCGCGCGCGCCCTCCCCACGGCCACCACGACCGTCCACCCACGCGCCCTGTAGAGGAGCCCATCCGTGACGTCCGCCGCCTCTCGCGAGCGTTACTCGTTCGCGAACCTCGACGAGATCCTCCCGATCCCCGACCTGATCGCGATCCAGACGGAGTCGTTCCGCTGGTTCTTGGAGGAGGGCCTCGCCAACACCTTCCGGGACATGTCCCCGATCAAGGACTACAGCGAGCAGCTGCAGCTCGAGCTGGAGTTCGACCCCTTCGACGAGGACCTGAAGCCCTACCCGAAGTTCTCCGTCGAGGAGTGCCGGGAGAAGGACATGACCTACGCCGCGCCGATCTTCGTGAAGGCACGGTTCATGAACGCGGGCACGGGCGAGATCAAGGAACAGACGGTCTTCATGGGGGACTTCCCGATGATGACCGACCGGGGAACCTTCATCATCAACGGCACCGAGCGCGTGGTGGTGTCGCAGCTGGTGCGGTCCCCGGGCGTCATCTTCCAGCCCGGTGAGCGGTTCCGCCTGCGCAACCTCTCCAAGCACCAGCTCGTCACCGGCACGATCCACCCCTACCGCGGCGAGTGGATCGAGTTCGACGTCGAGCAGAAGCCGGGCAAGCCGGTCACGGCCGGCACCCGCGTCGCCCGCAAGCGGCGGCTCTCGCTGTTCGTCCTGCTGCGCGCCCTCGGCTACGACGAGGAGAACGCCCCCGGCTTCCTCGAGGCCTTCGTCCGCGAGTTCGACTTCCTCGAGGACCAGTGGGAGAAGGACCGCGACCTGGCCCCGACCCAGGACGACGCCCTCATCGAGATCTACAAGCGGGCCCGCCCCGGCGAGCCGCCCAGCCCCGACTCGGCGCGCAACTACTTCCGCTCCGCCTTCTTCGAGAACCGGCGCTACGACCTGTCGCGGGTCGGCCGCTACAAGCTGAACAAGAAGCTCGGCCCCGAGCTCGAGAAGCTCGCCGGCCAGTTCCCGATGATCGAGCTCGACCTGCCCGAGGAGGACCAGCCGGTCCTGTCGCGGTGCGAGGTCCTCGCCTCGATGACGTACCTGCTCAACCTGGTGCGCGCCGAGCCCGGCTACCGCCTCGACGACCAGGACCACTTCGCCAACCGCCGCATCCGCAGCGTCGGCGAGCTGATCCAGAACCAGGTCCGCATCGGCCTGTCCCGCATGGAGCGGGTCGTGCGCGAGCGCATGACCACCCAGGACGTCGAGGCGATCACGCCCCAGACGCTCATCAACATCCGCCCGGTCGTCGCGGCCATCAAGGAGTTCTTCGGGACCTCCCAGCTGAGCCAGTTCATGGACCAGGTCAACCCGCTGTCGGGCCTGACCCACCGCCGCCGCCTGTCGGCGCTCGGCCCGGGCGGTCTGTCGCGCGAGCGCGCCGGCTTCGAGGTCCGCGACGTCCACTTCTCCCACTACGGCCGCATGTGCCCGATCGAGACGCCGGAGGGCCCGAACATCGGCCTGATCGGCGGTCTGGCCACGTTCGCCAAGGTGAACGAGTTCGGCTTCATCCAGAGTCCGTACCGCAAGGTCGACAACGGCCGGGTCACCGACGAGATCGTCTTCCTCACCGCCGACGAGGAGGAGGACTACATCGTCGCCCAGGCCAACGCGAAGGTGCACCCCGACGGCACCTTCGTGAACGACCGGGTCCTGGTGCGCAAGTCGCCGCAGGCGGCCACGCTGGGCGAGCTCAAGCTCATGCTCGAGCGCGACGTCTTCTTCGGTGCGACCACCGAGATCGCCACGGTCCCGCCCGACGAGGTCCAGCTCATGGACGTCTCGCCGAAGCAGATCATCTCGGTCGCCACGGCGCTCATCCCGTTCCTCGAGCACGACGACGCCAACCGCGCCCTGATGGGCGCCAACATGCAGCGCCAGGCCGTGCCGTTGATCAAGGCCGAGGCCCCCTACATCGGCACCGGCATCGAGAAGCGCTGCGCCGTCGACGCCGCCGACACCCTCATCGCCACCGACTCCGGCGTGTGCGAGTCCGCGACCGGTGACCAGATCGTCGTCCAGTACGACAACGAGGGCCGCAAGGTCTTCAACCTGCTCAAGTTCGAGCGGTCCAACCAGGACACCTGCATCAACCAGAAGCCGCGGGTCAGCCCCGGCGAGCGGTTCGAGGCCGGCGCCCTGATCGCCGACGGCCCGTCCACCGACATGGGCGAATTGGCCCTCGGCAAGAACCTCCTCGTCGCCTTCATGCCCTGGGAGGGCTACAACTTCGAGGACGCCATCATCCTGTCCGAGCGCCTCGTGCGCGACGACGTGCTCACCTCGATCCACATCCACGAGCACGAGATCGACGCCCGCGACACCAAGCTCGGCCCCGAGGAGATCACCCGGGACATCCCGAACCTCTCCGACGACATCCTCCGCGACCTCGACGAGCGCGGCATCATCCGCATCGGCGCCGAGGTCGGCCCGGGCGACGTGCTCGTCGGCAAGGTCACCCCGAAGGGCGAGACCGAGCTCACCCCCGAGGAGCGACTCCTGCGGGCCATCTTCGGCGAGAAGGCCCGCGAGGTGCGCGACACCAGCCTCAAGGTGCCCCACGGCGAGAACGGCAAGGTCATCGACGTCAAGGTCGTGTCCCGCGACGACGGCCACGAGCTGCCGCCGGGCGTCAACCAGATCGTCCGGGTCTACGTCGGTCAGAAGCGCAAGATCTCGGTGGGCGACAAGCTCGCCGGCCGCCACGGCAACAAGGGCGTCATCTCCAAGATCCTCCCGGTCGAGGACATGCCCTACCTGGCCGACGGCACCCCGGTCGACATCATCCTCAACCCACTCGGCGTCCCGTCCCGCATGAACGTGGGCCAGGTCCTCGAGGCCCACCTCGGCTACGCCGCCCGGTGGGGTTGGGACGTCGAGGGCACCGACATCGGCGACGCCCCGCTCTACAACACCGAGTCCACGACCCGGACCAACACCGACCCGTCGGTGCGGATCGCGACGCCGGTGTTCGACGGTGCCAAGTGGGACGAGGTCGAGGCCGCCGGCAAGCACCCGACGATCCAGAAGATCCTCGAGAACCTCCACCCGGAGACCTCCGAGGGTCAGCGCCTCATCCAGCGCGACGGCAAGCAGTGGCTCTTCAACGGCCGCACCGGCGAGCGGTACGACCACCCGATCACCACGGGCTACGTCTACATGCTGAAGCTGCACCACCTGGTCGACGACAAGATCCACGCCCGCTCGACCGGCCCGTACTCGATGATCACCCAGCAGCCCCTCGGCGGAAAGGCCCAGTTCGGCGGCCAGCGCTTCGGCGAGATGGAGGTGTGGGCCCTCGAGGCCTACGGCTCCGCCTACTGCCTCCAGGAGCTGCTGACCATCAAGTCCGACGACGTGCTCGGCCGCGTGAAGGTCTACGAGGCCATCGTCAAGGGCGAGAACATCCCCGAGCCCGGCATCCCCGAGTCCTTCAAGGTGCTCATCAAGGAGATGCAGGCGCTGTGCCTCAACGTCGAGGTCCTGGCCAAGAGCGGCGAGGAGATCGAGATGCGTGAGCTCGACGAGGACCTGTACCGCACCACCGAGGAGCTCGGCATCGACCTGAGCCGTCCCGAGCGCGGCACCGACGAGGAAGACGAGCGCCGCCGTCAGCGGCTCTGAGGCGCCACCGACACCATGAGCGGCCCGGGCGATCGCGCAGCGATCGCCGAGGGCCACGCTCGGCGGCGAAGCCTCGCCGAGCGGAACGGAAGCAAGAGCGTCGCCGCAGGCGACACGATGCAATTGGGAGCACGTAGTGCTGGATGTGAACAACTTCGACCAGCTCCGGATCGGGCTGGCAACCGCGGATTCCATCCGCATGTGGTCCAACGGCGAGGTCAAGAAGCCCGAGACCATCAACTACCGCACGCTCAAGCCGGAGAAGGACGGCCTGTTCTGCGAGAAGATCTTCGGTCCGACCAAGGACTTCGAGTGCGCGTGCGGCAAGTACAAGCGGGTCCGGTTCAAGGGCATCATCTGCGAGCGCTGCGGCGTCGAGGTCACCCGCTCGAAGGTCCGCCGTGAGCGGATGGGCCACATCGAGCTGGCCGCCCCGGTCGTGCACATCTGGTACCTGCGCGGCACCCGGTCGTGGCTCGCCTACCTGCTCTCGGGCACCGAGGCCCGCGAGGAGCTGAAGGCCAAGCAGCTCGAGAAGGTCATCTACTTCGCGGCCAACCTGGTCACCTGGGTCGACCACGACAAGCTCCACGAGGAGCTGCCCAACATCGAGGCCGAGATGCTCGCCGAGCGCGAGCAGATCGAGTCCGAGCGCGAGCTCGAGATCGCCGAGCGCTACGAGGAGCTCGAGTCCGAGATCGCCGCGCTCGAGGAGGAGGGCGCCAAGGAGTCCGAGCTGAAGGCCCGCCAGAAGCAGGCCGAGAAGGACGTCGCGATCATCCGCGAGCAGTACGAGGGCGAGCTCGACCTGCTCCAGCGGGCCTTCGACGAGCTCAAGGAGCTCCACACCCGCAAGATCGTCGAGGACGAGATGCTGTGGCGGGAGCTGGCCGACCGCTACGGCGACTACTTCGAGGGCGGCATGGGCGCCGACGCGCTCGCCCGCCTCATCGACCGCATCGACTTCGTCGAGGAGGAGCAGCAGCTCATCGCGGCCATCAACCCGGCCGAGGGTGAGAAGCCGCTCTCCCAGCAGCGCAAGCAGAAGGCGATCAAGCGCCTCAAGATCGTCGCCGCGTTCAACCGCCGCGACGAGAACGAGCGCCTGGTCAACGACCCGAAGGCGATGATCCTCGAGGTCGTGCCGGTGATCCCGCCCGAGCTGCGCCCGATGGTGCAGCTCGACGGTGGCCGCTTCGCCACCTCCGACCTCAACGACCTCTACCGCCGGGTCATCAACCGCAACAACCGCCTCAAGCGCCTCCTCGACCTCGGTGCGCCCGAGATCATCGTGAACAACGAGAAGCGCATGCTGCAGGAGGCCGTCGACGCGCTGTTCGACAACGGCCGTCGCGGCCGCCCGGTCACGGGCCCCGGCAACCGGGCGCTGAAGTCGCTGTCCGACATGCTCAAGGGCAAGCAGGGCCGCTTCCGCCAGAACCTGCTCGGCAAGCGCGTCGACTACTCGGGCCGTTCGGTCATCGTGGTCGGCCCGACCCTGCGCCTCCACCAGTGCGGCCTGCCCAAGCTGATGGCGCTCGAGCTGTTCAAGCCCTTCGTCATGAAGGAGCTCGTCGACCGCGAGCTGGCCCAGAACATCAAGTCGGCCAAGCGCATGGTCGAGCGGCGCCGCCCGCAGGTGTGGGACGTGCTCGAGGACGTCATCAAGGAGCACCCGGTGCTCCTCAACCGGGCCCCGACGCTCCACCGTCTCGGCATCCAGGCCTTCGAGCCGGTGCTGGTCGAGGGCAAGGCCATCCAGATCCACCCGCTGGTGTGCACCGCCTTCAACGCCGACTTCGACGGCGACCAGATGGCCGTGCACCTGCCGCTGTCCTCCGAGGCCCAGGCCGAGGCCCGCGTGCTCATGCTGAGCGCGAACAACATCCTCAGCCCGGCCCACGGCCGTCCGCTCGTCACGCCGACCCAGGACATGGTGATCGGCGCCTTCTACCTGACCTCGCTGATGGACGGCGAGCGGGGCGAGGGCAAGGTCTACGGCGACGTCGACACGCTGCTGCGGGCCTACGAGTCCGGCGACGTGGCGCTCCACGCCAAGATCAAGTACCGGGCCGGCCGCAACGACGACGGCACCGCGCACTGGATCACCGAGACCACCCCGGGCCGGGTCATCTTCAACCAGACCCTCCCCGAGCGCTACGGCTTCCTGAACAAGCGGGTCGACAAGCGCGTGCTCGGCGCCATCGTCGACGACCTCGCCAAGGACTACTCCAAGGCCGAGGTGGCCGAGGCCCTCGACAACATCAAGGACCTCTGCTTCCGCTACGCCGCCCAGTCCGGCGTCACGATCTCGATCGATGACGTCAAGACCCCCGAGGCCAAGCGCGACATCCTCGAGATGCACGAGGTCGAGGCCGACAAGGTCGAGACCCAGTTCCGCCGCGGCATCATCACCGACGGTGAGCGCCGCCAGAAGGAGGTCGAGATCTGGACCACGGCCACCGAGGAGGTCCGTGAGCAGATGGAGGTCGGCCTGAAGGCCGAGCGCTTCAACCCGATCGACATGATGGTCGGCTCGGGTGCCCGAGGGAACATGATGCAGGTCCGCCAGATCGCGGGCATGCGTGGCCTCGTGGCCAACCCCCGAGGCGACATGATCCCCCGCCCGATCAAGTCGAACTTCCGCGAGGGGCTCGACATGCTCGAGTACTACATCGCGACGCCGGGCGCCCGGAAGGGCCTGGTCGACACCGCCCTGCGCACCGCCGACTCGGGCTACCTGACCCGCCGTCTCGTCGACGTCGCCCAGGAGCTCATCGTCAACGAGGAGGACCCCTTCGAGCGGGCCGAGCGCACGGGTTCGCCGGTGCGGTCGGTGTGGATCGAGAACGTCCGCCACGACCCGAGCGACGGCAGCCGCCGCTTCTACATGGAGACCAAGCTGCTCGGCCGCGTCCTCGCCGAGGACGTCGACCTCGTCGCCACCGAGACCGAGCCGGCGGTCACCGTCGAGCGCGGCACGATGGTCGAGAACGAGATGATGCTGCGCATGATGGACGACGAGTCCGTCACCCGTCTGCGGGTCCTGTCGCCGCTGACCGACGACTCGGAGCAGGGCATCTCCGCCCGCGGCTACGGCATGTCGCTGGCCACCGGCTACATGATCGAGTCCGGCGAGGCCGTGGGCGTCATCGCCGCCCAGTCGATCGGCGAGCCCGGCACGCAGCTCACCATGCGGACCTTCCACACCGGTGGTGTGGCCGGCTCCGGCGGCGACATCGCCGGCGGTCTGCCCCGCGTGGTCGAGCTCTTCGAGGCCCGGTCCCCGAAGGGCAAGGCGACGCTGTCGACCGTGTCCGGCGTGGTCCGCATCCTCGAGGACGAGGGGCGCGGCAAGACCGTGCTGGTCGTGACCGACGACGGCGAGGAGGAGTCCTTCCCCATCCCCGTCGGCGTGCGCATCGAGGTGACCGACGGCCAGGAGATCCGGGCCGGCGACCCGATCGTCGAGGGTCCCCGCGACCCCCGCGAGCTGCTCGAGATCAAGGGCCTGCGCTTCACGCAGCAGTACCTGGTCGACGAGATCCAGAAGGTGTACCGCGACCAGGGCGTGTCGATCCACGACAAGCACATCGAGCTGATCGTCCGCCAGATGACCCGCCGCGTGCACATCAACGAGTCGGGCGACTCCGAGTTCCTGCCCGGCGAGCGCGTCGACCGGCGGCGCTACACCGAGGTCAACAAGCAGCTGCTGCTCGAGGGCAAGCAGCCGGCCGAGGCCCGTGACGAGATCATGGGCATCACCAAGGCCTCGCTGTCGACCGACTCGTGGCTGTCGGCCGCCTCCTTCCAGGAGACGACCCGCGTGCTCACCGAGGCCGCCATCGAGTCCCGCTCCGACGGGCTCGTCGGCCTCAAGGAGAACATCATCATCGGCAAGCTGATCCCGGCCGGTACCGGGCACGGCGACTACAACGACATCGACACGTTGGCGCCGGAGTACAAGCCCATGGAGGGCTGGAGCTCCGACGCCGACGACGAGGACGTGTCGTCGATGCTCTCCGCCGGGTTCGAGGAGCAGGTCGGCGCCGGCGCCGACGTCGTCCCCATCCACGGGGGCGACGAACAGACGGGCTGACCCCCCGAAACCTGCGGCCGTTCGGGCGAACCCTCCCCGGAAACGGCCGCACGTTCCAGAATCTGCCCGACCCCGTGCGATGCGCACGGGGTCGGGTCGCGTTTGCGCGAGGATGCGGACAGACACGCGAAGCGGAGGGGGAACCGTGCAGCAGTTGACGGCGAGCGACGCCATGTTCCTGTACATGGAGAACGCGACCAACTACGGCCACGTCGGTGGTCTCCAGGTGCTCGACGCACCGGAGGTGCCGAAGCCGAGGACACCGGAGGAGGACGAGGGCCACAAGGAGTGGTTCCTGCGCCAGGTGCCCTTCGCCCGCAAGAAGCTGGCCGAGGTGCCCCTCGGGTTCGGCCACCCCTACTGGGTCGACGACGCCGACTTCGACCTCGAGTAC
>JBHIXO010000140.1:0-9287 GCA_041984725.1 Acidimicrobiales bacterium | reverse complement strand
CGGCCCGCGCCCGGGCGTTGTCGTCGAGGCCGGGCCGGTGGGCGATGCGGGTGACGAGGCGCCGCACCACGAGGCGGGCGACGAAGGCGGCGGCGATGGCCAGGGCGACGATCGTGCCGACCCGGATGAGCCCCTCGGTGGCGTTGGCGGAGAAGTCGGCCGTCGCGATGACGGCGGCGGGTGGGTGCATGGGCGCGTTCCGATCAGGTGGCGTCGTTTGCGCCGGGTCCCTACCCCGGGTCGCCCGCCTCCGAAACGTCGCCGCCCGCGGGCGCGCCGCGCTCGGTCGCGAACCGCAGGTAGGGGTCGAGCGCGGCGGGGTCGGCGAGCGCGCCGGCGGCGACGGCGCGGGCGGGGTCCTCGCCCTGGAGGATCCGCTTGATCGGCACCTCGAGCTTCTTGCCCGAGAGGGTGCGCGGGACCGCCGCCACCGCCACCACCTCGTCGGGGACGTGCCGGGGCGACAGCTCGGTGCGCAGCGCCCGCGCCAGCCGCGACCGGAGGTCGTCGTCGACGTCGCTCCCGTCGGCCGTGACGACGAACAGCACGAGCCGGCCCAACCCCCCGGCCTCGTCCTCGAGGTGCACGACGACGGCGTCGGTGACGACGATGTCGACCACGGCGTAGAAGTCGGCGGTCCCGAGTCGGACCCCGCCCCGGTTGAGCGTGGCGTCGGAGCGCCCGGTGACGACGCACGAGCCGTCGGCGGCGATCGTCACCCAGTCGCCGTGGCGCCACACGCCCGGGTACGTGTCGAAGTAGGCGGCCCGCAGCTTCGACCCGTCGTCGTCGCCCCAGAACCCGACCGGCATCGACGGCATCGGTGCGGTGACGACGAGCTCGCCCAGTTGGTCGACGACCGACCGGCCGTGTTCGTCGAAGGCCTCGACCCGGCAGCCGAGCATCGGGCACGGGATCACGCCGGCCCGGACGGGCAGCACGGGTGCGGCCCCCACGAACGCCGTGCACACGTCGGTGCCGCCGGAGATGGAGTGCACGGGGACGTCGCCGACGGCGTCGGCCACCCACCGGAACCCCTCGGCCGGCAGTGGTGCGCCGGTGGACCCCACGGCGCGGACCGCGCCGAGGTCGTGGTCGTCGCCCGGGCGCAGCCCGGCGTCGCGGCACGCCATGAGGAACGGCGCCGACACGCCGAAGAACGTCGTGCCGGTGCGCTCGGCCAGCGACCACAGCGTGTCGAGGTCGGGGTGACCGGGGTTGCCGTCGAACAGCACGATCGAGGCACCGACCAGCAGGCCCGACACGAGGAAGTTCCACATCATCCAACCGGTCGTGGAGAACCAGAGGAAGCGGTCGCCGGGGCCGAGGTCGAGGTGCAGACCGAGCGCCTTGACGTGCTCGACGAGGATGCCGCCGTGGCCGTGGACGATCGGCTTGGGCAGCCCCGTCGTACCCGAGGAGTAGAGGACGTAGACGGGATGGTCGAACGGGACGGGGGTGAACGTGAGCGGCTCGTCGGTGGCGGCCGCGAGCTCGGCCCACGGACGCACGTCGTCCCACGCGACGTCGGGATCGAGATGGCCGAGCACGACGACGTGCTCGACCGACGGCAGCTCGGCACGGATGCGGGCGACCTCGGCCGTGCGGTCGATGCGCTTGGTGCCGTACCCGTAGCCGTCGATGGTGAGCAGCACCCGGGGCTCGATCTGGGACCAGCGGTCGATGACGCTGCGGGTGCCGAACTCGGGCGCGCACGACGACCAGATGGCGCCGATCGACGCCGTGGCGAGGAAGGCGGCGAGCGTCTCGGGCACGTTCGGCAGGTAGGCGGCCACCCGGTCCCCCCGCTCGACGCCGAGCCGCCGGAGCCCGGCCGCGATGCGCCGCACCTCGTCCCGCAGTTCGTCGAGCGTCCAGGTCGTCGGCGGTCGGGTCTGCGACTCCGCCACGACCGCGACGTCGGTGCCGGCCATGTGGTCACGGCCGAGCACGTGCTCGGCGAGGTTGAGTGTCGCACCGGGGAACCAGACGGCGCCGGGCATCGACGCGTCGGCGAGGACGGCCGTCGCCGGGCTCGAGAAGCGGACGTCGAAGGTGTTCCGTACGCCCTGCCAGAACGCGTCGGGGTCGTCGACCGACCAGCGCCACAGCGCGGCGTAGTCGCCGACGGCCTCCGGGCGGTGCTCGGCAGCGAACCGTCCGAGCCGCGTGGTCTCCCACGCATCGGCCGGCGGCGTCCACAGCGTCTCCCCACTCATGGCCGGAGTCTGGCAGTCGGGCTTCCGGGGTTCAGGCGTTCGGCTTCACGCGTCTGGGGGTCGGGACGCGTGGCGGGGATTGCCCCGGGTCCGGCGACGCTCCTTCATCTCCGACTCGTACACGTGCTGGGCCCCGTCGAGGAGCATGCGCCGCGCATGGTCGGCGAGCGAGCGCACCTGCTCCCAGTAGGTGGCGTCGTACTCCTCCACGATCTGGAACGACCAGCGCCCCTCGATCACGTTGCGACCCACGAGGTGCTCGTCGATCTCGTCGGCGAGTTCCGCGTGGCCGGCCGCCCGCAACTCGTCGGCGGCGTCGCCGAGCAGCAGGTCGACGCGCCCGCACATCTGGTGGAAGTCGTACAGCCGGCCCCGCGCCCGCTCCATCCACTCGACGGCCTCGCCGAGCGTTCCCATCGCCTCGACCGTGTCGTCGTCGACGCCGGAAGGCCGGCGGTCGCGTTCGAGCCAGCGCGGTGTCGGTTCGGTCGGGCTCCACTCGTCCTGCATCGCGCACCGCTACCCGGCGCACGGCAGGCCGAAACCGCGGTCAGCTCCGCCAGACGACGAAGCGGTCCTGCTCGAACCCGTGGTGCACGGCCCACACCGCCGCCGACACGCGGCTCCCGACGCCGATCTTGTCGTAGATCGACTTCAGCCGGGCCTTGATGGCGTCGGGGCCGACGAACAGCTCGTCGGCGATCGCCTTGTTGTCGAGCCCGCGGACGAGCAGGGCGAGGGTGTCGGCCTCGCGCTCGGTCAGGCCGAACTGGGCGCCGGGCCAGCGGCCCACCGTGCCGTCGTCACCCTCGTTGGCGTCGACGCCGTCGAGCACCACGACCTCGCCCGCGTGCACCCGGCGGATGGCGTCGGCGAGGTCCTCGGCCGACGACGACTTGGCGACGTAGCCCATGGCGCCCGCGTCGAGGAAGCGCCGCACGAGCGCCTCGGAGTGCCGGGAGGTGTAGGCGACGACGGCGGCGACGTCGGGGTGGACGACGACGTCGTGCAGCGTGTCGAGCCCGGCCGAGGGGGCACCGAACGTGTCATAGAGCGCGACGTCGACACCGGGATGCAGGGAGACCGAGCCGGCCACCAACTCCACCACGTCGATGTCGGGCACCGGTTCGAGCATCGCCGCGACCCCGCGCACGACCACCTCGTAGTCGTTCACCACGGCCACCCGGATCACCCGTGGGAGGCTACGCGACACCGCCGACCACGCTCCGTCGTCGCCGTACCCGTCCGGGTGTTTCGGGCCGGTTCCCGGGCAAATCGGGCCCCAGCGGGATAGACCCGAAGGGTACGGCGATCCCGTCCGGACCGAACCCGGGGTGCGCGATCGCCGTACGGACGAGGAGCGCACGCCCCATGACCGATCTCGCGAGCCGACGACTCGTCCACGACCTCGACCTGGCGATCGGCCTGGTCGGCATCGGCCGGTGGTCGTGGGACCTCGCCGGCACCGTCGAGTGGTCCGACGAACTGTGCACCATGTTCCGGCTGCCGCCGGGCGGCTTCGACGGGACGTTCGACTCCTTCGTCGCGACGATCAGCGAGGACGACCGACCCCGGGTCCTCCAGACGATCCAGCAGTGCGTGGCCGAGCGGTCGCGTTACGAGATCGAGTACCGGCACGTGCGCGCCGACGGCACCGAGGGCTGGCTGCGCGGTCTGGGTGCAGTCCTGCTCGACCCGGTGACCGGCACCCCCGTCGCCCTGTGCGGCGTGGCGATCGACATCACCGACCAGCGCCTGCGCGAGGACGAGCTGCGGCACCAGCGCGACGGGCTGGCCCGGTTGCTGGCCGAGCGGTCGACGGTGCAGCGCATGCTGCAGCGCACCCTCGTCCCGCCCACCCTGCCGATCGTCGAGGGCCTGCGGGTGTCGGCGGCGTTCGCGCCGGCCGGGGCCGAGCTGACCGGCGACTTCTACGACCTGTTCGCGCTCGAGGACGGCGCCAGCCTGCTGTGCATCGGCGACGTCGCCGGCCATGGCCCCGAGGCCGCCATCCTCACCGGCACGCTGCGTCGCGCCATGCAGGCCGCGGCGCTCACCGCACCCGATCCGTGCGCCGTGCTCCGCAGCGCCAACGGCGTGCACCGGGCGACCGTCGACGACGTCCGGCTCGCCACCGCCCAGGTCGTGCACCTGCGTCCCGTGGGGTGCGGGCGGATCGAGGCGACCATCGCCACCGCCGGCCACCCGCCGCTGCTGCTGCGCCGCACCGACGGGTCGGTGGCCGAGGTGACCGCCGACGGCGCCGCGCTCGGTCTCTTCCCCCACCCCGACTACGAGGCGACGACCCTGCTCCTGGAACCCGGCGACGTGCTGGTGGCGACGACCGACGGGCTGGCCGAGGCGCGCCCGCCGAGCGGCGGACCCCGCCTCGGCGACCAGCCCGTGCGCGACGCGGCGGCCGCCCTCGTCCCGCCGATCGACCCGGACTGCGCCGACACCTTCATCGACCTCGCCCGCCGCCACAGCCAGGGCGAGCTCGGCGATGACGTCGCCGTCGTCGCGCTCGAGGTCGCGGTCGGCTTCGGCTGCCCGTCCGCCACCGCCTGACCCGTCCCGCCCGACGGCGACGCGGCCGGTACCCGTCCGGGTGCATCCGGGTCGTGCCGGTTTCGCCGTCCGGATGGTGGGGAATCGGCTGGGAGCCCCAGACCGGATCCCCGCCCCCGGCCGCTGCGCAGGAGACTCCCCCGTGACGTCGACGCTGCTCCACCCCACCGAGGTCAACATCACGCCCGGCGGGACGCCACTCCCTCAGGCCCGAGGGGCGTTGAGCGCGAGCATCCTCGACTTCCTCACCGGCCGCACCGCCCGCATCCACTCGCCCCGCTCCCCGCACGCCACGGCCGGCGGCGTCGACGACGACGACTTCCAGTTGGCCTTCTGGCTGCTGAACGTCACGCAGTCGGCCTCGTTCGACGGCGTCGACGACCGCCGCCCGACGTCGCTGCGGGCCCAGACGACCCGCTGGTACCTGGCCCAGGCGATGGAGGACGAGCTCCGGCGTCAGCTCCGCCCGGTCGCGCCGGTCGGGACCGAGGCCGAGCTGCGCGACCACCTGACCCGGACGCGCTGCCGGCCCCAACTCGGGACGGAGGGACGCCCGGCGGCACTCATCCGGGCGTTCGCCGCCAAGGCGCCCTACCTCGCATGGGAGGCCGACCCGCACACCCTGGCGCTGGCCCACGTCGAGCAGCCGTTGAAGCAGCCGTTGGGCGAGATCCAGGCCGGGGAGTACGGCGTCGGCTTCGACCGGACCCACGCCCAGATCTACCGGGAGTGCCTCGAGGTGCTCGGCGTCCGGCTGCAGGACGCGCTCGACCACGCCCCGGCCGCCGGCTTCGCCCTGGCCAACCTCGCCTGGCTGTTCGGGTCGGACCGGCGCCTGCGCGGCGCCGCCGTCGGCCAGCTGTGCCTGTTCGAGACCGACTCGGTCGCCCCGTGCCGGGCGGCGGTCGACGCGTGGGAGCGGGCCGGCCTGCCCCGTCGTGGTCGCCGCTGGTACGAGGTCCACGTGATGGCCGACGACGAGCACGCCGACGTGATCGAGGACCGACTCCTGCCCCTGCTCTGTCGGGAGACCCCGTGGCTGATCGAGGACGCGGCGTTCGGCATGACGGCGACCGCGTACGTCGAAGACGCGCTCGGTGTGGCGCTGGTCACGCTCGACGGCGCTCCGGTCCCGGCCGCCTGACGCCCGAACCCCTCAGCCGGGCGGGATCCGGTCGCCGAGCGACTCGAGGACCGCGACCGCGTCGTCGGCGCGGTCGACCGGGACGAGGAGATGGTCGTGGTGGTAGCCGGCGAGCACGTTGCACGGGATGTCGTGCGCGGCGAGCGCCGCCGACATGGCGGCGGTGAGGCCGACCGCCTCGAGCGCGCTGTGCACCGACACCGTCAGCCACGCGGCCACGAACCCGACCACCCAGCCCCGGCGCTCGGCCTCGGCGACCGTGACGATCGCGGTCGTGCCCTCGTGCTCGGTGACCAGGGCGAGGACGCCGTCGCCCAGTCCGGCCGGTGCACCGGGGTCGAGGTGCACGACCGTGACGGGTTCGGGCCGGCGCCGGATCCGCAGCGCCGCAAGCATGGCGGCGAGGTCGGTCTCTCCCCGGCCGGGGCTCACCTCGGATCGCGGCCGGCGTACTCGTCGTGCAGGCCCGCCGGCCAGTAGCGCACCGGCTCGACGCCGTCGTGGACGACGAGCGCGGCGTGGACCGTGGCGTGGTCCTCGCAGTTGATCTCGTAGCGGTTGCCCCACGGGTCGACGAGGTCGTACGCGAAGCACAGGTCGAAGTCGACGACGTCGGCCGCCTCGAGGGGCGTGCCGTCGACACCGTCGATCCCGCAGGGCAGGGACCGGGCGAACGCGATGAAGGCGTCGGCGTCGACCCGGAACGCGACCCCGGTCTGCTGGGCGACCATCGGATGCCCGTCCCCCGCCTCGAACAGGGCGAGCGTCGTGTCGCCACCGTCGGCGGAGATCTGCAGCGGTCCGCCCTCGACGGCGGATGCCCAGAAGTCGTAGCGCTCGACCGGTTCGAAGCCCAGGTGCTCGGCGTACCACCGGGCGGCCGCGGCCCGGTCGGGCACACGGATGTGCACGTGGTCGAGCCGTCCCATGCGGAATCGCGGCGTCGCGTGGCTCACGCGTCGCACCGTAGACCCGGCCGGGTCCGGACGACACTCCGTGTCGACGCCACGACGCCGAGCGCACGACTCGTACGGAATCCACTCCCCGGCGTGAGGTTTTCGGTCCCCGCACGCGGATCGGACCGTGCAACGGGGCAGAAATGGGCCATCCGACCGGGTTCCCGCTCTGGCGGCGCACGGATCGGTGGATCAGGATGCGCGACGAACCGCAGGAAACGGAACGATCCCCCTCGTCCCGGCACTGCGGTTCGTCAGATCGTGGAGCCGGCGGCGTGAGCCGGCCGAACACCAACTTCACCGATGCCAAGGCGGCGGTCGGTCAGAGGGGCGATGGCGCCCCGAGAGAGGTACCCCCGATGTTCCGGCGGAAGACCCTGCTGGCGCTGCTCGCGATGGCCGTGCTGGCGACCCCCCTCCTGATCCTGGCCCCCACCGCCCAGGCCGACCCGGCCGTGGTCGTGCTCGTGCCCGAGCGCATCGTCGGCGGTCCCGGCCACGCCGGCCTCTACGGCTGGGGCGCGGCCACCATGCGCGACGGCTCCGTGCTCGTCGGCGACTACTGGAACAAGCGCGTGCAGCGGTGGGCGGCCGACGGCACCTACCTCGGCGTGTTCATCGACAACGCCAACTACTCGGCGACCGGGCACCAGGCCCCCTACGGCCTCGCCGTCGACCCCGACAACGGCGACGTGTACCTGGCCGACACCGACCGCCGCCAGGTCGACCGCTACACCGAGGCCGGCGTCTACGTCGAGAGCTACGGCCAGAACGGCGTGTCCGGCAACACCGCGACCCGGTTCGCGTACCCGTCGCGCGTCGCTGTCCACGACGGCCTCGTCTACATCGCCGACTCGTGGAACCACCGGGTCGTCGTCTGGCAGCCGGGTGCGACGTCGATGTCGTGGAGCTTCGGCACCCAGGGCAGCGGCCCGACCAACCTGAAGCACCCGCGCGGGCTCGACTTCGACGCCGAGGGTCGTCTGTACGTCAGCGACACCGCCAACTTCCGGATCCAGGTCTTCGATCTGAACCAGACGACGAAGTCGGCCACGCTCGTCCGCTCGTTCGGCAAGAAGTACAACGCCACGGCGGCGAGCCCGCCCCAGGACGCCGTCTTCCGCGGCGACCTGCGGGGCATGACCATCGACCCGGTCGGCGGGATCCTCTACCAGGTCGACGGTGAGGGCAACCGCATCCATCGCTTCACCCTCGACGGGACCTGGCTCGGCAGCTTCGGCTCGAAGGGCAACGACCTCGGCCAGTTCGTCGACGGCGGCCGGGAGATCACGATCGCCGGCGACGGCAACCTGTGGATCGGCGACATGCCGAACTTCCGGGTCCAGGTCTTCAGCCCGACCGGCACACCGCTCTTCAGCCGCCCCGACCCGGCCCAGCCGCCCGACCCGGGCGGCTTCAACGGCCCGCGCGGCGTCGCGCTCGACGCGGCCGGCAACATCTTCGTCTCCGACACCTACAACCAGCGTGTGGTGAAGCTGGCCAACGACGGCACGCCCATCACCCAGTGGGGCAGCCGCGGGCGGGACGACTACGCCTTCAACTACATGCGCATGCTCGCCACCGACCCCAACGACGGGTCGGTCGTGGTCGCCGACACCGACAATCACCGGATCAAGAAGTACGACAACGACGGCCTGTTCCTGTGGGAGCTCGGCAAGCGCGGCGCGGGGCTCGGCTTCTTCATCTCGCCCCACGGCGTCGACATCGCCCCCGACGGCAAGATCTACGTGGCCGACACGAACAACGCCCGCATCGTCGTGGTGTCGCCCGAGGGCGTCGCCCTGCGCGCCTTCGGGACCGAGGGAAGCGGCTTCGGTCAGCTTCGCCGGCCCCGCAGCGTCGTCGTCGACGACGTGACCGGCCGGGTGTACGCCGCCGACTCGACCCGCGACAAGGTCATCGTGTGGGAGAACGACGGGACCCCGGTCGGTGAGATCTCGGCACCGGGCAAGCTCGCCCACCAGCTCGACAACCCGTTCGACGTGGCGACCGACGGCCAGCACGTGTTCATCGCCGACTCGGCCGCCAACGAGATCAAGGTGTTCACCACCTCGGGCACCTACGTCACCAAGGTCGGCGGCACGGGCACGGCCCTGGGCGAGTTCAAGGTGCCCCAGGGCCTCAGCGGCGGCGCAGACCGGCGGTGCAGCTCCGAGCGCGACAACGACCGCGACACCGGCGTCCGCGTCAACACGGACACCGGGTTCCACGGCATCGGCGAGGGATACGGCTCGCCCGGCGCGGGCATCAAGGCGCAGATGCTCGCCTTGGAGCCGCTGCTGGTCGGCAAGGATCCGCTGGAGATCGAGAGGATCTACGTTGGTTTAGCGCGCCATACCGACGGCTCCGCACATATGTTCATGCGCGGCGTCTCGGGCG
>JBHIXO010000139.1:0-9312 GCA_041984725.1 Acidimicrobiales bacterium | reverse complement strand
CCTGGTCGCCCGACGAGATCGACGTCGAGCTCGACGGGCGCCGGACCCGGTCCCGGGTCACCGCTGCGGGAGCCAGCATCCACGTGCAGGTGCCCAACGGCACCGTGTCGTTCGAGGTCGTGCCCCGCTTCGTTCCGCCGGGCGCCGACCTCACCGGGGGCGGCCTCCACGCCCCCATGCCGGGCGCGGTGCTCGAGGTCCGCTGCACCGAGGGTGATCAGGTCGAGGCCGGCCAGGTGCTGGTCGTGCTCGAGGCCATGAAGATGGAGCACCACGTCCGGGCCCCCGTGGCCGGCGTGGTCACCGAGATCCGGGTCGCCGTCGGCGACCAGGTCGACAACGGTGCGACGCTGCTCGTCATCGACGACGGCGCCGCCGCGGGAGACGACGCATGACCGATCCGATCCGCATCGCCAACTGCTCCGGGTTCTACGGCGACCGCATCGCCGCCGCCCGCGAGATGGTGGAGGGCGGGCCCATCGACGTGCTCACCGGCGACTGGCTGGCCGAGCTGACGATGCTCATCCTCCAGCGGACCCGGGCCAAGCGGCCCCACGGCGGCTTCGCCCGCACCTTCGTCACCCAGATGGAGCAGGTGATGGGCACCTGCCTCGACCAGGGGATCAAGGTGGTCTCCAACGCCGGCGGCCTCGACCCCGACGGCTGCGCCGATGCGATCGCCGAGGTCGCTGACAAGCTCGGGCTGTCGCCGACCATCGCGTACGTCAACGGCGACGACATCCTCGGCCGCCTCGACGAGCTGGTGGCGGCCGGCATCGACCTGGCCCACTTCGACACCGGTGAGCCGATCGGCGACACGTCGCGCTTCATCACCGCCAACGCCTACCTCGGGTGCTGGGGCATCGTCGAGGCGCTGAACGCCGGCGCCGACATCGTCGTCACCGGCCGTACCACCGACGCCGCCGTCGTCTGCGGGCCGGCGGCCTGGCACCACGGCTGGGCCCGCGACGACTGGGACGCGCTCGCTGGCGCCGTGGTTGCCGGCCACGTCATCGAGTGCGGCACCCAGGCCACCGGCGGCAACTACTCGTTCTTCACCGAGGTCCGGGGCCTCACCCACACCGGGTTCCCGTGGGCCGAGATCGCCGCCGACGGTTCGACCGTGATCGGCAAGCACGACGGCACCGGTGGCGAGGTCTCCGTGGGCACCGTCACCTCCCAGCTGCTGTACGAGATCGCGTCGCCGGCCTACCTGGGGCCCGACGTCACCGCCCGGTTCGACACCATCGAGCTGGAGGAGGTCGGCCCCGACCGGGTGCGCATCAGCGGCACCAAGGGGGAGCCGCCGCCGTCCACGTTGAAGGTGGCGATGAACGAGCTCGGCGGGTTCCGCAACGAGGTGGGCGTCGCCCTCGTCGGGCTCGACATCGAGGAGAAGGCGGCGCTGGTCGAGGCCGCGTTCTGGGAGGCGCTGCCGTACTCGCCCGAGGACTACGCCTCGGTGAGCACCCGGCTGGTGCGCACCGACAAGACGGACCCGGAGACCAACGAGGAGGCGATGGCCCAGTGGCGGCTGTCGCTCAAGGACCCCGACGAGCGCAAGGTCGGTCGGGTCGTGTTCGACGCCACCGTCGAGCTCGGCCTCGCCACCATCCCGGGCTTCACCGGCCTGGGCGGCGGTGGGCAACAGGCCCGCCCCTACGGCGTGTACCGGCCGGCCGTCGTGCCCGCCGACCTCGTGCCCCAGCACGTCGTGGTCCTCGGCGGTGCGCGCACCGTCGTGGAGTCCACCGCCCCGGCCGGCGAGGTGGCGGTCGAGCCCACCCCGGGCCCCGGGGCCAGCGCACCCGGCGGCGACACCGTCCGGGCCCCTCTCGGCACCATCATCGGCGCCCGCTCCGGGGACAAGGGCGGCAACGCCAACCTCGGCGTCTTCGCCCGCACCGACGAGGCGTGGGCCTGGCTGGACTCGTTCCTCACCACCGACATGCTGGTGGCGCTGCTCCCCGAAGCCGCCCCCCTCACCATCGACCGGCACCGGCTGGCCTCGGTCCGCTCGCTGAACTTCGTGATCCACGGTTTGCTCGAGGAAGGCGTCGCCGCGTCGACCCGCAAGGACCCCCAGGCCAAGAGCCTCGGCGAGTGGCTCCGAGCCCGCGTCGTCGACATCCCCGCCGCACTCCTCGAAGGAGCCTGACCGCCATGGACTTCGATCTGCCCCCCGAGGACGACCCCCGCCGTGCTGCGGTGCGGGCGTGGCTCGACGAGCACCCGGACGCATCGATGGCCGAGCTGGCCGACGCCGGCTACGTGGTTCCCCACTGGCCGGCACCCTGGGGCCTCGACGCCGACCCCATGCACCAGCTCATCCTCGACGAGGAGCTGCACCGCGCCGGGATCCGCCGCCCGGCCGGCATCGGCATCGGCTGGGCCGCGCCCACCATCCTGCTGGCTGGGACCGAGGAGCAGAAGCAGCGGTACCTGCCGCCCATCCTGAGCGGACAGGACCAGTGGTGCCAGCTGTTCAGCGAGCCCGATGCCGGCTCCGACCTGGCCTCGCTGCGCACCCGGGCCGTGCGCGACGGCGACACCTACGTCGTCAACGGCTCCAAGATCTGGACGAGCGGCGGGCACAACAGCCGCTACGGGATCCTCATCGCCCGCACCGACCCCGACGCGCCCAAGCACCGGGGGATCAGCTACTTCATCTGCCCGATGGACCTACCCGGCATGACGCTCGAGCCGGTCATCGACATGACCACGGCGCACTCGTTCAACCAGGTGTTCTTCGACGACGTCCGGCTGCCGGCCGAGAACCTCATCGGCGAGGAGAACGACGGCTGGCGCCTCACCAAGGTCACGCTGTCGAACGAGCGGGTGATGCTGTCCTCGGCCGGGTCGCTGTGGGGGGCCGGTCCGTCGGCAGCCGACCTGGTCGACCTGGTCCGCACCGGTGGCGGCGTGGACGACCCCCTGCTGCGCCAACGCCTCGCTGCGCTGCACTGCGAGGCCGAGGTCCTGCGCCTCAACCGGCTCCGCACCCTGTCGGCACGGCTGCAGGGCCGGACGCCCGGCCCCGAGGCCTCCATCCAGAAGGCCATGGCCGACGAGCACGGCCAGCACGTGATGGAGCTGGCCAAGGACCTGGCCGGCACTGCCGGCATGCTCGAGGGCTCGGGGCCGCCCGGGCCGGTGCCCGAGGACGCCCGCACCGGCGCCACCGAGGTCAACGTCGACGCCCAGTTCCCCGACGTCCACCCGATCTGGCACTACGGGTTCCTGTTCTCGCCGGCGCTCACCGTCGGCGGGGGCACGTTCGCCATCCAGCGCAACATCATCGGCGAGCTCGTTCTCGGCCTGCCTCGCGAACCACGGGTCGACCGATGACCGCCGCTTCGATCCAGGAGAACCCATGACCGACATCGCATCCATTGCCGCCGACCTGGCCGCCGAGCAGCAGTCGCTCGACGACGTGGTCGCCGGCCTCACGCCCGATCAGTGGTCCACGCCGACACCGAGCCCGGGCTGGTCCGTGCGCGACCAGATCGGTCACCTCACCTACTTCGACGGCACCGCCACGCTGGCCGCCACCGACCCCGACGCCTTCCAGGCTGCCCTGGAGGAGCTGATGGGCTCGGGCGACGGCATGGAGCAGCTCACCTTGCTGCGCGACCTGGGCCCCGAGGAGCTGCTCGTCCGCTGGCGCCAGAACCGCGCCACCCTCCTGGCGGCTGCGGCCGAGCTCCAGGATGGCCAGCGGCTGCCTTGGTACGGGCCCTCGATGAGCGCAAAGTCGTTCCTGACCGCCCGGCTCATGGAGTGCTGGGCGCACGGCACCGACGTCGTCGATGCCGTCGACGGCCACCGGCCTCCCAGCGATCGGCTGCGCCACGTCGCTCAGATCGGCTTCATCACCCGGGGCTGGACCTACGCCAACCGCGGGGAGGAGGTGCCGGCCGGCGACGTGCGGGTCGAGCTGACCTCGCCCTCGGGTGCCGACGTGTGGACCTTCGGTCCCGACGAGGCGCAGGCCACGGTCCGGGGCCCGGCCGAGCACTTCTGCCAGGTCGTCACCCAGCGCCGCCACGTGGGGGACACCGATCTGGTCGTCGAGGGCGAGATCGCCCAGGACTGGATGGCCAAGGCCCAGGCCTACGCCGGGCCGCCCAGCGAGGGTCCCGCGCTGCGGGGTCAGGCCTGATGTCGGTCGTCCGCTCCGAGACCCGGGACGGGGTCTGCACCGTCACCCTGTGCGACACCGAGCACCGCAATGCCCTGGGCCGTCAACTCATCTCCGAGATGGTCGCCGCCTTCGAGGTGGCCGAGGCCGACGACGACGTGCGTGTCATCGTGCTCACCAACGAGGGCTCGACCTTCTGCGCCGGCGCCAACCTGTCCGAGCGGTCCTCGTCGGCCACCGACGAGGCCCCGGCCGCGGTGACGAGCCCGATGGAGCTGTTCGGGCGCTTCGCCCGCTCGCCCAAGCCCTACGTGGGTCGCCTCGCCGGGCACTGCGTGGCCGGCGGCATGGGCCTGGCCGCAGCGATGGACATCTCGGTGGCCGTCGAGGACGCCAAGTTCGGCTTCACCGAGGTCCGCATCGGGGTGGCCCCAGCCGTGATCTCGGTGGTGTGCCTGCCGAAGCTGACCACGGCGGACGCCCGAGCCACGTTCCTGCGGGGCCAGCGGTTCACCGCAGTCGAGGCGGCAGCGATGGGCCTGATCAACGCCGCCGTGCCCGCCGACCGCCTCGATGCCGAGGTCGACGCGATCGTCGACGACCTCCTGGCCGCGGCCCCCGGTGGACTGGCTGCAGCCAAAGAGCTGCTGGCCCGGGTGCCCCAGCTGGGCACCGACGAGGCGTTCGCCTGGACCTCGGAGCTGTCGGCGCAGCTGTTCACCACCGACGAGGCACGGGAGGGGATGACCGCCTTCCTGGAGAAGCGCGCCCCATCGTTCTCGCGACGGCGCAACCCCGAACCGGGTCGGTAGCGGCCGGCGGATCGGGACATGTGCCGCGATTCGCATCATGTCGCACAGCCGTCTATCGTCCCGCCATGCGCGTACACGTGGATCAAGAGAAGTGCCAGGGGCACAACCGTTGCGTCGTCCTCGCCCCCGACCTGTTCGAGGTCGACGAGCTGGGCATGGCCTGGGTGAAGGGCGACGGCGTCGTGCCGCCCGGGCAGGAGGAGGCGGCGCAGCTCGCCGTCGACAACTGCCCGGAGTTCGCGGTCACCATCACCGACGACTGAGCGCTCCCTGATGGGAGCTCGGGTCGTTGCGTCCGGGCACCGCCGGCGACTGTGACATCAGACAAGCATTGTCTCGTGTGCGTGAAAATGCCTACGATGTCCGCATCCAACGACGAGAGGGTCTCCAATGACCGACACGGTTGACGGCGAGCTGCAGGTCCGGATCGACGCCGGTGCGTCCTTCGGGCCGGTGACCGACTGGGCGGAGGACTTCGACATCTTCGACCCCGACTACGTGACCGATCCCACGGCCCGATGGGCCGAGCAGCGCGATCGGTGCCCCATCGCGTTCACCGCGCGCCGTCAGCGCACGTGGCTGCCGGTCCGCTACGAGGACCTGGCCGAGATCGCCCACGACGTGGAGCGATTCTCCTCACGGGACATCGCCGTGGTGTCGCCCTTCGAGATCCCCATGAACGACGTGATGCCCATCCCGCCGATCAGCTCCGACCAGCCGTTCCACACCTGGGCCCGTCGCCTGCTGCTGCCCGCGTTCGGGCCGTCGGCCATCGACATGATGACCCCCATCACCCGGGCCCTGGCCAACAGCCTGATCGACGAGCACTTCGGCGACGGCCGGGGCGACGCGGCGGCCGACTACGCCCAGCACATCCCCGTGCGGGTCATCGCGCAGATGATCGGCATCCCCCTCGACGACGAGGCGCTGTTCACCAGCTGGGTGGTGCGCACCCTGCAGGAGGGCTTCGAGAACCTGGCGAACATCCCGGATGTCTTCACGGAGATGACCTCCTACTTCGTGACCCACATCGCCGAGCGTCAGGCGATGGCGGCCGACTCCCGTCCCGACGACATTCTCACCATGCTGATCGAGGCCGAGACCGACGAGCCGATCACCGACCAGCACCTGCTGGGCACGTGCTTCCTGCTGCTCGTCGCCGGCATCGACACCACGTGGAGCAACATCGGGTCCAGCCTCCTGCACCTGGCGACCCACCCCGAGGACCAGCAGCGCCTGCGCGACGAGCCCGAGCTGATCCCCACCGCGGTGGAGGAGTTCCTCCGGGCGTACAGCCCGGTGACCATGGCCCGCTACGTCACCGAGGACACCGAGTTCGCCGGTTGCCCCATGAAGGAGGGCGACAAGGTGCTCATGGCCTTCCCGGCCGGGAACCACGACCCGGAGATGTTCGAGCGGGCCGACGAGGTGGTCATCGACCGGGCCAAGAACCGGCACTTCGCCTTCGGCTCCGGGATCCACCGCTGCCTGGGCTCGAACCTGGCCCGCATGGAGATCCGGGTCGCCGTGGAGACCTTCCTCGAGCGGATCCCCACCTTCGAGCTCGCCGATCCCAGCGCCGTGCGCTGGAACGGCGGGCAGGTGCGCGGCCCGCGCTGCGTACCCATCCGCTTCTGAGCTCACACGGCCCGCCGATCCCCACCGCCCCGGCACGACCCCGCCGGGGCGGTCGCGCGCCCCGGGCCTGGTCGTCATGACACATTTGACGCATCGTGTCTCGCGGTGCAGAATGTCGGTGTTGTCCAGATCGACGAGACCAAGGACCGTACCGATATGACCGACATCGATGCAGCAGAGCTCCCGATGCGCCAGAACGTCGAAGGCGACTTCGGACCCGTGACCGACTGGGCCACCGACTTCGACATGTTCGACGCCGACTACGTGCGCGATCCCGCGGCGCGCTGGGCCCAGCAGCGCGAACAGTGCCCCATCGCCTTCACCGAGCGCCGGCAGCGCACCTGGCTACCGGTCCGGTACAAGGACCTGGCCGACATCGCCCACGACGTCGAGCACTTCTCCTCCCACGACCCGATCGTCGTGTCGCCCTTGGAGATCCCGATCAACGACGTCATGCCGGTCCCGCCGATCAGCTCGGACCAGCCCGTCCACACCTGGGCCCGCCGGCTGCTGCTCCCGGCGTTCGGTCCCTCGGCGATCGAGAAGATGACCCCCATCACGCGGGCGCTGTGCAACGACCTCATCGACGAGTTCTTCGCCGGCCGCCACGAGGCTGACGCCGCCGCCGACTACGCCCAGCACATCCCCGTGCGCGTGATCGCCCAGATGATCGGCATCCCGCTCGAGGACGAGCCGAAGTTCACCGGGTGGGCGGTCCGCACCCTGCAGGAGGGGTTGCAGAACCTCGCCAACCTTCCCGACGTGTTCGAGGAGATGAGCACCTACTTCATGGAGCACATCGGCAAGCGGCGGGTCATGGAGCCCGGCTCCCGTCCCGATGACATCCTCACGATGCTGATCGAGGCCGAGAGCGAGCATCCCATCACCGACGAGCACCTGATGGGTACGTGCTTCCTGCTGCTGATCGCCGGTATCGACACGACCTGGAGCAACATCGGCTCGAGCATGCTGCACCTGGCCACGCACCCTGAGGACCAGCAGCGCCTCCGCGACGAACCCGAGCTCATGACCAGCGCGGTCGAGGAGTTCCTGCGCTTCTACAGCCCGGTGACGATGGCTCGTTTGGTCACCGAGGACACCGAGGTCGCTGGGTGCCCGATGCAGAAGGGCGACAAGGTCCTCATGGCCTTCCCGGCCGGCAACCACGACCCAGACATGTTCGAAGACGCCGACAAGTTCATCATCGACCGGGCCAAGAACCGGCACTTCGCCTTCGGTTCCGGCATCCACCGCTGCCTGGGGTCGAACCTGGCCCGCATGGAGATCCGGGTCGCAGTCGAGACCTTCCTCGAGCGCATGCCCACCTTCGAGCTCGCCGATCCCAGCGCCGTGCGTTGGAACGGCGGGCAGGTGCGGGGCCCCCGCTCGGTGCCCATCCGCTACTGAACCGCCACGGCCACCGTTCTCCACCGCCCCGGCCCCACCCCGCCGGGGCGGTGGCGCGTCAGGGCACCGGTGGCGGGAACGCCGCCCGCTCGGCCACCAGCGCCTGCCACGGGGCCAGCCGGGCCGGCCAGCCGACGCACAGCGCGGCCACGGTGACGCCGTCGCTCCCGTAGGCGGCGACCCAGCGCCCATCCTCCGCCGAGCCCTCCACGACCTCGAAGTCGTCGCCGTCGCCGCACGAGCCGACGAACTGCAGCTTCTTGCCGAACTGGTCGGACCAGAAGTACGGCACCGGCTCGAACGGGCCGGCCGCCGGCGCGCCGTGCACCAGGGCCTTGGCCGCGTGCGCGGCCTGCTCGCCGGCGTTGGTCCAGTGCTCGATGCGGCTGGACCCGAGACGGGGATGCTCCCACCGGGCGACGTCTCCGACGGCGGCGACGCGGCCGTCGCCGCCGCGGGCCAGGCAGCTGGCGTCGCACACGACGCCGTCCTGGAGCTCGAGGCCCGAGCCCTCCAGCCATGCCGTGTTCGGTACGACGCCGATGCCCACCACGACCACGTCGGCGGGGAGGGTGGTGCCGTCCGCCAGGCGCGACACGCTCCAGTCGCGCATCGATCCGGACAGTTCGAGCGTGTCGGTGCCCAGCCCCCCCTCGATGCGGTTCTGGCCCGTACCCGGGCGTATGACGTCGTCGCCGCCCGCGCCGTCGATATAGTCGTTGCCGACATTGCCGCGCAGCCGATCGCCAAATTGCGATCCGATCAGGAAGGCGGAGTCGCCGACATGGCCATGCCGGTCGGACGGGCGTGCCAGATCCTCGACCCAGGCGATGTCGCGCGTGGCGGCGGTGAGATTAGAGACGATGACCAGGCTGTCGCGCGAGGTAAGATCGTAGAATGCCGACTGGGTGATCCGCGTGACCGCGTCCGAGGTGATACCCGCGACATGCGCCGCCCAGCCGCCCGGAATATTGTACAGCGCAAAGGGGCCATAGGGCCATGCCGGGTTGACATAGTCGTCGCTGAACAGGATGAGATTGTCCGTCGAGGATTGCAGGGCATAATCCTGCCCGATCAGGCCGGGGGCGGCATCCACCGCCTCGCCCAGGGAATCGAAATCGCCCGCCGCCCGGTGAACGATATCATTCTCGAACCCGATGTTCAGGACGCGGTCCTGGCCTTCATAGGTATAGGGGACGGCATGCGCAACATAGCTGCTGTCGGCAAAGAAGCCCCCGGCCAGCGTGTCGGCATATTTGGCCATGATATTGGTATAGGCGGCGCCCAGGTGCCACTTGCCAAACAGGCCCGTTC
>JBHIXO010000138.1:0-9408 GCA_041984725.1 Acidimicrobiales bacterium | reverse complement strand
GCCACCGGCTCCACGACGGCCCCGCACCACCCCGTGCGGGGCCGTCTCCCGATCGGGGCCGTCCCCGGATCGGGTCTTCACCGACGCCTGCGCGTACCGCACGAGCCTTCCTCCGGAGACGACGATGACACGACGCCTGCTCCTCAGCACCCTGGCCGCGATGATGCTGCTCCTGCCGGCTGCGCCCGGCGCCGGCTGGTCGGCCGCCGCTGCGTCTCCACCGGACAAGCCCTCCGGACCGCCGAGCCTGCCTCCGGCTCCGGCTCCGAACGACGGTGGCCTCGACGGCGACGTCCTGGGCGGGACGCCGGTGCCACCCGGCGCGCATCCGTACTTCGCCACCGTCTGGTTGAACGACAACTTCCTGTGCGGGGGCGTGCTCCTGTCGCCGACGGTGGTCGCGACGTCGTTCCACTGCCTCGCCGAACTCGAGGAGCCGTTGGACGCCGAGGTCGTGCTCGGGGCCACGTCGCTCAGCGACGCCGGCGGCGAGGTGCGGGGCGTCGCGTCGTACCACTACGCGCCGGGCGCGGGATCGGGGACGTGCTACCCGACGCAACGCGATCTCGCCGTGCTGGTGCTCGAGCATCCGTCGACCCAGCCCTGGACGCGGTTGGCCGACCCCAGCCCCGACGTCCCTGTCGGGGCTTCACTCGTCGCGCTGGGACACGGACAGCTCGCCGAGGACGAGCCGTCCGACGACCTGTTGGCCCGGTCGCTGACCGTGCGGAGCGAGTCGGGCCTTCCGGGCTGCACTCCGCCGACGGACGTCATCGTGGCGGGGACCGAGGGCGTCGCCGATGTGTGCAACGAGGACATCGGCGGTCCGTTGCTCCGCCCGAACGGCGAGACCCACGCCCCCGTCGCCGGCCTCATCAGTGAGCCGTTCTTCGGGTGCGAGCCGAGCCTCGACTACCACGCCCAGCTCTACGCCGGCTCGTTGCGGGCGTTCGTCGAGAGCCACGTCGTCCGGCCGCTCAACGACGCCTTCACCGCCGCCACCCCCCTCAGCGGGTCAGCCGGATCCGTTCCCGGGGACACGACCGCCGCGACGGCCGAGACCGGTGAACCGCTCCCCGGCGGCCCCGAGGCGACGGTCTGGTACTCGTGGACGGCGCCGTCCAACGCGCCGGTGACGTTCGACGTGAACACCCTGGGTTCGTCGTTCCCGGTGTCGTGGGACTCGACGCTCGGCGTCTACACCGGGTCGTCGGTCGCGGCGCTGAGCCAGGTCGCGTACAACGACGACTTCGCGCTGACCCGGGAATCACGCGTGACGTTCACGCCGGTGGCGGGCACGACGTACCGGATCCGGGTCGACGCCTATTCCCTGGCCAACCCTACGTCGCCTCCCAGCTCGCTGACCTGGGGGCCGTTCCGTCTCGGATGGTCGCAGCAGCGGCCGGCGAACGACGACTTCGCCGACGCGATCTCGCTGACCACGGCCACTGGACAGACCGTGCAGTCGGTGGCGAAGCCGACGCACCAACCCGGCGAGCCCGACATCCACGTGACCGACTCGGACTCCTCGGTCTGGTACCGGTGGACGCCGCCGGTCGGCGGATCGGCGACCGTGTCGCTCGCCGGTTCGGCGTTCGACACGACCCTCGCGGTGTACACCGGGTCGGGCCTCGGCACGCTCACGCTGGTCGGGAGCAACGACGACGTGCACCCGCCGGCCCGGGAATCGAAGGTCGACTTCACGGCGGTCGCCGGCACGGCGTACTGGATCGCGGTCGACGAGTTCCTCAGTGGGGACCCCGAGCCCGATTCGCTCGTCCTGCAGTGGTCCGCGGGCCGACCTGCCAACGACGACGTCTCCGCGGCGCGGATCATCAGCGCGGGCAGCGGCACGATCGGGGGCACCACCATCGCCGCCACGGGTGAGCCCGGGGAACGTGCGCCGGTGGTCGATCCGGCGGACCGGAGCGTCTGGTACCGGTGGACGGCTCCGTCGACGGGCGAGTTCGTGTTCGGTGTGGCCACGGACGGCACCTGGGACCCACAGCTCGGGGTGTGGGACGGTCCGAGCCCGCCCTCCCACGTCGCCCTCGCCGCCGACGACGACTCCGGTCCGGGATCCGATCCCCGACTCACCCTCGCCGCGGTCGCCGGCACGACCTACTGGGTCCAGGTCGAGGCCAGGGATGCCTCCGGCGGTCCGTTCACGTTGACGTGGTCGACGGCGGTGGCTCCCCCGACGTGTGGCGGACTCGCCGCGACGATCGTGGGGTCCGGGGTCATCACCGGCACCGCCGGGAACGACGTCATCGTCGGCTCGACGGGCGCGGACACGATCAACGGACTCGGCGGCGATGACGTCATCTGCGGCCTCGACGGGCCCGACACCGTGCTCGCCGGCACGGGGAACGACGTGGTGATCGGCGGTGCCGGCGACGACGCGATGCACGGCGGTCCGGGAGATGACGTCCTCAACGGTGGCTCGGGCGCGGACACGGCGTCGTGGGCGGCGTCGGCATCCGGCGTCCAGGCCGACCTGGCGGCCGGGACCGCTTCCGGTGAGGGTGCGGACTCGCTCGTGTCGGTCGAGCGTCTGGTCGGCTCGGCGCATGCCGACGTCCTGCTCGGCAACGGACTCGCGAACGTCATCCTCGGAGGGGCCGGCCCGGACCTCATCGAGGGCAACTCCGGCGACGACCAACTCTTCGGCGAGGGCGGCCCCGACGATCTGCGTGGCGGCCCCGGGGGCGACCTCCTCGACGGCGGTGCCGCCGCCGACGTGCTCCGCGGTGACGACGGTGACGACACGCTGCTCGGCGGCGCTCAGGTGGACACGGTCTCGTACCGCAACGCTCCGGTGGCGGTGACCGTCGACCTCGCGGCGGGGACCGCCACCGGTCAGGGGTCCGACGCGATCGGCGCTGACGTCGAGGACATCCTCGGCTCGCAACACGACGACACGCTCTCGGGCAACGTCGACGACAACAAGATCCAAGGGCTCGGGGGCCGCGACGTCATCGACGGTCGTGATGGCGACGATGATCTGCGCGGGAACGGCAAGGACGACACGATCGTGGGTGGGAACGGCAACGACCGGGTCCATGGCGGGTCGGGTGCGGACAACCTGACCGGCGGGTCCGGTGACGACGAGATGATCGGCTCGACCGGGACGCCGGACACCTGTGACGGCGGGCCGGGCACCGACACCCATGGTGGTGGTTGCGAGACCCTGATCGGGATCCCGTGACCGCCCGTCCTCTCCGGAGGCCCGGTCTGTCCCGCCCGGGCCGGGCCTCCGGCTCCGCGACGGCACCACCCCGCGTGGGGCTGTCCTCCGTCACCGCTCAGCCCAGGAGTTGCTCCATGTTCACGGCCGCCCGCGTGCGCCTCTGCGTCGCGCTCGCTCTCGCTGTCCTCGCAGCGCTGTTGCCCGCTCCGACCACGTCAGCGTCGGCGGCCCCCGCCGTGCGCACCGATCCGGTCGGCGGCGATGTCGTGGGCGGCCCGCCCGTCGGCGACGGCAGCCAACCGTCCTTCGTCTCGCTACGAACCGAGGCGGGCGACCACTTCTGTGGTGGCACGATGCTGTCACCGACCGACGTCCTGACCGCAGCCACCTGCGTGGCGACCCGGGATCCGTCCGAGGTCTTCGCATGGATCGGCGGCTCGTCGCTCGTCGGCGACGAGGCCGAGGCCGAGATCCGGAGAATCGTCGAGGTCGAGGTGATGCCGGGCTTCGACCCGGACTGGTGCCCCTCGCAGATCCCCCGCCACGACGTCGCGGTGCTCACGCTCGACGAACCCTCGACCGCGGCGTGGACACGGGTCGACGACTCCGCCGCGAGCCTTCCCGACGACCTGCCGGTTCGCGCCGTGGGGCACGGCGCAGGTGACGGCAGCGAGCCACCAGCGGACGAGTTGCACGAGGTGGTGCTCGGCGTGCGGCCGGCCGACGACGTGGAGCGCCTCGTCGGAACGGACTGCTTCGATTCGTCGACGATGCTCGCGGCCGGGCCGCGACCGCCCGAGGTGCGGGCCGGCATCTGTTCCGGTGACGAGGGAGGTCCGCTCACCGTCGTGCGGACCGAGGAGGTCAACGCGCCCGTCGTCGGGGTGGCGAGCTGGCATCTCGAGCCCTGTGGCGAGTACCCGTCGGTCTTCGCCGCCGTGCACGCCGACGAGTTGCGGACCTTCGTGGAGTCCACGGTCGAGCGACCCCCGAACGACGACTTCGCGCTCGCGACGCCGATCGCCGGGCGCGCGGGGACGATCCGAGGAACGACCACGGCGGCGACCGCCCAGGCGGCGGAGCCGGGCGACGGGAGCCCCGAGGCCACCGTCTGGTACCGCTGGATCGCGCCGTCGTCGGACCCCGTGACCTTCGACGTCAACACCCTCGGCTCGTCCAACCCCGACTCGTGGAACTCGACCATCGGGGTCTACTCCGGGTCCGGTCTCTCGACGCTCAGCCTCGTCGCCTACAACGACGACTGGGGCGCCAGTCGCGAGTCTCGGGTCACGTTCACGCCGAGCGAAGACGCCGTCTATCACGTGCGCATCGACGCGTTCTCGCTCCGCGGCGTGTCGTCGGGTACCAGCCCGCTGAACTGGGGTGACTTCGATCTCGGCTGGTCGCAGGACCGGCCCGCCAACGACGACGTCGCGTCCGCGACCCCGCTCGTGGGACCATCGGGCCAGATCTCGCAACGCGTCGGCTCGGCCACCCATGAGCCGGGTGAGCCCGACGTCCACGTCGACGCCGCCGATGGGTCGGTCTGGTTCCGCTGGGCCCCGACAGGGTCCGGACGTGCGACCATCTCGTTGGCACACTCGTCGTTCGACACGACGGTCACGGTGTACGACGGCACCGGACTCGACGACATGGTCCGCCTCGGATCGAACGACGATCACGGACTGGCGAGCCAGTCGAAGCTCGACTTGTCGGT
This sequence comes from Acidimicrobiales bacterium, assembly GCA_041984725.1. Taxonomy (GTDB): domain Bacteria; phylum Actinomycetota; class Acidimicrobiia; order Acidimicrobiales; family Salinilacustritrichaceae; genus Salinilacustrithrix. The sequence continues at coordinate 4,501 of JBHIXO010000138.1, read as the reverse complement.
CACCGACGGTCAGCGAGTCCTCATCGCCGTCGACGCGAAGAACCCGGGTCCGCCGACGCCCGACGACCTCGAACTCCAGTGGTCGCTCGAGCCACCCCTCGAAGACGACATCGACGACGCGAAGGTGGTGCCGGGCTACTTCGTGGAGGGTCGGATCGCCGGTGCGACCGCAGAACCGGGTGAGCCCGCGCCGCAGGGCGCTCCCGTCCGCGAGAGCGTCTGGGTGCGCTGGACGGCGCCGGTCACCGACACCTTCGAGATCGTCGTCGGAAACCGCTGGGGTCCGGCGTGGGATCCCCAGGTCGGGGTCTGGAGCAGTGGGTCGTTCGGGACCCAGGAGCTGCTCGCCGCCGGCGACGACTTCGGCATACCGAATCGGACGTACGCGTACCTGTCGGCCGTCGCCGGCCGGGAGTACTGGTTGCAGATCGGCGTGCGCCGCGGCCAGGGCGCCGACTACGGCGTCAGCTTCTACGCAGCGTCGTCGCGTCGCTGCGATGCGAGCAACGTCACCATCATCGGCTCCGGTGTGATCTACGGAACCCCCGGCAACGACACGATCTGGGGCAGTCCGGGCGACGACGTCATCTACGGGCTCGGCGGCAACGACGTCATCTGCAGTCAGGACGGCGACGACGTGCTCTACGGCGGAGAAGGACGGGACCGATTCCTCGGCATGGCGGGTGACGACGTCATCCACCCGGGACCGGGCGATGACAACGTGAACGGAGGGCCCGGCAACGACACCGTGAGCTATGCGGATTCGCCCGCCGGCGTCGTCGTGAACCTGCCGGCCAACGCCGCGCACGACGATGGTTTCGACCGCATCTCCTCCGTGGACGACATCGTCGGTTCGGCTCACGCCGACCATCTCGTGGGGAACGGCCAGTCCAACCTGATCCGGGGCGGCGCCGGTCCGGACCTGCTCGAGGGTGGCTCGGGCGACGACGCGCTGTACGGCGACGGGGGTCCCGACGAGCTGCGCGGCGGTCCGGGGAACGACATGCTCGCGGGTGGACCTGCCGCCGACCTGCTGCGCGGCGACGAGGGTGACGACGTCCTCGCCGGAGGCTCGGACGTGGACACGGCGTCGTACCGGAACGCCACCGTCGGCGTGACGGTGGACCTCGCCGCGGGCACTGCGTCCGGCCAGGGAGACGACCTCTTCGTCGGCGACGTCGAGGACATCCTGGGCTCGCAACTCGACGACACGCTCTCGGGCAACGCCGGGCCGAACAAGATCCAAGGTCGGGGTGGGGCCGACACCATCGACGGTCGCGCCGGAGACGACGACCTGCGCGGCAACGGGAAGGACGACGTCATCGTCGGCGGCGCCGGCGACGATCGCCTCCACGGGGGGTCGGGTGCCGACTCGCTCGAGGGAGGCGAGGGGCGAGACGAACTCATCGGGAGCAGCGGAGCGCCCGACCTCTGCGATGGTGGGCTCGACGTCGACACCCACGGCGGCGGCTGCGAGTCCCTGACGGGGATCCCGTGACCGACGATCCTGTTCGCGCGAGAAGCGTTCTGCACCTCACTCAACGTCAGCATCATCGTGTGTCCCGGACGATCCGTGGCCGCGATACAGCCTTCTGTGACCGACGACCGGGCATTTGGTGCACGATGAGCAGCGACATGCCTGCTCTTGCCGTGGTACGCCTCCGCGAGATGTCGTGACCGCTGGTGTCGCGACCAGACATATGGAGGGTGGGGAGTTGCACAGGCTCTCTTCTTGGCGACGGGCCGCACTGGCCGCGTCGTTGGTCCTCGCCGGCGCGCCGATGTTGGCGTCGCCGGCGGCTGCGGAGGACGACGTCACTCCGCCGGCGGTCGCGGTGCTCCCGGTGGAGTCCGCTCCCGAGCCGACCAAGACCGGCGGCGCGGTCGCGTCGCCCGACGTCCCGTCCGAGGACGCGACCTATGACGAGCTCGGTTCGATCGAGCCGATCCCGGCGACCGTGGCCCCGGCGAAGCCCGACCCCGGCCCCGGTCTCGGCGCTGACATCGTCGGCGGTGGGCCGGCGAGTGTGAACGAGTACCCGTACTTCGTCTCGCTGCAGACCAGTGGCGGGTCGCACTTCTGCGGGGGCACGCTCGTCGCGCCGACGAAGGTCATCACGGCGGGCCACTGCGTCGACGACTTCCCGGCGCCGTCCACTCGACGGGTGGTCATCGGGGGAACGACGCTGTCCGGAGCCGACGTGGGCGAAGTGCGGAACATCTCCTCGATCGTCATCCAGCCGGGCTACAGCGGGAGCTTCTGCCCGAGCACGGTTCCGCAGAACGACGTGGCGATCCTGACGCTCACGGCGCCGTCGACGAAGCCGTGGACCCGCCTCGGCGACTTCCTCGCCGAGCCGCCGCTGAACGAGCCGCTCGTCGTGATGGGCCATGGCGCGACGTCCGAGGGTGGTCCGGGTTCGAACCAGCTCCTCGAGGTGACGGTGCCCAAGCGCTCCGACTCCGAGATGAGCACGGCGTACGGCTCGTGCTTCGACTTCCTCACGATGTTCGGTGCCGGCCCGCTCGCCGGCGGTCAGGACTCCTGCCAAGGCGACTCGGGCGGACCGATCGTCGACCCGAACGGCCAGACGTACGCGCCGCTCGTCGGCGTCGTCAGCTGGGGCTTCGGGTGCGCGCGCCCGAACCTCCCGGGCGTCTACGCCGAGGTGTACGACGACCCGCAACGGTCGTTCATCGACGGGCAGGTCGCCCGACCCTCGAACGACAACTTCGCGAATGCGACCTCGATCTCGGGTCCCGCGGGCTCGGTGGCCGGCAACAACGCGGCCGCGACGGCCGAGACCGGTGAGCCGGCTTTCGGTGGCCCGGAGGCGACGGTCTGGTACTCGTGGACGGCGCCGTCTTCGGCGCCGGTGACGTTCGACGTGAACACGTTGGGTTCGTCGTTCCCGGTGTCGTGGGATTCGACGCTCGGCGTCTACACGGGGTCGTCGGTCTCGGCGCTCACCGAGGTGGTCGCCAACGACGACACCAACGGACGCGAGTCGCGGGTGACGTTCACGCCCGTGTCGGGGACGACGTACCGGATCCGGGTCGACTCGTTCTCGCTTCTCTCGGAGTTCGCTCCGCCGAGCACCTTGAAGTGGGGCTTCTTCAACCTGGGGTGGTCGCAGAGCCGCCCGGCGAACGACGACTTCGCCAACGCGTCGGCGATCACCTCGGCGTGGGGCCGAGCGTTCCAGTTCGTGACCATGCCGACGCACGAGCCGGGTGAGCCGGACAACCACGTGAACGACTCGGACTCCTCGGTCTGGTATGCGTGGACGGCCCCGGCATCGGGCCCGGCGACCGTGTCCCTGGCCGAGAGCGGCTACGACACCGTCATGGCGGTGTACACCGGCTCGTCGCTCGGGGGGCTGACGCTCGTCGCATCGAATGACGACGTGTTCGCACCGGCTCGGCAGTCCAAGGTGAACTTCACGGCGACCGCCGGCACCGTGTACCGGATCGCCATCGACGAGTTCGCCTCCGGTGATCCGTCGCCCGACACCCTCACCGTCCAGTGGTCGGTGGGCCGGCCCGTCAACGACGATGTCGGGTCGGCGACGGTCCTGTCGGGCATGTCGGGTTCGATCGCGGGCACGACGGCGTTGTCGACGCAGGAGCCGGCGGAGGTGGCGCCGGTGGTGGCGCCTTCGGAGCTGAGCGTCTGGTATCGCTGGACGGCGCCGTCGACGGGTGACTTCAACATCGGTGTCATGGCCGCCGGGGCATCGTGGGATCCGCAGTTGGGTGTCTGGGACGGGTCCTACCTCGGTTCCCAGACGCTGGTCGTCGGTGATGATGATTCGGGGCCGGGGTTGGATCCGGCGTTGGTGTTGTCGGCGACGTCGGGGACGTCGTATTGGTTGCAGGTGGAGGGTCGGAATGCGACGTCGGGTGGGTTCAGCCTGGCGTGGGCGCCGGTGCCGCCGCCGGGTCCGCTCTGTGATGGGTTGGCGGTGACGATTTCGGGTTCGGGGGTGATCAACGGCACGGCTGGTGACGATGTGATCCTGGGTTCGAATGGTGTGGACACGATCAATGGTCTGGGGGGCAATGACACGATCTGTGCCCTGGATGGTGATGACACGGTGTTGGCGGGTGCCGGGAACGACAAGGTGCTCGGTGGTGCCGGGAACGACACGATGCACGGTGGTCTGGGTGACGACACCATCAATGGTGGCGGCGGTCAGGACGGTGCGTCGTATGCAGCGTCGGCGACCGGGGTGTCGGCCAGTCTGGCGACGGGTGTCGCGACGGGTGAGGGCACGGATGCGTTGGTGTCGGTGGAGAACCTGTACGGCTCGGCGCAGGCGGACACGTTGTCGGGGAACGGGTTGACGAACGTGATCACCGGTGGCTCGGGTCCGGATCTGATCGAGGGCAGTTCGGGTGACGATCTGTTGTTCGGTGAGGGTGGTCCGGACGAGTTGCGTGGTGGTCCGGGCAACGACGTGTTGAACGGTGGCGCGGCGGCGGATGTGCTGCGGGGTGA
>JBHIXO010000137.1:0-9433 GCA_041984725.1 Acidimicrobiales bacterium | reverse complement strand
CCGGCACCCGCCAACACCGTGTCATCACCATCCAGGGCACAGATCGTGTCATTGCCCCCCAGACCATTGATCGTGTCCGCACCATTCGAACCCAGGATCACATCGTCACCAGCCGTGCCGTTGATCACCCCCGAACCCGAAATCGTCACCGCCAACCCATCACAGAGCGGACCCGGCGGCGGCACCGGCGCCCACGCCAACGTGAACGCCCCGGACGTGATGTTGCGGCCCTCGACCTGGAGCCAGTACGTGGTCCCGGAGGTGGCCGACAACACCAGTGCCGGGTCGAGGCCCGGTCCCGAATCGTCATCGGCGATCACCAACGTCTGGGAACCGAGGTAGGACCCGTCCCAAACGCCGAGCTGGGGATCCCAGGTCCCGCCGGCCGCGGTCACGGACAGGTTGAAGTCACCCGTCGCAGGTGCTGTCCACCGGTACCAGACGCTCAGCTCCGAAGGCGCCACCACGGGGGCGACCTCGGCGGGCTCCTGTGTCGACAACGCCGTCGTGCCCGCGATCGAACCCGACATGCCCGACAGCACGGTCGCGGCCCCCACGTCGTCGTTGACGGGCCGGCCGACCGACCATTGCAGGGCGAGGTTGTCCGGGACCGGGTCACCGGAGGCGTACTCGTCCACCGCGATCCGGTACACGGTGCCGGCGGTCGCCGTGAAGTTCACCTTCGACTGCCGAGCCGGCGCGAACACGTCGTCATTCGATGCGACGAGCGTCAGGGACGAGAGCGAACCCGTGTACACGGCCATGGTCGTGTCGAAGCCCGATTCGGCCAGCGACACGGTCGCCGGACCCGATGCCGGGGCCGTCCACGCATACCAGACCGACGAATCGGAGTCGTTCCAGTGGTTGTCGGGCTCGCTCGGCTCGTGCGTCGGCGAGAACATCGACTGCGCGGTCCGACCCCAGGCCGACGTGATCGCCGACGCATTGGCGTAGTCGTCGTTCGCCGGCCGACTCTGCGACCAGCCGAGCTGGAAGTCGCCCCACTTCAACGTGCTCGGCGCCGACGTCTCGGTCAGCAGCGAGTACGCATCGACCCGGATCCGGTAGACCGCGCCCGACGTCGGCGTGAACGTCACCCGTGACTCACGGCCGTTGTAGTCGTCGTTCGTGACGACCTCGGTCAGGCTCGACGCCGACAAGCCGGTGTAGACCGCCAACGTCGAGTCCCACGAGACCGGGAACGACGAACCCAAGGTGTTCACGTCGAATGTCACCGGCGCCGAAGACGGCGCCGTCCACGAGTACCAGACGGTCGCCTCCGGGCCGGCATAGTTCGGCTCGCCAGTCTGCGCCGTCGCCGCCGTGGTCGTCCCGTACACCGAACCGGCCGCACCGGAGATCGCCTGCGCGCTGGCGAACTGATCGTTCGCAGGGCGGGCCACCTGCCCGTCGATGAACGTGCGGCCGGGGTCGTCGTAGAGCTCGGCGAAGACGCTCGGCGCGCCGGCGACCGAACAGCCGGTCGGACCCCAGCTCACCGCGCCGAGGAGAGGCTCGTTGACCTCGCCGTAGGTCGGGTCGACGACCGGGCCGCCCGAGTCGCCCTGACACGTGGCCGGGGTGCCGCTGGGCGTGCCGGCGCCGAACATCGTCAACGAATCGAAGCAGCTCCCCCACGCCGCCGAGACCTGGCTGTCGAGGCGGTACGGCATCGTCGCCTCGAGCAGCGTGTTCGAGCCCGAGCCGCCGCCGGTGGTCCGCCCGTGGCCCATCACGAGGATCGGATCGTTCTCGCCGAGCGGGGTGATGAAGTCGGCGAGGCGGGTCCACGGCTTCGTCGACGGCGTCGACAGGTGCAGGACCGCGAGGTCGTCGTTGGCGATGTTGCAGCCGTTGTAGTTCGGCGTGTAGTTCGGGTCGATCACGATGGCGGAGATGTTGCGGATCTCCCCCTCGTCCGTTCCCGACAGGGTCGTGCCACCGATCCGCACCCGTCGCGTCGAGAGGGGCGGGTTGTCGTCGACGCAGTGCGCCGCGGTCACGACCCGGGTCGGCGAGACCAGCGTGCCTCCGCAGAACGCGCCTCCGGTGCTCGTCTGCAGCGACACGTAGTACGGGTACTCGTTCACGCTCGCTGGGCTACCGCCGACGATGTCGCCCCCGACGCCGAGATCGTCAACCGGCTTCGGTGGCAGCGGTGCCGCCGGGCCCGGGTCGCCGGCCGGCCCGAGCTCGTCGTAGGTCACGTCCTCGGACGGGACGTCCTGCCCCGGCGCGGCATCCCCGCCGGTCTTGGTCGGCTCGACCGGAGCGTCGAGCTCCAGCACGGCCTGTTCGGGCGGCGTGACATCGTCCTCCGCCGCCGCGGTCGGAATCGTCGCGAAGGACGAGCCGACCAGAACCAGCAACGCGGCCGCGGCCCGTCGCCGAGAAGAGAGCTTCTGCAACTCCCCACCCTCCAGTTGTCCGGTCACGACTCCCACGGCCGTGACATCGCGCGGAGGCGTACCACGGCGCCGGGGACCGGTCGACCACTCGATCGCACCGAACGGGGGTGGCCGATGTCACATTTCGCGGCATTTCGAACGCATTGCGTTGTGAAGTGTGATTCTTGCCCACGATTCGCATGCAAGAGAACGCTCCCGGTGATCGACGGCGATTCTCCCGAGCCCGGGTCCCGTTCCTACGCTCGGCCTGTGCTCACGGCCTCCGGACTCTCGCTCGCGCACGGCAGTCGCGTCCTGTTCCGGGACGTCACGCTGGCGCTCTCCCCCGGTCGGCGGGTCGCACTCGTGGGCGGGAACGGCCAGGGCAAGACCTCGCTGCTCGAGATCCTCGTCGGCGACCGGTCCCCCGACGACGGGTCCATCACCAAGCCCCGCGACATGCGGATCGGGTACCTCCCCCAGGAGATCCCCCACGCCGGCGACGGGTCCGTCCTCGACACCGTCCTCGCCGGCCGGCCCGACATCATGGCCCTGCACGACCAGCTCGCCGCCGGTCCCGACGACGCGTCCCCGGAGGCCCTCGACCGCTACGGAGACGCACAGACCAGGTTCGAGCAGCTCAACGGCTACGCGATCGAGGCCGAGGCCCACACGGTCCTCGCCGGGCTGGGCTTCGCACCCGCCGACGCCGAACGACCGGTCACCGAGCTCTCGGGCGGGTGGCGGATGCGCGTCGCGCTCGCCCGCCTGCTGCTCTCCGACCCTGACCTGCTCGTGCTCGACGAGCCCACGAACCACCTCGACGTCGACTCGGTGGGCTGGCTCGAGGACCGCCTCCGCGCCTGGAATGCCGCCCTCCTGTTCGTGTCGCACGACCGCGACTTCATCGACAACGTCGCCACCCACGTCGTCGAGCTGGCCGAGTCGACGCTCACCGAGTACGTCGGCGGCTTCGCCGAGTTCGTCGTGCAGCGAGAGGAGCGCATCGAGCAGCTCCAGGCCCAGGCGGCGAGCCAGGCGAAGCGCATCGCCCAGACCGAGCGCTTCGTCGAGCGGTTCCGCTACAAGGCGACGAAGGCCCGTCAGGTCCAGAGCCGCATCAAGATGCTCGAGAAGCTCGATCGCATCGAGGTACCGACCCGCAAGGAACTGCAGGCTCGGTTCCAGTTCCCCGAGCCGCCCCGCACGTCGCGCATCGTCGCCGAGCTGAAGGACGTCAGCGTCGGCTACGACGACACCCCCGTGCTGCGCGGCGTGACCGCTCACGTCGAGCGCGGCCAGAAGCTCGCCCTCGTCGGACCGAACGGCGCGGGGAAGACGACGCTGCTCAAGCTGATCCTCGGCGACCTGCCCGCGCTCTCGGGCGAGTCCGAGATCGGCCAGACGGTGAGCGTGGCCCGCTTCGAGCAGCACCAGGCCGACGAGCTCGACCCCGACAAGACCGTGCTGGCGATGGCGCGGGACGGGATCGGCAGCGACACGCCCCGCGGTCGGTCGCTGCGCACCTACCTGGCCAGCTTCGGCTTCCGTGACGACGCCGTCGATCGCAAGGTGGGTGTGCTGTCGGGCGGTGAGCGCACCCGTCTCGCGCTGGCCAAGACGATGGCCGAGCCGGCCGGTCTGCTCATCCTCGACGAGCCCACGAACCACCTCGACCTGGCGAGCTGCGACATGCTCGAGGACGCGCTCCAGGTGTACCCGGGCACCGTCCTGCTCGTCACCCACGACCGCTACCTCATCCGCTCGGTCGCCGACGGTCTCATCGAGGTGCGTGACGGCACCGCTCGCCAGCACCTCGGCGTCGACGAGGCGGTGCTGAACCCCACCTCCGCCACCAGTCGCCGCAACCCGAGCCCGACGGCGGAGAAGAAGCCGACCGGCAAGCCGGCGCCCGGGAAGAGGTCCGGTGGCAAGCCAGCCGCGACGCCGCCGAAGCCGGCCGGCGCGCCGTCGGGCAAGCCGGCCGATGCCCAGCGCGACCGCGAGCTGCGCAAGGAGGTGAACCGCGCCGAGAAGCAGTGGGAGACCGCCGAGGCCCGGGTGGCCGAGCTGCAGGCCGCGCTGGCCGACCCCGAGGTCTATGCCGACGTCGAGCGGGTCACCGCGCTCACCAAGGACCTCGACGCCGCGAAGGACGTCGCGATGGACCGGATGATCGCGTGGGAGCAGGCCGCCAGCCGGCTCGAACGCCACCGCTGAGGCGACCCTGCCCGGACTGCCGCCCGGGCCCTCGGCGGCCGGTGGTCCCCCTAGAGTCCGACCGGTGTTGGACCACGCCTTCGTCGATGCGATCGGCGCGCTGCGCGACGCCCTCGAGCAGGCGTTCCTCGAACGCGTGACCCCCGAGGAGCGCTTCCAGATCGACGTGCTCCTCGGCGATTCGACGTGGGAGAGCAGCTACGGCCTGCCCGGCGAGGGGGTGCCGCCACGGGTCCGCGCCGACATCACGCTCGACTGGTCGACCTGGTCGCAGTCCCTGTTCCGCTCGTGGCTGCGCAGCGAGGACCTCGAGGAGGACCCGAGCGTCGAGGTCAGCGTGGTGTTCCGCATCCAGCGCCTGGTCGAGGCCCCGCACCCGTCGACGGTCCTCGCCGGACTCCTCGACGAGAGCATCCCGGTCGGGTCGGGCCTGCTGCGCCGAACGGCGCCGACGGTCGAGACCGTCTACACCGACGACCTGGTCCCCCTGTGGCACGCGATCGACGTCGGTTTCGAGGGCGCCTTCGACCTCGACGACTAGGCCCTCACCGACGGCGCCGTCCTCGACGAGCACTTCGCGGCCGTCGGGGGCTGGATCGCCTCACGTCTGGTGCGGCTCGGCGACCTCGGGTTGCGCTTCCACCTCGGCAGCTGAGCCGCCGCGCACCGCGCGCCGGCGAGCCAGCGTGGCCGCCACCCCGGCCGCGCCGGCGGCGAAACCGAGTGCGGGCAGCGCGGGACCACCGGTCGCCGGCAGGGTGCCGGGTCCCGCGCTCGGCGAACCGGTCCCGCCCGGCGCGCCGCCGGACCCGGTCGTCGGATCGCCCGCGCCCGCGTCCTGGCCGGGCAGTGCGGCCGAGGGATCGGGGGCGACGCCGGCCCGGGGCCTCGTCGGCGTGGACGCCGCCACGAGCGGGTTCGCGCCGTGCCGGGTCACCCACGAGGCGCCGTGCTCCTCCTGGTCGGACCGCTCGTCGACGGTGGCGACCCACCACCAGTCGGCCTGGACCCGGTCGGGCGTGACGTCGAGCACGACGTACCCCTTCCGTGTCAGCTCGGCGAAGCGGGTCCCCGGGTTCTGGGTCGGGATGAGCGGTTCGAGGATCGACGCGACCTCGGGCGGGAAGCCCGACGACGTGATGCCGGGCGTGACGAACTCGACGCCGACGTGGAGGTCGGCGATCCCGGCGGCCGTCGCCACCTGGTCGACGAGGGGGTCGCTGTAGAGGTCGTTCGCCCACGACGTGTGGATGTCGCCGGTGATCACGACGACGTTCTCGACGCCCTGCTGCTTCACGTGGTCGAAGACCCGTTCGCGCTCGGCGATGTAGCCGTCCCACAGGTCGGTCGCGGCGATCACGCCGCCGGACTGCACGAGGGCGAGCTGGGGTTCGTCGCCGGTCGGGAGCAGCAGGAGGTCGCTCAGCGTCTGGGGCAGGTTCACGAGCCGCAGCTGGCTCATCATCACCTGGTTGCCCACGATGCGCCACCGGGCGGTCGACGTGGTCAACGCGTCGAAGAACCACGACCGCTGCGCGTCCGAGAGCATCGCCCGGTCGGGGTCGTTCACCGCCGCGTCCACGGAGCCGGTCTCGCCGTCGAGGCCCTCGGCCTGGAGGTCGCGACCGTCGAGACGGGTGTCGAGCACGAGGACGTCGACGAGGTCGCCGTAGGGCACGCGGCGGTAGATCACGGCCGGGTCCGTCACCCGCAGCGGCATCCACTCGTCGTAGGCCTGCTGGGCCCACGCCTTGCGCTGCTCCCACGGACCCTCGTCGATCGGCTCCTGGGCCGGGCGGGTCCCGCCGTCGGTCTCGTTGGGGTCGGTGCCGTCGCGGGAGTGGTTGTTGGCGCCGCCGAACCAGGAGTTGTTCGCCGACTCGTGGTCGTCCCAGGCGACGATCCACGGGAAGAGCTGGTGGGCGCGCTGCAGGTCGGCGTCGCGCTTGTAGAACCCGTGGCGCACCCGGTAGTCGGCGAGCGTCGTGATCTCGAGGGTCGGTTCGAGCTCGTCGCCGCCGTACTCGTAGTAGTAGTCGCCGAGCGCGAAGACAGCGTCGACGTCCTTCTCGCAGAGCAGGCGATAGGCGTTGAAGATCCGGCCGCCGCCGAGATTGGCGCACGAGGTGACCGCGAAGCGGAGACGGTCGACCGCCTGGCCCGGCGCGGGCGACGTCCGGGTTCGCCCCGTCAACGAACGCCACGTCGTGCCGCCGAGGTCGACCTCGAACGCGAAGTAGTACGTCGTGTACCCGGCGAGCCCGCCGGGGACGATCTTGACGGTGTGGTCACGAGCGGCCGTCGCGATCGTCTCGCCCGTGGCGACGACGTCGGTGAGGTCGACGTCGTGGGCCAGCACCCACCGGACCGCGACGTCACCGGCCGCGGCAGCGGCGGGCAGGGTCAGGCGGGTCCACAGCACCACCGAGTCGGGGAACGGGTCACCGGACGCGACGCCGTGGCGGAACGGCGAGTCGCCGGCGTCCTGCCCGGGTGCGAGCGGCAGGGCCGCCGAGGGCCGGGGGGCGAGCGCAGCGAGTGCGCCCGCGCCCAGCGAGGTGCGCAGGAAGGTCCGTCGGTCCATCGGCGCCGACGGTACGGCCCCGCGGTGAACGGGCGCCCATCGGACGGTGAACGAACGCTCGTCGTGCTAGCAACGGCAGCATGAGCGATGGAACGTCCGATGTGGTCCTGGTCGAGCGCGACGGGGCCGTCGCCACCGTCACCCTCAACCGGCCCGGCGCCCGCAACGCCCTGAGCCGTGAGCTCCGCAAGGCGCTGTGGCAATCGATGGCCGACCTCGACGCCGACGACGCCGTCGCCGCCATCGTGCTCACGGGCGCCGACCCGGCGTTCTGCGCGGGACTCGACCTGAAGGAACTGGCCGCGACCTCCGGAGAGGCGCTGGGCGAGACCGGCGCCGCCGGCAACACCTCGCCCGCCCGCGGCCCCGTCCCCCCGATGACCACGCCCCTCATCGGCGCGATCAACGGCGTCGCCATCACCGGCGGATTCGAGGTCGCGCTCGCCTGCGACTTCCTCGTCGCCTCCGACCGGGCGGCCTTCGCCGACACCCACGCCCGCATGGGCATCATGCCGGGCTGGGGCCTCACCGTCCTGCTGCCCGAGGCCGTCGGCTTCCGGCGGGCGCGTGAGCTGTCGGCGACCGGCAACTTCCTCGACGCCCCCACCGCGCTGGCCTGGGGGCTCGTCAACCACGTCGTCCCCCACGACGACCTGGTCCCGTTCGCCCGGGGCCTGGCCGGCGACATCGCCTCCAACGACCGCGCCGCCGTCGCCCGCATGTACGCCACCTACCGCGAGGGCTCGCTCCTCAGCGGGGAGGACGCCTGGGCGCTGGAGGGCCGCGTCGCCGGCGAGTGGCAGGCCGGCGGCCGCGACGGCGCCGACCTCGAGGCCCGCCGTCTGGCGGTCACCGAGCGGGGCCGCTCCCAGGTCTGACCGTCACGGCGATCGCGCCATGACGTGGATGCCGGCCGGGTCGACGTACAGCCCGACCTCGTCGCCGACCTCCGAGCCGGCGTCGGCCCGCACGTCCAGCGCGGGCCATCCGTCACCCTCGACGACCGCGATCGCGCTCCCGCCGCGGAACACCCGGCCGCGCACGCGTCCGCGCAGGGTGCCGGTCGGGGTCAGGGCGATCGCGTCGGGGCGGACGAGCACGTCGACCGGACCGGCCGCGGTCGTCCCGGGACCGAGCGGGAAGCGCCCCCAGGGCGTCTCGACCTCACCGTCCCGGACCGTGCCCCGACCCACGTTGCGGTGACCGACCAGGCCGGCGACCCGGGCGCTCGCCGGCCGGGTCAGCACCGCGCCGGCGACGTCGTGCTGGGCGAGGACGCCGCCGTCGAGCACGGCGATGCGGTGGCCGAGCGCGCCCGCCTCGGTGGGATCGTGGGTCACGGACACCACCGTGACGGCCAGGTCGTCGAAGAGCCGGCGCAGTTCGAGGAGCAACCGCTCACGGATGAGTTGGTCGAGGGCGGCGAGCGGTTCGTCGAGGAGGAGGACCGCCGGTTCGGGTGCGAGCGCGCGGGCCAGGGCGACCCGCTGCGCCTCACCCCCGGAGAGCGTGGCCGGATCCCGGCGGGCCTCGCCGTCGAGTCCGACCAGCGCGAGGACCTCGTCGACGCGCGCCGTCCGTTCACGGGCACCGCGTCCCGCCATCCGGAGACCGAACGCCACGTTCCCGCCGACGTCGAGGTGCGGGAACAGCGCTTGGTCCTGGAACACCACGCCGATGCCGCGGCGGTGCGGTGGGCGGCCGGTGACGTCGGTGCCGTCGAGGAGGACACGCCCGGCGTCGGGCCGTTCGAGCCCGGCGATGATCCGGAGCAACGTCGACTTCCCGCTCCCGGACGGCCCCAGCAGCGCCAGCGTGGCACCGTCGTCGACGGCGAGGTCCACGCCGTCGAGCACCGGGCGCGGACCGAACCGCTTGGCGATCCCCGTGAGGGTCACGGCCGCCACCTCAGAAGCCCCCCACCCGGGCGTCGCCGACCCGGTCGACCACGAGCATGACCGCCGCGGTGAGCCCGAGGAGGATGGTGCTGAGCGCCATCGCCTGCCCGACGCTCAGGGCGCCCGGTTGGGACAGCGAACGGAAGATGGCGACGGGCACCGTCGGCGCGTCGGCCCGGGCGATGAAGACGGTGGCGCCGAACTCGCCGAGCGAGATCGCGTAGGCGAAGCCGAACGCGACGAGTGCGGGCCGCCGCAGCAGGCGGGCGTCGACCTCCCACCACACCCGCCGGGGCGATGCCCCGAGCACGGCGGCCGACTCGCGCAGCCGCGCCGGCACGGCG
>JBHIXO010000136.1:0-9460 GCA_041984725.1 Acidimicrobiales bacterium | reverse complement strand
ACGCGGCGGCCGGGTCGTCGCCGTCTCGACGTTGCGCGGTGCCATCGCCGACGCCGCCGGCTTCGACGTCGACGAGCTGGTCGAGGCACGGGCCGAGCACGGCGAGGGCTTCGTGCACCACCTCGGCCTCGACGTCCACCTGCCGCGCGAGCTGCACGAGCTCCCCGTCGACGTCCTCGTCCCGGGCGCCCGCACCGGCGTCCTCACGGCGGCGCTGGCCGAACGGGTGCAGGCGAAGGTCGTCTGCCCCGCCGCGCACGCGCCGTACACGGGGGGCGGTCTCGACGTGCTGCGACGGGCCGGGGTCGTCGCGCTGCCCGACTTCGTGTGCACCGGGGGCGCGGTCCTCGCCCACCACGCCCCGCCCGGATTGACGCCGGACGAGGTGCTGGGACGCGTCGAGCGCGAGATCGGCGAGCGCATCGAGTCGGCGCGGCTCGCCAAGATGGATCCCGTCCGGCACGCGGCGATGCTCGCCGACACCTTCCTCGCGACGTGGATCCCGGCCGAGCTCCGACCCGACGGCCCGGTGGTGGCGCCGTGACCCCGGCCGGTTCTGGTGGGGCGGGCGACGCCCCCGACCTGTTCGCCGCCGCGGCCGAGGAACGTCTCTCGTCGCGCCAACCGCTCGCCGCCCGGCTGCGCCCCCGGTCGTTGGACGACATCGTCGGCCAGGAGCACCTGCTCGGCGCCGGCAAGCCGCTCCGCTCGCTGGTGGAGGCCGACCGGCTCTCGTCGGCGATCCTCTGGGGCCCGCCCGGCACGGGCAAGACGACACTGGCCCGGGCCGTCGCCGCCCACTCGGCGAAGGTGTTCGTCCAGCTCTCGGCGGTCACGGCGACGGTCAAGGACGTGCGCGAGACGATCGCCCAGGCCCGGCACCGACTCGGGGAGCAGGGGCGCGGGACGATCCTGTTCCTCGACGAGATCCACCGGTTCAACAAGGCCCAGCAGGACGCCCTCCTGCCCGCGGTCGAGGACGGGCTCGTCGTGCTCGTCGGCGCCACCACCGAGAACCCGTACTTCGAGGTCAACGCGCCGCTGCGGTCGCGCTCCACGCTTTTCCGCCTCGAGCTCCTGACGACGGCGGCGGTCCGCGCCCTGCTGGCCCGGGGCCTCGACGCCGAAGGGGCGACCGCCACCGAGGAGGCGGCCACCCACCTGGCCGAGCGGGCCAACGGCGACGGCCGCCAGGCGCTCACCGCGCTCGAGGTCGCCGTCGCGCTGGCGAAGGCGGCGGGCCGCGACGAGGTCGTGCTCGACGACGCCGAGGCCGCGCTCGGGACGAACGCGCTGCGGTACGGGGTCGACGACCACTACGACGTGGTGTCCGCGTTCATCAAGTCGATCCGGGGCGGCGACCCCGACGCCGGGCTCTACTGGCTCGCCCGGATGATCGAGGCGGGGGAGGACGCCCGTTTCGTCGCCCGCCGCCTCGTCATCCTCGCCTCGGAGGACGTCGGCATGGCCGACCCGATGAGCCTCGTCGTGGCGAACGCCGCCGCGCACGCCGTCGAGTTCGTCGGCCTGCCGGAGGCCGGCCTCAACCTGGCCCAGGCGGTCGTCCACCTGGCGACGGCGCCGAAGTCGAACCGTGCCGCCCTCGGCTGGTGGGCGGCCCAGGCCGACGTGCGGGAGCGCCCGGCGGGCGAGGTGCCCGCCCACCTCCGCGACGCCCACTACCAGGGCGCCCGGGCGCTCGGGCACGGCGCCGGCTACCGGTACCCCCACGACGATCCCCGGGGTTGGGTCGAGCAGCAGTACCTCCCCGACGAGGTCCTCGCCTTCCTCGACGGCCGCCGCTACTACGAGCCCTCCACCCACGGTGCGGAGCACGGGGTCGCCGATCGGCTCACCCGACGCGGAAGAACTCCCGCTCCACCGGACCCCCCGCACTGAGGTAGCGCCACACCAAGGTGTCGTCGTCGAGCAGTTCCCACGTCGCCGGCCCCGTCCCCGTCTCGTGGCAATCGCCGTCGTAGAACCGGCGGAAACCGGAGTAGATCCCGCTGGCGCCGTCGTAGGACTCGATCTCCCAGACCGTGCGACCCGAGCACGGGAACGACGGGTTCGTGCTGCCGAGCCGGCCGACCCAGGGTCCACCGGTCGGACCGGACACGAGGTAGGAGCCGACGAAGGGTTCGTCCCAGTCGCCGACGATGCGGTCGGCCGAGGCGGGCGGCTCGCCCCCGGGACCGTCGCCCGGGGGCGAGCAGACCCAACTGACCGATGTCGTGACACGACGATCCGTGCCCGGGGAGTCGTTCACCCACAGGTCGTAGGCGTACGTGGCCGGCGCGCTGAGGTCGTCGTGGCAGAAGACGCCCGCCTGCACCGCCTGGTCGTGGTCGTCGGCACCGTCGACCTGCCCGGAGTGCGAGCCGCAGCTCCGTCCGGATGGACACGAGCGATTGACGTAGGACCAGCGCACCGGGTACTCCCGCGGCGTTCCGGTCAGCCGCCAGCGGAGCGGGGCGTTCTCGCCCGGCGCGACCGACGGCTGCTCGACGATCTCGATGCCGATCACCGAGTCGAGGACCACGCGTTCGAAGGCCGCGGGGAGGGCGCCGCTCGAAGGGATCGCGATGGTGGTCGTGAAGTCCACGGCCGAGGGATCCGCCGACCAGCCCTCGTCGGGGTGGAGCACGACCCCGAACGCGACTTCCGTCCCGTCGAATCGTTCGACCGCAGCGCGCTGGACCTGCTGCTCGACGACCCAGCGCACGCACTGGGCGAGTGCGCCGCGGTGTTCGACCTGCAGGCCCCAGCCGGAGACGACGCCCCCCGCGATGGAGAGCAGGGCACCGATTCCGGCGGCCACCGCGCTGCCCGGTGGGACGAGCACGGTGAGGGCGAGGGACACGAGGCTGATGACGACCCCGAACTCGGCGAGGTCCCGGGCATCCCGGTTCAGATCTGCGACGCATTCCTCGAGCCGATCGGGCTCGAGGTCGGCGACGGGCACGCTGTCCACCCGCACCTCGGCGACGAGGTCGGCGAGGAAGCGGAGCGTGGTGCCGTCGAAGAAGCCCTCGGCGACCTCGCACGTGGCGTCCACGTGGCAAGCGGTGCGGTGCTCGACGCTCCAGGACAGGGGCAGGCTGCCGTCAGTGGGTAGGCCGTCGAAGCCGATGACGGCTTCGACGGTGCCCCGGACGGTCGCGGTGGCGACCGCGCTGTCGGCCGCGACGCGCGTCGCCCTCGATGACACCGCGGTGCGGCGGGTCGCCGGCGCGCCGACCAGGGCGCGGTCGAGCTCCGACAGCAGCACGGTCACGGGCTCGGTCACGAGTTCGCTCTGCGCCGGGGAGATCGTGAGGGATCCTTCGACCAGGTCGAGATCGATGTCGAGGGTGCCGAGGTCCGGATCGGACAGACCCACGATCGTCCCGTCGTCCACGTGCAGGGTCGGCCGCCGGGCCCCGGCGGCCAGGACGACGGCGTCGTCGGTCACGACGACACGGTCGAGTGCCTCGCCGGGCCGGAGCACGAACTCGCGGCGAACGCCCGTGAGGTCGGGGTCGTCCGGCACGGTCATCGCTGCGAGCGGGCTACAGGTCTCCAGCGCGGCGACCCCGGGTCCGAGCGCCGCGGTGCCTCCGAGCAGTGTGAGGTCGCTCGCTCCCAGCCGATCGAGTTCCGCGAGTCCGAGTTCATCGAGGCAGGTCGGACGGCTGAGGATCACCGGAGCCCCGGTCGCGCCGGCCAGCCAGGCTCCGGCGAGGGCGTCGGGGAACGTGCGGCCGGTGGCCAGGGTCGCGGTCGTCGACGAGGTCCAGAAGCGCTTCGTGACCGCCGCTGCGGTGTGGAAGCGGTTGGAGCCGTGGATGCGCTCGACCGGAGCGTCGGCGGCCAGGCCGAGGAGCCCGGCGACGTTCTCGCCCACGGCGCCACCTCCCCCGACCAGCCACACCGCGTCCGGTCGCAGGCGCTCGAGTTCCGCGAGGGTCTCGTCGGGAGCACGTCCGGGATGGGCGAGCAGCAGGGGCAGCCGGCGCTCGGCGGCGACCGCCGCAGCGAGGAGCGAGTCGGCGAAGCTCGCGCCGGAGGCCACGACGACACCCGGAACCCCGGCGGTGTGGGTCGCGGCGCTCGCCTTCGCGGCCGTCGCGTAGCGGTTCCCGCCGCCGACCCGGTCCGTCGGGAATCCGAGCAACCGGATCGCCTCGACGACGGCATCGTCGATCGCGGCGGGCCCGCCGAGCACGACGACTCGAGCGGGGTCGAGGCGCGACAGTTCGGTCCGGGTCGCCTCGGGCAGGCGACTCCGCCCGGTCAACAGGACCGGACCGTCGGAGATCGCGGCGAGCGGCGCAGCGGCGAGGGCGTCGGCGAAGGACGTGCCCGTGGCGATCACGACCGTGGGCGCTCCCGTGGGGAACGTCGCACGGGAGACGGCGGCGGTGGTCTCGTAGCGGTCGGAGCCCGCCAGCCGTTCGACCGACGACCGAGCCATGGTGTCGTCGCCGTTCCCCGCTCGAGACGCCGCGACCGTCGTGGCCCCGAACGTCGTGCTCCACAGCGCGAACGCGACGACGATCGCGACCGATCGCACGGTCGGTCCGACCTCGGGAGTTCCCTTCGGCACCGTTCGCTCCGTTTCACCGCTTCCCCGTCCGGAGTGCATGGTAGGGACCCGGGTCCGCGTCGCCCCGGCCGGAGATCGCTCCATGTCCCGGGGATGTGCCGGGGCCCGTCGATAGGATCGACCGCCGTGAGAGCTGACGACCTCCGCCGGGCGTGGCACGACTTCTTCGGCGCGCGTGGCCACACCGAGGTGCCGTCGGCCGGGCTGATCCCGCACCACCCCTCGGCCCCGATGTTCACGAACTCGGGGATGATGCCGTTCGTGCCGTACTTCCTCGGCGAGGAGGAGGTGCCCTACGACCCGCCCCGCGCCACGAGCGTCCAGAAGTGCGTGCGGGCGGGCGGCAAGCACAACGACCTCGACGCCATCGGCCGTTCGATGCGCCACCTCAGCTTCTTCGAGATGCTGGGCAACTTCAGCTTCGGCGACTACTTCAAGGCCGAGGCGATCCCGTGGGCCTGGGAGTTCGTCACCGAGACGCTGGGGCTCGACGGCGACCGGCTCTGGGTCACCGTCCACGTGTCCGACGACGAGGCCGAGGACATCTGGGCCGACTCGGTCGGGTTCCCGCGCGAGCGCATCCAGCGGCTCGACAAGGACAACTTCTGGGAGATGGGCGAGACCGGCCCCTGCGGACCGAGTTCGGAGATCTTCTGGGACTTCGGCCCCGACCTCGGACCGGAGGGCGGGCCGGCCAACCCGGCCGCCGAGGAGCGCTACGTCGAGATCTGGAACCTGGTCTTCACGCAGTACTTCCGGGGCGCCGACGGCGAGCTGTCCGACCTGCCGGCCACCAACGTCGACACCGGCGCCGGCCTCGAGCGGATCCTCGGCGTCCTCGCCGACAGCCCGAGCCTCTACGCGGCCGACACGCTCCAGGTCCTCACCGACCGCGCCCAGGAGGTCACCGGCCGCCGCTTCGGCGAGGGCGGGAGCGCCGGTCGTCTCGGCGACGTCGCCCTGCGCCTGCTGGCCGACCACACCCGGACCGTCTCCTTCCTGGTCTCCGACGGCGTCATGCCCTCGAACGAGGACCGGGGCTACGTGCTGCGCCGGATCCTGCGCCGCGCCGTCTACTTCTCCTACCTCCTCGGCGTCGAGACGCCGGTGCTGCCGCCGATGATCGAGACGTGCGTCGACCTCATGGGCGGCGCGTACCCCGATCTCGCCGCCAACGCCGACAACGTCCTCACCATCGTCAGCCGTGAGGAGGACCGCTTCCGTCGCACCCTGCGCACCGGGTCGTCGATGCTCGACGACCACATGACGTCGCTCGGCGACGGCGGCGTGGTCGACGGCACGGTCGCGTTCATGCTCCACGACACGCACGGCTTCCCGTTCGAGGTCACCCAGGAGATCGCGGCCGAACGCGGCTTCGACGTCGACGAGGACGCCTTCCGTGCCGCGATGGCCGACCAGAAGGCGCGCGCCAAGGCGGCGGCCAAGGGCGGGGGCGTGGCCGTCGGCGACGAGGCCGACGCGTTCCGCGAGATCCTCGACCGCAACGGCCCGACCGAGTTCGTCGGCCGCGACGTCGACACGACCACCACGACGGTGGTCGGCGTCGTGCCGTCGCCGGCGGCCGCCGACGGCACCGAGCCGGGCACGGTCTCGATCTTCCTCGCGCAGACGCCGTTCTACGCCGAGGCCGGCGGCCAGGTCGGCGACACCGGCGAGATCCGGACCGAGGGCGGTCGGGCCGAGGTGCTCGACACCGTGTACGCCCTGCCCGGGCTCCACCGCCACGTGGCCCGCATCACCGAGGGCACGATCGACCTCGGGTCCGAGGCGGTCGCCACCATCGACGCCGAACGCCGTGCCGGCATCAAGCGGCACCACACCGGCACCCACATCCTCCACTGGGCGCTGCGCGAGGTCCTCGGCGACCACGTCAAGCAGCAGGGCTCGCTCGTGCAGCCCGACCGGCTCCGGTTCGACTTCAGCCACTTCGAGGGCGTGACCCCCGAGCAGATCGCGGCCATCGAGGATCTCGCCAACCACGAGATCCTGACCAACGCGCCCACGACCCACGTCGAGATGTCCATGGACGACGCCCGCGCCAAGGGCGCCATCGCGTTCTTCGGCGACAAGTACGGCGACGTCGTCCGGGTGCTCGAGGCCGGAGCGCACTCGATCGAGCTGTGCGGCGGCACCCACGTCGGCCGCCTCGGCGACATCGGCCCCGTCAAGATCGTCAGCGAGTCGTCGATCGGCTCGAACCTGCGCCGCATCGAGGCCGTCGTGGGCACGGGCCCCGTCGAGCGCCTCCGCGAGCGCGAGCAGGAGCTCGCCTCGGTGGCCGCGGCGGCGGGCGTCCCGGTGAACGAGGTCACCGACGGCGTGGTCCGTCTGCGCGAGCAGCTCAAGGCCGCCCAGGACGAGGTCAAGGCGCTCAAGGCCGAACTGGCCGGCGCCGCGGCGGGCGACCTGTCGTCGCAGGCCGTCGACGGCATCGTCGTGGCGCGGGTCGACGGCACCGACCGCAACGACCTGCGGGCCATGGCGCTCAGCCTGCGCGACGAGGCCGGCATCCGGGCGGTCGTGCTCGGCGGTGCGCCGGCCGGCGGCGGCGCCGCCCTCGTGGCGGCCACCACCGACGACAGCGGCCTCGACGCGGGCGCGCTCCTCGCCGACGCGACCAAGGCGATCAAGGGCGGCGGCGGCAAGGACCCCCGGCTCGTGGTCGCCGGGGGCAAGGATCCCGAGGGTCTCGACGAGGCGCTCGCCCTCGCCAGGACCGCCGCCGGCATCGCCTGACGTGCGCCGCGTCCTCGCCCTCGACCTGGGCACGAAGCGGATCGGGATCGCGCTCGCGTCCGGTGCCGTCGCCACGCCCTACGAGGTGCTCGCCCGCAGCGGCGACCGCAGCCGCGACCACCGGGCCGTCGCCGACCACGTCGACGAGACCGGCGCAGAGCGCGTCGTCGTCGGCCTGCCGCGCTCGATGGACGGGTCGATCGGGCGCGCCGCCCGCCAGGTCCTCGACGAGGTCGACGAACTCGCCACCGTCGTCACCGTCCCGGTCGAGACGTGGGACGAACGCCTGTCGACCGTGACCGCCGACCGCACCCTGCAGGCCCAGGGACTGAAGGCCCCCGCCCGCCGCCAGGTGGTCGACAAGGTCGCCGCCGCGGTGATCCTGCAGTCCTGGGTCGACGCCCACCCCGCAGCCCTGGAGCAACCATGACCGACTGGCGCGACGACCCCGATCCCGCCGACGACTGGGCCCCCGAGAACCCAGGAACCCAGCCGTACGACCCCGACCCGTACGACCCGGATCCGTACGGCGCCGCCGACTACGACACCGGCGCGTTCGACCTCGATTCCGACGCCGACGACTGGGAGGAGTGGCGGGCGCCGATGAGCACCGGCCGCAAGTTCGTCCTCGCCGGGATCGGGACCGTGGCCGTCCTCGTCGTCGTGCTCGCCGTCGGCCTGTTCTGGGTGCAGCGCAAGATCGACCCGCCGGGCCCGCCGGGCGACCCGGTCGAGGTCGAGGTCGCCGCCGGGTCCACCACCGAGGACATCGGGTCGGTGCTGGCCGACGCCGGCGTCATCTCCAACGCGACGGTCTGGAACTACTGGACCCGGTTCAACAACGAGGGGCCGTTCCAGGCGGGGGAGTACACCTTCCTGGCGAACTCGTCGTTCGACCAGGCGGTCGCCGTGCTCGAGAGCGGGCCGCGCCCGCCCCAGTCCGACCGCGTCACCATCCCCGAGGGGCTCACCGTCGACGAGATCGTCGCCCGCCTCGGCGACCCCACCACCGGCATCGAGCGGTGGGACCCGGCTGCGATCCAGGCCGCCGTCGACTCCGACGAGGTGCGGTCGCGGTACCAACCCCCCGACCAGCCATCCATGGAGGGTCTGCTGTTCCCCGACACCTACGAGGTCGGCGACGAGCAGGACGAACGCACCTTCGTGCGCTCGCTCGTGACCGAGATGGACCAGCGGCTCGCCGCCCTCGACGTCGAGGACCGGGCCGCGGCGTTCGGCCTGACGCCCTACCAGGTGATCATCATCGCCTCGCTCATCGAGGAGGAGGCCCGCGTCGAGGGCGACCGCGCCAAGATCAGCCGCGTGATCCACAACCGGCTGGAGCAGGGGATCCCGCTCGGCATCGACGCGACCTCCCGATACGAGGCCGAACTGGCCGGACGCGATCGCGAGGACATCGACTTCAGCTCCGACTCGCCGTACAACACCCGGCGCGTGCAGGGACTGCCCCCGACGCCGATCGCCTCACCCGGGCAGGCGTCGCTCGAGGCCGCGCTCGCCCCGGCCGACGGCCCGTGGATCTTCTACGTGCTGGCCGACACCGAGGGGAACCACTTCTTCACCGAGTCGTCCCGCGAGTTCGAACGGGCGAAGCAGGAGTGCATCCGGCTCGACCTCGGGTGCGGGTGACGTCGCCGTGACACCGGGTGGCGAGACGCGTCTCGCCGGCGTGATCGGGTGGCCGGTGCGTCACTCCCGCTCCCCGGCACTCCACAACGCCGCCTTCGCCGCCGCCGGGCTCGACTGGACCTACGTGGCGTTCCCCGTGCCACCGGGCGCGGTCGCGTCCGCCGTGGACGGGATGCGGGCGCTCGGCATCGAGGGCCTCTCCGTGACCATGCCGCACAAGGAGCCCGTCCTCGCATGCGTCGACCGGTGCACGGCCGACGCGGCCGCACTCGGCGCGGCCAACACCGTGTTCCGCGACGGCGACGACCTCGTCGGCGACAGCACCGACGGGCCGGGCTTCGTCGACTCGCTCCGCGCCGACGAGGGCATCGACCCGGCCGGCGCGCACTGCGTCGTCGTCGGAGCCGGGGGCGCGGCCCGCGCCGTCGTGCGGGCGCTCGCCGGCGCCGGGGCCGATCGCCTGAC
>JBHIXO010000135.1:0-9495 GCA_041984725.1 Acidimicrobiales bacterium | reverse complement strand
TGACGGCGGCCGGCAGCAGGTACTCCAGCGGCCGCCCGTCGACGACCCGGTCGCGCAGGTCGGTCGACGACACCTCCAGCCGCGGCACCTCGACGTGGGTCCAACTCCAGCCGTCGGGGACGCTCGGGGGCGCCGACCCGGGTCGGTCGACGACCACCAACTCGGCGTTCGCCCGCACCTCCTCGGCCCGCTCCCACGTGCCGAGGCCGGCGGCGGCGTCGGCGCCGAGCACCAGGTACAGCTCGCAGTCGGGATCGTCCGCGCGCAGCGAGGCCAGGGTGTCGGCGGTGTAGCTCGGCCCGCCGCGGTCGATCTCGAGCGCGGAGGCCTCGAGCGCGTCGACGCCGGCGACGGCCGCCTCGACCATGGCGAGACGGTCGCCGGCGGCCGAGATCGGTCGCGTGCCCGCCTTCTGCCACGGCAGGCCCGCCACGACCAGCAGCACCCGATCGAGGGCGAGCGCGTGACGCACGTTCACCGCCGTGACCAGGTGGCCGACGTGGGGCGGGTCGAACGTCCCCCCGAAGACCCCGATCCTCGTCGGCACCCGATCGTCGTCTCTGCTGCTTCCGATGGTCGTCTCCGCTGCTGGCGTCCCGGCCGACCCCACCGGACGGTCTCCGGGGAACCCTGCGGCCCGTGCGGGCGTTGTACCCGGCGTCGACGTTATTCCGCTGGCGCGGCCTGACCGGCGACCGCCACCGTGGTCCCGGATCGCGACGGCGGCGTCGATCCCCCGACCCGCCCCTCGAGCTCTGGACCCGGCTCTTAGTGATAAATCTCGTTTCCCCGGAATGCACCGGGGAATCGCACGGTTGAACAACTCGACACCGGGGTACCGCAGTCCCGGTCCGCTTCCGGCCCACCACCCACCGCGTCCCACCCGCCCATCGCAGTTCCCGTCCGGCGGTGACATCCGTCACCGCCGGACCAGGATCCCTCCCCCGGATCCGCTCCGTAACCCCTACGCCACAGAAATCCCCGCCTCGGAAGGGCAAACCCCATGAGTGACTCCGTCGGTCAGTACCTCAACGAAATCGGCATGGTCCCCCTCCTCACCGCCGAGGAGGAGCGCCAGCTCTCCCAGATCATCGAACAGGGCCGCGACGCCCAGGTCGAGCTCGACGCCGGCGAACCCCGCAACCGCCAGCGTCGCAAGGCCGTCGCCGACGCCGCGGCCGCCAAGGACCGGTTCATCCGGGCCAACCTCCGTTTGGTCGTCTCCATCGCCCGCCGGTACCCGCTGCCGCCGTCGATGGACCTGCTCGACCTCATCCAGGAGGGCAACCTCGGCCTCGAACACGCGGTCGACAAGTTCGACTGGCGCAAGGGCTTCAAGTTCTCCACCTACGCCACCTTCTGGATCCGCCAGGCCATCGGCCGGGCGCTCGACCAGAAGGCCAGCCTCGTCCGCCTGCCCGGCGACCGGTCAGCCAGCCTGCGGGCTGCGCTGCGCCACGCCTCCGGCGAGGGCTCCGAGCTCGACGACGAGCACGCCCGTCTCCACCGCCTCACGACCCCGACCTCGCTGGACCGCACCGTCGGCTCCGACGAGGACGGCTCCGAACTCGTCGACCTCCTGGCCGACGGCAAGCCCGGTCCCGAGGCCGTCGCCATGCAGAACGCCGAGGACGAGTTCGTGACCGGTCTGCTCGACGTGCTCGAGCCCCGGGCCCGGTACGCCGTCGAGCAACGGTTCGGCCTCAACGACGGCCGGACCCGCAGCTACCGCGAGGTCGGCGAGGAGCTCGGCGTCACCGCCGAGGCCGCTCGCCGGCTGGTGAAGCGGGCGGTCGGCGCCGTCCGTGAGGAGGCCGCGGCGCTCGGCGCCGCCTGACACACCCCACATCCCCATCGCACCCCACCCCTCTCCCCGTCGGCGGTGGGCGATGTGACGAGTTCGGACCGCCTCCCCCGGCGGTCCGAACTGCTTTTCGTCCAGCACCCCCGACGTGGAAGGCTTGCACCCGTGACGACCTGGACCCCGACCTCGTGGCGTGGCCGCAACGCGGCCCAACAGCCCGACTGGCCCGACGAGGGCGAGCTCGAGGCCGTGCTGAAGGAGCTCGCCACCTATCCCCCGCTGGTCTTCGCCGGCGAGGCCCGGGACCTCACCCGCCAGCTCGGCCAGGTCGCGGCCGGCGAGGCGTTCCTGCTCCAGGCCGGCGACTGCGCCGAGTCCTTCGACGGGTTCTCCGCCGACGCCATCCGCGACAAGCTCAAGGTCATCCTCCAGATGGCCGTCGTGCTCACCTACTCCTCCGGGGTGCCCACGGTGAAGGTCGGCCGCATCGCCGGCCAGTTCGCCAAGCCCCGGTCGAAGCCGACCGAGACCGTCGACGGCGTCGAGCTGCCGTCGTTCCGCGGCCACATCGTCAACGACGTCGGGTTCACCGAGTCGGCCCGCCAGGCCGACCCCGGGCGCCTGCTGCAGGCGTACCACCAGTCGTCGTCGACCCTGAACCTGCTCCGCGCCTTCACCAAGGGCGGCTTCGCCGACCTGTCCCGCGTGCACGCCTGGAACCAGGAGTTCGTGGCCAGCTCGGCCGAGGGCAAGCGCTACGAGCAGCTCGCCGACGACATCGACCGCACCATCCGCTTCATGCGGGCCTGCGGCATCGACACCGCCGAGACGCCGAACCTCCACGAGGTCGACTTCTTCACCAGCCACGAGGCCCTCCTGCTCGGCTACGAGGAGGCGCTCACCCGGCGCGACTCGATCTCGGGCGACTGGTACGACTGCTCGGCCCACATGCTCTGGATCGGCGAGCGCACCCGCCAGCTCGACGGCGCCCACGTCGAGTTCCTCCGCGGCGTCGCCAACCCGCTCGGCTGCAAGGTCGGCCCCACCGCCACCCCCGACGAGGTGCTCGGGCTGTGCGAGGCACTCAACCCCGACCGGGTCCCCGGCCGGCTCACGCTCGTCAGCCGCATGGGCGCCGACGACGTGGCCACGCTGCTGCCGCCGCTGCTCACCGCGGTCCGCGACTCCGGCCATCCCGTCGTGTGGGCCTGCGACCCGATGCACGGCAACACGTTCACGTCCGAGTCGGGCAAGAAGACCCGCCACGTCGAGGACGTCGTCCGCGAGGTCGCCGGGTTCTTCACCGCCCACCGCGAGGTGGGCACCTGGCCCGGCGGCATCCACGTCGAGCTCACCGGCGATGACGTCACCGAGTGCCTCGGTGGCTCCGACGTCATCGCCGACGCCGACCTGCCCGCCCGCTACGAGACCATGTGCGACCCGCGTCTCAACGGCCGGCAGTCGCTCGACCTGGCCTTCCGGGTCAGCGAGCTCCTCCGGGACTGACCCGAACGCCCGATTCGACGGGCCCGTGCCTCCGGGTCCGGTCCCCCATCCTGGGCCGGTCGTCGGTACCGTCGACCGCGCATGCCCGATCCCACGGTCGACGACCTCGCCGACGCAGTGCTGACCCTGCGCGACGCGCGGGGCAACGAGGCCCGGTACGTCGTCGACCGGATCGGCGACGGCCGCCTGACCTGCTCCTACGTGTTCCGGGGACGCCACCTGCCCCCGGTCGACTGCAGAGAGGGCGAGATCGTCGAGCTCGGCACCGGTGACCCCCGAGGCCTGCTCGTGGCGCGGGGCGAGGTGGCCCGGGTGGTCGACGCCGGCGGCCTCACCGTCACCGTCGACCACGTCGAGATCGTGCAGCGGCGCAACGCCTACCGCGAGGACATCGTCCTGCCCCTGACGCTGCGCGACTCGCTCGACGACCCCGGCCGGCGCGGCCGCACGGAGAACCTGTCGACCGGGGGCTTCGCCGGGCGGGTCACGGGCACCCCCATCGACCCGGGCGAGGACGTGCTCGTGACCTTCGACATGCCCGAGCGCGACGGCGTCACGGTCGTCAGCCGCAAGGTCGGCGGCGACCTCCCCCAGCGGTTCCGGTTCGTGAACCTCGACCGGCGCACCGAAGAACGCCTCGCCCGGATGGTCCGGGCCGCCGAACTCGAGCGCCGCCGCAACCGCTGAACCGCGAGCATTCCGGGGACCGGTCTTTTGCAGGGAAAGATCCGGTCGATGGGGAATGTTGATCCAGTGGGTCGGGTTTGACACACTGATCACCGATTCCCGACCGTTCCGGTCGGGAATCATCGCATCCGCACCCGTGTCCCGGGAGACCTCCCCATGCAGAGCCACGAGATCGTCCTCGATCCCGAGCAGGCCGCCGACATCGCCAAGTTCGAGACGCAGCTGGCGGCCTACCTCGACGGATCGCTCTCGGAGGACGCGTTCCGCGTGTTCCGCCTGACGAACGGCATCTACGGCCAGCGCCAGGGCGGCCACAACCAGATGGTGCGGGTGCGCATCCCCTACGGCCGGGTCGACCCGGCCCAGCTCGACATGATGGGCCACCTCGCCGAGACCTACAGCCGGGGCTGGGGCCACATCACGACGCGCCAGAACATCCAGTTCCACTTCGTGCAGCTCGAGCAGATCCCCGACTTCATGCGCGACCTCGCCTCGGTCGGCATGACCAGCCGGGAGGCCTGCGGCGACACCAACCGCAACGTCCAGGGCTGCCACCTCGCCGGCGCCTGCCCCCACGAGGTGCTCGACATCACGGCGTGGGCCCAGGCGACGAACGACCACTTCCTGCGCAACCCGCTGGTCCAGCGCCTCCCCCGCAAGTTCAAGATCAACTTCTCGGGCTGCGACACCGACTGCGGTCAGGCCATGTTCAACGACGTCGGCGTCATCGCCACGTCGCGGACGCTCGACGACGGCACCATCGAACCCGGCTTCCGGGTCTTCGTGGCCGGCGGCCTCGGCGCCAACCCGCACCCCGCCCTCGCCCTCGAGGAGTTCACGCCCCGCGAGCGCCTCCTCGAGACCATCGAGGCGATCCTGCGGGTGTTCTCCAACCACGGCAACCGCGACAACAAGCTCCGGGCCCGCATGAAGTGGCTCGTCGACACGATGGGCTGGGAGACGCCCGAGGTCGACGAGACCGACCCCAAGGCCGCCAAGAAGGCCGCCGACGCCGGCCCGGGCCTGCGTGACCGCATCCTCAAGGAGCGCGACTTCCTCGTCGCCTCGTCGAGCTGGCCGGGCGGCGTGCCCGAGCTGGTCGACAAGTGGGGCGACGGCCCCGCCGGCACCGCGGCGGGCGTGGCGCCCACGCCGGTCGGCCAGGGCGTCCCCGTCGTGCTGCGCCGCCGGGGCCAGTACGAGGCCTGGGAGGACGCCAACGTCGTCCGGGGCAACGCCAAGGGCACCGTGTCGGCCTACGCCTGGGCCCGCCTCGGCGACGTGACCGCCGACCAGTTCCGGGCCCTCGCCAGCATCCAGCGCGAGCTCGGCGCCGACGTGCGCATCACCAACCGCCAGAACCTCGTGTTCCGCGACCTCACCGAGGCCCAGCTGCCCACGCTGTTCGACCGCCTCTCGGCGATCGGCATGGCCGAGCCGGGCGCCGAGCTCTCCCGCGACGTCGTCGCCTGCCCCGGCGCCGACACCTGCAACCTCGCCGTCACCCAGTCCCGCGGCCTCGCCGACGCGATCGGCGACGCGCTCGAGGCCGCCGGTCTCGCCGAGGTCGGCGGCATCCGCGCGAACATCTCCGGCTGCACCAACTCCTGCGGTCAGCACCACATCGCCGACATCGGCTTCTTCGGTGCCGAGCGGCGGGCCAACGGCCGGTCGGCCCCCGGCTACCAGATGCTGCTCGGCGGCTACGTCGGCCAGGAGCGGATCCACTTCGGCGAGAAGGCCCTGCGCATCCCGGCCAAGAACGCCCCCGAGGCCGCCGTCCGGGTCGTGCGCCGGTTCGCCGACGAGCGTGCCGCCGGCGAGGACTTCCGGACCTGGATGGACCGGGTGGGCGGTGCCAAGGAGATCGCGGTCGACCTCGCCGAGCTCGACCACTTCCCGGCCTACGAGGAGGACGAGTCCTTCTACGTCGACTACGGCGAGACCGGTCCCTACGTCAAGGAGGTCGGCGAGTCCGAGTGCGCCACCTGAGCGATCCGCTCGGGCGACTCCGCCGACACCGACCCCACCGACTGACGAACCCCCGAAGGCCTCCTCCATGACCGCGACCGTCCCGTTCCCGAGTCTCCGGCAGACGTTCAGCGACGACGAGCTGTTCGACATCAACGCCGAGCTCGAGTCCGCTCCCGCCTCGAAGATCATCGCCTGGGCCGTGGAGCACTTCAGCCCGCACCTGTGCCTGGCGGCGTCGATGAACGACGCCGTGCTCATCGACCTCGCCGTGAAGGTCGACCCCGCGGTCGAGGTCGTCTTCATCGACACCGGGTACCACTTCCCCGAGACGCTCGACACCGTCGAGACCGTCCGGCGCCGCTACGGGCTCAACATGAAGATCATGACGGCGCCCGACAACACCGAAGAGCTCTGGAAGACCGACCCGGACAACTGCTGCTCGGCGCTCAAGGTCCAGCAGCTGGAGCGGGCCCTCGCCGGCAAGGCGGCGTGGATGAGCGGGATCCGCCGCACGGAGGCCGACACCCGGGCGAGCGCCCACGTCGTCGGCCGCGACCTGCGCGGCCTCGTCAAGGTGAACCCGATCGCCAACTGGACCGACCTCGACGTGCAGGCCTACATCGAGACCCACGACGTCCCGGTCAACCCGCTGCTCGCCATGGGCTACGGCTCGATCGGCTGCATGCCCTGCACCGAGAAGGTCGCCGAGGGCGAGGACCCCCGGGCCGGCCGCTGGCGGGGCCGCGACAAGACGGAGTGCGGCCTCCACCTCAGCTGACCGCTCGTCCGAGGTTCCTCCGCGGGCCGACGCGCCCGAGATGTGAGGAATCGGTGAACCCGACCCGTCCCGGGACCCGACGGCGGTCCAGGTGGGGTTTCCTGAGGTCATGAGCGACGTCGACACCGTGGCCCCGGCGGACGAGGCCCCCGTCCGGATGGCCCACGAACGCCACCCGCCCGCCATCCGGTGGATGCACTGGATCAACTTCCCGTTGCTCTTCGTGATGATGTACAGCGGCCTGCGGATCTACTGGGCCGACGACGCCCGGGCCGTGGGGATCGGCGGGTGGGAGTGGTTCCACTTCTTCCCCGACGGGTTCTACGAGTTCTTCCAGCTCGACTTCGCCCTCGCACGAGGCATCGCGTTCCACTTCACGTTCGGCTGGCTGTTCGTGCTCAACGGGCTCGCCTACGTCGTGTACCTGGCGGTGTCGCGAGAGTGGCGCCACGTCGTCCCCGACCGGGCCGCGTGGCGCGACGCCGGGCGGGTGGTCCTCCACGACCTCCACCTGCGCCGCGACGAGCCTCCCCAGGGTCGCTACAACGCCGCCCAGCAGATCGCCTACACCGCCGTGATCGTCATGGGCGTGGTGATCGTGGCCAGCGGGTTCGCCATCTACAAGCCGACGCAGCTGAGTCTGCTGACGGCCCTGTTCGGTGGCTACGAGACCGCCCGCATCGTGCACTTCTGGACGACGTTGCTCCTGTTCGGGTTCTTCGTCGTCCACGTGCTCCAGGTCGCCCGGGCCGGCTGGCGCAACCTCCTCGCCATGATCACCGGGTTCGAACTCGACCCCGAACCGCCCGACGCGCCGGCGGCGAGCCGACCGGAGGCCCGAGCATGAGCACCGACGACCGTCGCCCCGGATCGGATCCCGACCGCGCCGAGCGCCTCCGCACCCTGGCCGACTCCGGGGCCCACATCACGGCGGACGAGTACCGGTCGCGGTCGCGCCGCTCGTTCCTCTTCGGCGGGCTCGGTGCGGTCGCCGGCCTCGCCGGGTGGCGCTTCGTGCAGGACGCCCCGGCCGAGGCGAACATCCCGGCGCCGCTGCGAGGTGCGCTCGAGTTCAACGAGAGCATCTGGACGTCGGTGTATCGCGACGGCCGATCGGTGCCGACCTTCGACGTCGCCGATGCCGAACCGCTCCGGGTCAACGGCACCCGGGGCATGCTGAACTCGATCGACGTCGACGCCTGGCGGCTCCGGGTCGAGGGCCCCGACGGCTCCGTCCTCGACGAGCACACCATCGACGACGTGACCGGGCTCGGCGAGGAGGAACTCGTCGTCGAGCACAAGTGCATCGAGGGGTGGAGCAGCATCACGCACTGGGGTGGCGTGCCGTTCGCCCGCTTCGCCGAGCCGTACCTGCGGGAGATCGGCCGCACCGAGTACGTCAGCATCGTCACGGTCGACCGGCGCTACTACGTCGGCCTCGACCTGGAGGCGGCCCTGCACCCGCAGGTCCTGCTCGGGACGAGACTCGACGGCGAGCCGCTCGACCTCCCCCACGGTGCGCCGCTGCGCCTCGTGTCGCCGCACCACTACGGGATCAAGTCGATCAAGCAGATCGGCTCGATCCGGTTCACCGACGACCGCCCGGCCGATTTCTGGGCCGAGCGCGGCTACGACTGGCACTCCCAGCACTGATAGCGAGCCGCTCGTGCCGCCGGCCGCTCGGGCCGTCGACGGGTCGGGACGGCGGTTCAGACCGCAGCGAGGAAGCGCCGCAGCGCGGCGAACGCCCGCTCCGGGTCGTCCCGGAACACGCCGTGGCCGCAGTCGGGGAACTCCTCGAGGGTCACGAGGTCCGGGTCGATCAGCGAGGCGATCTCGCGCATCCCCTCGATCGGACAGACCGGGTCGAGTCCGCCTGCGAGCACGAGGGTGGGTGCCGCGATCGCCGCCAGCCCCGGACGCAGGTCGAAGCGCTGGTTCTCGCCCGTGAAGAAGTGCTGGGTCACGTCGAAACGCATGATGGCGAAGGGCGTGGCCAGGACGTTGCCGTCGGTGCGGGTGTAGTGCGGGCCGCAGACCTCGAGGTACTCGACCGACTCCTCCGCGGTCGCCGTGCCGCCGAAGAACGCCGCAGCGAGCTCGCCGGCCCGGTCGCCGCCGAGGCGCGTGAACCAGGACGCGATGGCGGCGACGTCGTTGCGGGCCGCGGTGGAGCTGAGCACCAGCGCTCGCGGGTGGTCCGGGTGCCGGGCCGCGTAGTGCATGGCGACCATCCCGCCGAAGCTGTTGCCGAGCACGACGGGGCGCTCGATGCCGACGGCATCGCAGAACCGCCGGACGTCGTCGGCCCAGCAGTCGAGCGTCCAGTCGTCCCGGGGCCGGTCGTCGCTGCGCCCCTGCGAGTGGTGGTCGAGCAGCACGATCTGGGCCATGTCGGCGAGCTGGTCGAACTCCGGCCGGAACGCCGAGTGGTCGAACCCGGGCCCGCCGTGGAGCAGCAGGAGGGTCGGCCGTTCGGCCATGTGGTCGTCGGCCGGTTCGAGGCCGGGGCCCACCACGTCGAAGAACAGCCTCGTCCCGTCACCCACGTCGACCCGCATGGGGCGGGAGCGTACGTCGCCGTCCCGTCGGGCGGAGTCAGCCTGCGACGACCGTGGCGGCGAGGGCGGTCCGGTGGTCCTTCGTCCACGGGGCGCCGAGCCTCGCCCTCGGACCCTGGAGCACGTCGTCGGCGCGGTCGCCGAGCGCGGTGGCTGCGAGGCCGATGACGTCCTTGGCCTCGTAG
>JBHIXO010000134.1:0-9510 GCA_041984725.1 Acidimicrobiales bacterium | reverse complement strand
GCGGCGGCTGCTGACCCTGAGTCCGGCGGAACACCCGTCCCCGCTTCTGGCAGGACCAGCGGAACACCCTCGCGTTCATCTGGTGTTCGCCCGGGTCGGATAGAACCCCTGACGTGCGCATCCTGGTGACCAACGACGACGGCATCGACTCCGCGGGGCTCCACGTCCTCGCCCGACGACTCACGGAGGTTGGTGACGTCGTGGTCGTCGCCCCCGACCGCGAGTACTCCGGCTTCGGCGCGGCGCTCGGCACGCTCCACCTGCTCCAGCCCGAGGTCCATCGCGAGACGGTCGAGGGGGTCCCTGAAGCGTGGTCGGTCACCGGGCCGCCGGCGCTGTGCATCTACTTCGCCCGCTTCGGCCTGTTCGGCATGATCGACCTGGTCGTGTCGGGCATCAACCCGGGCGTCAACACGGGCCGGGCGATCTACCACTCGGGCACGGTCGGCGCCTGCATCACCGCCCGCAACGGCGGCATCAACGCGGTGGCGATCAGCCAGAACGTCGACGGCTTCGGCGTCGAGGGCCAGGGCTGGGACGAGATGCTGGTCGGCCAGCAGTGGGAGTCGGCCGCCGAGGTCGCCGCCCGGGTCGCCGAGGTGGTCGGCACGACCCGGCCCGACCCCGCCGTCGTCGTCAACCTCAACGTGCCCAACTGCCCGGTCGCCGACATGAAGGGCTGGCGGTTCGCCGAGGTCGGCACCATCCCACCTCGCAGCGTCGCCAACGCACGCCTCGAGGCCAAGGAGGGCCACGAGGGCGCGTTCCACGTGCGCATGGACTGGGGCGACCCGGTGACACTGCCGATCGAGACCGACGGCGGCGCGGTCGAGGCCGGCGAGATCGCGGTCAGCTACCTGTCCCGCATCGTCCACGAACCCGACGTCGGTCTCGACGGCGTTCCCGACGTGCTCGACGGTCTGGTCCGCTGAGGCGGTCGGGTCCGCCCACCGGGCGGCGACCCCGGCGTCACGAGCTGACGACCGTGCCCAGCGCCGGCAGCCACGGCTGGTACGGCGCGTCGACGACACGAGCGACGGCCTCCCGCGCGCCGACATCGCCACCCTCGACCATGGCCCGCACGAGCGCGGCCACGACGACCGGCGCGGCGAACGACGTGCCACTCCACCGGGCCCAACCCCGGAAGTGCGCGACGTCGCCTCCCGCCAGGGACAGGACACCCGCCTCGCAGCCGTGGAAGAACGTGCTGACGAGGTCGGCGCCTGCCGCGCACGCCCGGACCCAGGGGCCGAAGTTGGTGAACGGCGCCGGTCCGTCCGGGCCCATCGCGGCGACGCCGACGACCTCATCCGACCATGCCGCCGGGTAGTAGGGACGGCAGTCCGCGTCGTTCCCGGCGGACGCCACCACGGCGACGCCCGCCGCGTGGGCGGCGACGATCTGGTCGTGCACGAGGAACGGGGTGTCGAGCACGGGGCCGCCGAACGACATCGAGATGATGTGCGGCTGCAGCGGCTGCTCGTCGTCCTTCGCCTCCTCACGGTTCTCGGGCCGGGCCAGCGCCTGGGCGATGGCGACCGCCACGTCGACCTCGCGTACGTGCCCCAGGCGTGACACGTGCTCCCGGACCTCGATCGTGCAGCCCGGGGCGAGTTGCTCGATGATGCCGGCGATGAAGGTCCCGTGTCCGGCGACCGGGTCGAGGAAGCCGTCGACCTGGTGGAGGTGGCCGGCCGCGTCGACGAACGGGAGGTCGGGGCGATCCTGGTCGTCGCCGAACAGTCGCTTCTGTTCGACGGCGTCGGCGAGGATCTCGGGCAACGTCCCCTCCGCGAGGCCGGTGTCGAGCACCAGGACGCGGGGCCCGGGGAAGGTGGCGGCCAACTTCGGGAACTCCTGCCCGGCGGCAGGTTCCGCGGAGTTCTTCGGCGCCTCGGGACCGAGCTTCGGGTCAATCCGGTCGTTCGGGTTCGTGCGGAACGGGTTGGTCCGGAACGGGTTCGTGCGGAACGGGTTCGACCGGAACGGGTTGGAGCGGAACGGGTTGGAGCGGAATGGGTTGGAGCGGAACGGATCGGCCCCGGCCCCACCGCCACCGCGACCTCCACCCTGCCCGCCACCCGACCCGGGCGGCGACGCCGGCCCGGCCAGCGTGGCGATCACGTCGGCGGGATGCGGCCCGCACCCGTCTCCCCCGCACCCGCAGCCGGCGCGACCGTGGAGGAAGAACACGTGCTCGAGCTGGGCGACGGGCACGTCGGCGCCCTCGTTGGCGGCCCGGACGAGCGCGACGTGGTGCCGTGCCAGGTCGTCGACATCGGTCTCGCCGTCGACGATCTCGGGCAGCGTGAACGTGAGGCGGGACAGGCCGTCGAGCCCCTCGATCTCCGCGGAGGTGAACGGGCTGCCGGACTGGTCGGTGAGCCCGAGCGGCGCGGTCCCGGTGCCGGAGAGCGCCGCCTCGACGGCCGCCGCCCCATCGCCCCGGACGACGATCTCGCCGGCGACGAACACGGCGCCACTGTCGGGATCCCGCAGGAGCCGCTTGTCCTGGAAACGTTCCTCGTCGATCGGCATGTCGCCCTCCTCGCCCCCGGAGCTCAGGCGGAGGCGAGCCGCTCCAACACCTCGGCCGCCCGGTCCGCCGCCCAGTCGAGCCCCCGCTCCGCTCCGGTGAGCCTGGCACGTTCGACCGCCGCCGCGCCGAGGATCTGGCGAGCGAGTTCCGCGACGCGGTCCATCTCCTCTCGATCGGCGTCGTAGAGCGCGAACCCGGCCGCGTCGAGTCCTGCGGCACCGGCCCCCTGCAACTGGATCCGCTCGACATCGTCGAGGTCGTCGGCGATCCGCGCCGCCACCAGGACCGAGAAGGAGATCATCACCCGGTTGGCGCGCTCCCGGGCCAGCACCAGGGCACGCTGTTGGTGCGCCGCCGCCTCGGCCACGCGTCCGGACTGGAGCAACGCCTCGGCGAGGTTGCCCGACGTCGTCATTCGGTAGATGTCGAGGTCGGCGACGTCGATCTCCACCAGCTCGCGGGAGAAGGCGTCGATGGCACCGTCGAGATCGCCACCCACCGCCCGGGCGATCCCGAGCGCACTCAGCAGGCGGGCCCGCCCGCGCGGCGAGACGGCGCGCCCGAGCGCCTTCTCGAGTCGCTCGACGGCGGAGGCCACGTCGTTGCGCTTGAGCGCCAGCTCCGCCACCGTCCGGTCCACCATGCCGTCGTCCCACGGCGGCGGCCCGCACCGCTCCTGCACGGTCCGCGCCTCGGCGACCGTGGCGGCGGCGCCGTCGAGATCGTTGACGCGCAGCTGCAGATCGGCCAGCGCGCCCAGCAGGGCGACGCGTGCCACGCCCGGCGGTGCGGAGCGGATCGCCCGGAGCCGCAGCTCGGCCACACCGGTCGCGAAGGCGCCGATCCGGTCGAAGTACAGGCCCACGGCCGTGACCAACAGGTCGGCGAGCTCGGGCTCGTCGTCACCCAGGCGGGCGACGAGGCCCCGGACGTTGTCGAGTTCGGCGTCCATGCGCCGGACCCAGGCCCAGTCGGTCGCGGCCTCGGGTCCCAGCTCGCCGACGAGTGCGACCGCGACGCGCCGGGCCTCCTCTGCGACGCGGGCGCCAGCGGTCCGGTCGAGCACGGCGGTCCGGACCGTGTGGGGGAGCCGGAAGCGACGCGGCGCGCCCGCCGCCGTGGCCCGGAGCACCAGGGAGTGGTCGACGAGCGCCGCCAGGTCGTCGAGCGCGCCGGCACCCCGGAGGTCGAGGACGGTGGCGGGCGCGAAGCTCCCGGCGAAGCAGGCGAGGACCGGCAACAGATCGGTCGGCCCGTCGTCGAGCAGGTCGAGGCTCCACGCCAGCACGGCGTCGAGCGTTCGCTGACGGTCGGGCAGGGTCGGGTCGCCGCTGCGGAGGAACGCGACCGAGTCGCGCACCCGGGCCAGCACGGCGTCGGCCCCGAAGACCCGGGCGCTGTTCGCCGCCAGCTCGATGGCCAGGGGAATCCCGTCGAGCGCGGCGCAGAGCTCGGCCACGACCGCGTCGTCGTCGTCGGTGTGCCCGACCCGCTCCCGGAAGAGCGCGACCGCGGGCGAGTCGGCGCCGCCCGCCGGCAGCGGGCCGAGGGGTACGGCGTCCTCGCCGCGCAGCGCCAGCGGCGTCCGGCTCGTCGCCAGGACACCCACCGCCGGGCACGCACGCCGCAGGTCGTCGGCGAGCGAGGCCGGGCCGGGCGCGACGTGCTCGCAGTTGTCGAGCACGAGCGGGGCCCGTCGATCTCGGAGGTGGTCGATGACGTCGAGTCGCACCGGCTGTCCCGGCACCGGCGTCGCGCCGACCGCGTCGGCGACCGCTTCGTCGACCTGCGCCGCCCGCGTCGCGGCCGCCAGGTCGACGAACCAGACACCGTCGTCCCACCCGTCGACGCTCGTCAGCCCGACCTCGACCGCCAGGCGGGTCTTGCCGATCCCTCCCGGGCCCGTGACGGTGACGAGACGACCGGGACCGAGGCGAGCCCGCAGATCGTCGACGTCGGCGACCCGGCCGTGCAGCGCGGTCGGCGGTCGGAGCAGGTTGTGGCCGTCGGCGGGGCGCGCCCGCAACGGGAGGTCGACCACCGGCAGGTCCGACGCTTGCACCAGATACAGGAGCAGCGGTGACGGGAAGTCCCGGACCCGGAACCGGCCGGCCGCGACGACCTCGCACTCCTCCGGCGCGCCGCCGGCCGCGGCGACGGTGTCGGCCGACGCGACCACCTGCCCACCGTGTGCCGTGTCGACGACCCGAGCCGCCTGGTTGGCGGCCAGCGCCGCGTAGTCGCCGTTGCGGGGGGTGGCGTAGCCCGTGTGCAACCCGATGCGGACCCGGACGGGGAGGTCGGTCGGCCACGCCGTCGCCGCCAGTGCCCGCTGGGCGGCGACCGCGGTCCGCAGCGCGTCGGCGGCATCGGCGAAGGCGACGAAGAACGCATCGCCCTCGGTGCCGACCTCGACCCCGGCGGACGCCCCCCACACCGCGCGCAGCACCCGGTGGTGGTGCTCGACGAGGTCGGCGTAGCCGTCGCCCAGAGCCCGGGCCAGCGCCGTCGACCCCTCGATGTCGGAGAACAGGAACGTCACCGTCCCCGAGGGGAGCGTCGCGCCCGACCGACCCATCCGGTCAGGGTCCCACACCCTCGGAGCCTGCTCAACCAGGGTCGACCCGTGGATACGCCCCGCGACTCCTTGCTACTCGGTCGCCGTTCGGCCCAGCCGCGCAGCGGTGACGACGCTCCAACCGAGGAGGAGCGCGGCGGGCACGTACTTCGACGCGTCGTCGCCGACGCGGGCGTGGGCGACGACCGCGAGGCCGAAGTACCCGACGAGGCCCGTCGCCGCCAGACGGGCGAGCCGCCGGGACCGTCGCCGTGCCAGTAGCCCCAGCCCGCCCGACGCCTTCGCCCCCGCGAGCACGAACCGGAGTTCGTACGGCAGGCCAAGGCGGTCGAGGTCCTGGCGAAGCCACGTGTTCGGGACGAGGTTGAAGACGGAGTCGCCGAGGAGTACGAGGGCGAGCCCGTCGGCGCTCATCGATTCTCGCGACGACGTCGGCACGCTCACGACGGTAGTGGCGCCGTGCCCGTTCGGCGGCCGGGGTCTCGCCCCGCCGGCACCACGGCTCAGCTGCCGGCCAGCGGTTCCTCGCCCTCGATCGTGATGCGCCACATCTCGCGACGCTGACCGGCGTAGTCGGCGATCGGGTTGTGCAGCGTGCACCGGTTGTCCCAGACCGCGATCGAACCGGGCTGCCAGCGGAATCGACACGTGTACGCGGGCTCGGTCGAGATCGTGAAGAGGTGGTCGAGCAGCGCCGCGCTCTCGTTCGGCCACCACCCCTCGATCGACTCGGTGTAGCCCCAGTTCACGAACAGGGCCGTGCGCCCCGAGTCGGGGTGGCGGCGCAGGATCGGCTGAGCCCGCCGGATGTCGGCCGCCTCGCCGTAGAGAATCTTCATGTTCTCGACGAGCTCGTTGTGCGTGGCCTGTGCGCCATAGGCCTTCTGCGGCGAGTGCACGGCCTGGAGCTCGGCGAGCGTGGTCCGGAGACCGGGCGAGAGGTGGTCGGCGGCGAGGTAGAGATTGGCCCACAACGTGTCGCCGCCGTGGTCGGGCACGTCGTGGCCGTAGAGGATCGTGAACGCGGGCGGCCGCTCCTGGAACGACCAGTCCGAGTGCCACGCGCCGCCGAACACGAGCGGCACGCGCTCGTCGGCCTCCTTCACCACCTTGACGACGTGCGGGTGGGAGTCGAGACCGGCGACGAACGGGTCGTCACCGAAGGAGCCCCACCGGGCACCGAACTCCGAGAACGAGTCGAGGTCGAACGTCTGGTCACGGAAGAACACGACGAGGTGGTCGACCGACGCCCGCCGCACCTCGGCCCACGCGGCCGGCGTCAGGTCGGTGACGTCGAGGGGACCGCCATCGGGGCCGAAGACCTCGGCGCCGAGCGCACCGGCGAGCGGCCGGACGGTCAGGTGCTCGTACGTGCCGGCGGCGTTGTTGGCCGCGGTCGTCGCGGGGATCATGCCGCGGACTGTAGGTCGCAACCCGGGTGAGGTTCCGGTGCACGTCGGCTCCGACCGGCGCTGAAGCGCGCCGAGAGCGCGCTTCGGATCCTCCGGTTCGACGGCGCGAGGATCCGAAGCGCGTCCTGGGCGCGCGTCGGCTCCGACCGGAGTCGAAGCGCGCCCGGAGCGCGCGCCGGCTCCGACCGGAGCTGACGTGCCGTGGGTCCTGGCAGAATCGGGGTGTGGTGACGGTCGGTCTGGTGCTCGGCGCAGGGGGTGTCGCCGGCGGCGCCTGGCACGGTGCGGTGCTCACCGCGCTGGCCGAGGCGGGCTGGGATGCGCGGACGGCCGACCTCGTCGTCGGCACGTCGGCCGGGTCGGGCGTGGCCGCGACGCTGCGCCTCGGGGTCCCGCCCCACGACCTCGTCGCCGGCGCGCTCGGCGAGCCCATGAGCGACGTCGGGCGTTCGTACGCGGAACGGGCCGGCGGCCCGATCGAGATCCCGCTGCCGCCGATCGGTGGCCGCATCCCCCGGCCGTCGGCACCCGGGCTCGCGCTCCGGGCCCTCGCCCAGCCGACGCGGTTCCGTCCCTTCGTCGCGCTGGCCGGTCTCCTGCCCGCGGGACGGGCGCCGACCGACTTCATCGGCGACCGCATCCGCCGCACCCATGACGACCGGTGGCCCGACGCCCCGACGTGGATCTGTGCCGTCCGACTGTCTGATGGCGCCCGCGTCGTCTTCGGACGCGACCTCGTCCCCGACCACCTCGCGACCGCGGTGGAGGCGTCGTCGGCGATCCCCGGGTTCTTCGAACCGGTCGACCACGACGGCGACCGCTACGTCGACGGCGGCGCCCACTCCCCGACCAACGCCGACCTGGTCGCAGGGCTCGGCTTCGACCTGGTCGTCGTGTCGAGCCCGATGTCGGCGACGTCGGACGCGCTCCGCCGGCCGCGCTGGTCCGGGGCCCGGGGGTTGCACACCCGCACGCTCGCCACCGAGGTCCGGCGCGTCCGCGACGCGGGCACGCCCGTCCTCGTCCTGCAACCGGGCCCCGAGGTCGTCGACACGGTCGGCGCGAACTCGATGGACACGTCGCGCCGACCCGCGATCGCCCGCGTCTCGCTCGACACGGTGCGCGCCCATCTCCGGTCCGACGCCGTCCGGGACCGGCTCGAGATCCTCCGCGACGGGTAGTCGGCACCGGTCGACCGCCGGAACGATCACCGGCCCGTCGCCGGAAGTTTCCGCCGGGTCGTCATCCGCGCGCCCGTCCCGCACCGGACCATTCGTAGCGAGCCGGAAATTCCGGCAGGACCCGCATGCCAAGTCGCGGGCGCAACTCGGAGGGACGACATGGCGATCACCAGACGAATGTTCGTCGGTGGCTCCGCGGCGGCACTGGGTGCCGTCGCCGGTGGCCCCGGCATCGCGCGAGCGGGCAGTACCGAGGACACACGCGAGCTCGACGAGGTGGAGCGTGCCGCGCTCACCGCGCCGCTGCTCGTGAAGGTCGTCGACGCCGAGGAGGGCGTCGTGCGGATCCTCGTCGGCGAAGAGGCCGTCGAGTTCACCGACAAGCAGCTCGTGCGGCGCATCGGCCGGGCGGCACTGGAGGGCAACAGCTGATGTCATCGCATCGCGAAGCACCCACGATCTCGAAGGACCCGGTCGCCGACAACACCGACGTGTACGCGTTCGTCACGCCGGACGACCCGACGACGGTCACGATCATCACCAACTTCCTGCCCGCGCAGTCCGCCAACGGCGGCCCGAACTTCTACGAGTTCGGCGACGACGTGCGGTACGCGGTCCACATCGACAACACCGGCGACGGGCAGCCGAACCTGTCCTACGAGTTCCGGTTCCGAACACGGATCACGAACCCGAACACGTTCCTGTACAACGTCGGCCCGATCGACGCGATCGACGCCGCCACCTGGATCCGGCCCCAGACCTACAACGTCGTCAAGGTCGTGCACTCGATCACCGACGACCCCGAGAACAACGGCCGCAAGGCCACGCGCACGGCCATCGGCAAGAACGTGCCGTGCCCGCCCTGCAACGTCGGCCCCCGGTCGACCCCGGACTACCCGGCGCTCGCCGCGTCGGCCGTGCGCACGCTCGCCACCGGCGAGACCGTGTTCGCCGGCCAGCGCGCCGACGCGTTCTTCGTCGACCTCGGCTCGGTGTTCGACCTCGGGACCCTGCGCCCGT
This sequence comes from Acidimicrobiales bacterium, assembly GCA_041984725.1. Classification (GTDB taxonomy): domain Bacteria; phylum Actinomycetota; class Acidimicrobiia; order Acidimicrobiales; family Salinilacustritrichaceae; genus Salinilacustrithrix. The sequence goes on along the minus strand of JBHIXO010000134.1, from coordinate 780 downwards.
TCCAGAACCTGCACCTGATCTCGATGGCCGCCACCGACGGCGTCGACGCGCTGGCGAACGCCAACGTGCACACCATCGCGATCAAGGTCCCGATCAGCGACCTGACCGTCGACGGCTCGGTCCCGAGCGAGGTCGACGACCCCGCCGCCACCATCGGCGTCTGGAGCACGGCCGAGCGTCAGCAGGGCCTCACCTTCGACGACGGCGTCCGCACCCCGGTCGGCCCGTTCGAGCAGGTGTCCCGCCTCGGTAACCCGCTCGTCAACGAGGTCCTCATCCCGATGGCCGCCAAGGACGAGTGGAACTCGCGCAAGCCCGCGTTCGACGCGACCTACGTGCCCAACGTGGCCCGACCGGAGCTGGCCGGCCTCCTGCCGGTGCTGTACCCGGACGTGTTCCCGAACCTGGCCGGCTACGACAAGGACCGCGTCGATCTCCTCGCGGTGCTGCTCTTCGGCATCCCGTCGGGCGTCGTCCCGGGCTTCCAGAACGTGATCGGGGCGAAGAGCCTCGACGACGTGCTCGGCGGGCAGGTCACCCCCGCGGACATGCTCCGGCTCAACGTGGCGGTCCCGCCGTCGGCCGACCCGAACCCGCTCGGGCTCGTGGCGGGCGACGCCGCCGGCTTCCCCAACGGACGCCGGCTCGTCGACGACGTCACCACGATCGAGCTGCGCGCCGTCGCCGGGCTCACGATCCCGCTCGTCGATCCCGGGTACACACCCGACGGCGCGGCGTCGGCGATCGAGGACGGCACCCGCGACAACCCGGGCCGAGTCC